>CALAHN010000028.1 GCA_937891825.1 uncultured Alphaproteobacteria bacterium
TCGGATGTCGGCAATGGGCTCACGGGTTCTGATCAATGCAAATTGGTATAACTTCCGCGACAAACAGGGGCGCCCTTGCCGCGGCCATGTCGGGCAAGGTTCGAGGAGAAACCCATGGCGATTGCGACATTCAATCTGGCAGACATCGATGGTTTGAACGGCTTCAAGGTCGATGGCGCATCTGTTTTCGACAACCTCGGCCAGAGCGTCACAATTCTCGGCGACTTCAATAACGATGGGTTGGACGATATCGCCATGGCCGCGCCGGAAGCCGATCCGGACGCCCGCGGCCGCGCCGGGGAAGCTTATATTCTCTTTACCGCGGGCGACCCCGGCAATCTCGGCTCATTGGACGGCGCAGGCTTGATCCGGATTGACGGCGTCGCCAGCACGGATCTGCTTGGCCGTTACAATACCCAGATCAGCGGCGCCGGGGATTTCAACGGCGACGGCGTCGACGACTTGATCGTTGGAAGCATATTCGCCAATGGCGGCGATATTTTCGATTCTGGCGAGGCGTACGTTATCTTCGGCGGCGACGGCATCCTCGCCAGCGACTTCAACCAGAGCAATAGTGGCTTTGACCTCAGCGCGCTCGATGGCTCGCAAGGCTTCCGCCTGCCTGGTTTTGATCCTAATGACGGCGTCGGACGCGCAGTCAGCAGCGCTGGCGACGTCAATGGCGATGGCTTCGATGACCTGGTCATCGGTGTCCACAACAGCTCTCCCTACGGACGCAGCGGCGCCGGCGAAGCATTTGTCGTGTTCGGCACAGACCAATCCGTTTCAGCCAGTTTTGATTTGACTGCGCTTGACGGCGCCGACGGGTTTCATCTGATTGGCGGGCTGTCGACCGTCGAGAACACCAATGGGCAGCAGACGCAACGCGTAGGCCGCGCTGTTTCCGCCGCCGGCGACTTTAACGGCGATGGAATTGGCGACGTCATGGTCGGAGCGCCCACCGCCTTTAACGGCGACGGCGGCGCTTTTCTGATTTTTGGCAAAGCCACTGGCTTTGACGCCAATATCCAACTTGAGGCGCTGGACGGGACTGATGGCATCCTGCTACGCGGCGATGATGTCGCCCAGATCGCCGTCGGCACATCCATCAGCGCTGCAGGCGACGTTAACGGCGATGGATTTGATGATGTTCTTCTGTCCGCCGCCGCCGGCTCTTTCAACGGCCGAACGAACGCTGGCGCCCACTATGTGATCTTCGGCTCCGAATTATCCACAGGCGCGGCAATCGACCTAACAACCCTGGATGCGACCGAAGGCTTCCGCATCGACGGGGACCAGTCGATGGTGATTGGGTTCGGAGTAGCCAGCGCCGGGGGTGACGTTAATGGCGATGGCTTCGACGATATCCTCATCGGCATGGCCGGCGCTGACTACAACAGCGTTCGGACCGGCAAGGCATTTGTTGTGTTTGGCAAGGCAGATATTGCGGACGGCGGTCCGGTTGACCTTGCCGCGTTGGATGCGGGCGAAGGCCTGCTGGTCGGCGGCGGGGCCAATGGCGACCAAGTCGGTTTTTCGGTCTCCATGTCGGGCGACGTCAATGGCGATGGATTGGCCGACATCCTGCTTGGCGCTTCGCGCGCGGCCGGATATGGCGGCGCCAGCACGGCGGGACGCGTAAACCTCATCTTCGGCTTCGACCCCGATGGCGGGATCACCCATCAAGGGACCCAGGGCTCCGATGACATCACCGGGGATAGCGCTGCAAATGGCATAGTCGGCGCCGACGGCGACGATATTCTCCGCGGCGGCGGCGGCGGCGATACGATTACTGGCGGCGATGGCGACGATACCGGTCTTGGCCATGACGGCGACGATATCATCTTCGGCGGCAAAGGAGCCGATACGCTCCGCGGCTCCGCCGGCGACGATCGTCTATCGGGCGGCGCGGGCGGCGACCTCCTGATGCCGGATGACGGCGCCGACACGGTTTTCGGCGGGGCCGGCGACGACCGCATCCTCATGATCGCCGCCGACGTCACGGCGACGGACGCCTTCGATGGCGGCGGCGGCAACGACCGGATCGAGCTGTCCGGTGGTGGTATCGTCGATTTCTCCGCGCTTGTCCGCTTTACGTCGATTGAGGCCATTGTGCTCGGCGACGAGGGGTATCAGCTGACCGGCGGCGACGGCGGCGAAGAAATTACGGGCGGCGCCGCAGCCGATACATTGAACGGCGGCGGCGGCGACGATCGGCTTATCGGCGGTCTTGGCGTCGATACGCTGGCCGGCGGTCTCGGCGACGACTTCTATGATCTGAGCGGGGCCGAGGACGCCAGCGACAGCGTTACGGAACTGGCGGACGAAGGAACCGATACCCTGCAAGCTGGCTTCAACGCGACGCTTGGGGCGAATATCGAGAACCTGATCCTGACCGGCACGGCTGGAACCAATATTGGCGACGGCAACAGCCTGAACAATCGCATGGAAGGCGCTTCGGTCGCGGATTCGATCCGGGGCCGCAATGGCGACGATACCATCATCGGCGGCGGCGGAAACGACACCCTGACCGGGGATGCGGGCGACGATGTCCTGGAAGGCGGCGACGGCGATGATCGCCTGAATGGCGGCGTCGGCGCCGACGCCATGTCCGGCGGCGACGGCGACGACATTTATACTGTCGATAATGTCGGCGACACGGTCACGGAACTGCCTGGCGAAGGCAGCTTCGATCGCATCAACGTGTTCGTCGATTTCACGAATCCCGAAGGCGTCGAGTTTTTTGTCGGTCTGTTTTCAACGGTCGGGCTGGTCCTGACCGGCAATTCCGAGACGAACCGGATCACTGGCGCGAACCGGATCAACTCCCCGGACACCTTAAGCGGCGAGGGCGGCAACGACCGGATCGTCGGCCTGGTCGGCGACGACACGATCAACGGCGGCGACGGCAATGACCGGATCTTCGGGAATTCCGGCGCGGATATCATCGACGGCGGCGACGGCGACGACCTCCTGACAGGCCAGCAGGGCGGCGATACCTTCATCGTCGGCCTGAACGCCGGCAATGACGCGATTTCGGACTTCGATGGGGCTGTCGATCTGATCGACCTTTCAGCGCATGGTTTCGCCGACCTGGATGCGATCAAGGCCGTGACGACGGACGTCAACGGCTCCGCCGTGATCGACCTCGGCGGCAGCGCCAGCCTCAGGCTGATCGGCGTTTTGGAGAACACGTTGGCGCTGGACGATTTCATCCTGACCTGACACGGTGCCGGTTTACTTGGTCGCTTCGTGGCTTATGTCGTCGCCATGACAGAACCACGGACAGACCGGCAAGCCGCCGTCATCGGGGCGACCGGCGGGATTGGGCGGGCGCTGTTCCGCGCTTTGGATGCCTCGGGCGCATACCAGACTGTCACCGCCTTTTCCCGGCAGGGCGATCCCGGCCTGGATCTCGCCGACGAAGCCTCTATCGAAACGGCGGCCGCCAGTCTGAAAGACGGGCCGCCGCTGCGATTGGTCATCGATGCGACAGGCTTGTTGCATGGCGATGGGGTGCAACCGGAAAAAACCTGGCGGGCGTTGGACGCAGCGGCGCTGGCGCATCAGTTTCAGGTCAACGCCATCGGCCCGGCATTGCTGATGAAGCATATGCTGCCGCTGCTGCCGCGGGCGGGACGTTCGGTGTTCGCGACCCTATCCGCCAGGGTCAGCAGCATCGGGGATAATGCCGTTGGCGGTTGGTATGGCTACCGGGCGTCCAAGGCCGCGCTGAACCAATTCGTCCGCACCGCGGCGATTGAGCTACGTCGCACGCGGCAAGACGCGATCTGCGTCGCCCTGCATCCGGGCACGGTCGCGACGGCGCTCTCCCAGCCGTTCGCGAAAACCGGGCTCGACGTTCGCACGCCTTCGGTCGCCGCCGATGATTTTCTGGCCGTCATCGCCAAGCTCACGCCTGAGGATTCCGGCGGGTTTTTCGACCAGCGCGGCGATGTTATTCCCTGGTGAGAGCCCCGGCGGCGTATCTGCCCGATCTACAGACCGGCGATGCGCTGGGCGATCCGCGGCACAAGTCGGCGGAAGCGCAGCGGCGCATCGGTCACGGCAAGGCAGATGCAAGGCCCGTCGTCGCCGGAAATCGGCTGATGGTCGACCGCGCCGTCGCAGACCTGGATATCGCCGGCGGCGAAGACGTCGGCCTTGTCGAGGAAGCTGCCGGTCAACACCACCGTCATCTCAAGCCCGCCATGACCGTGTTCCGGCACCGCGACGCCCGCCGGAATGTACAGAAGCCGCGCTTTGGCGCCGCCGCGGACGCCAAGCGGAGCCTGGCGGACGCCGCCGCCGACGCGGCGCCAGGCGACAACATCGACATCGCCCCCGACGAATGCACGGAGCGGCGTCGGCAGCAGGCCGGGCCCGGCAGGGGCGGCCGAGAGCGCGGGATCGGCCTCCATCGCGTCAAGCAAGCGCAAGCAGGCGTCCAGCGCGTCATCGGAGATCGGCGCCGGGGTCAAATCTTCGAGCGCGGCGCCGCCGATCGCATCGAGCGCCGCCGCCCGCGCGCGGCACACGGGACACAGGGCGATATGCGTCGCCGCCGCCAGACTCCAGCCTTCGGCAAGCCCGCCGGCGGCGTAGTCCAACAGGATGTCATCGCTCAAGTGATGCTGGATCGACATGCGGCGCGTTCCCCCGCGGGCAAAGCAATCGGAATAATAAACCTCTTGAACGTACTTCTACGGCGGAACCTGCCGGGCGGATCATCGCCCTCAGGGAATAGTCGGTTTTTTGCGCGCCGCCAATCCAAGCGGCGCTTCGTTGCGTAAGCCTTGACGCAATTGACGGATCGCCGTCGCCCACGCCCCCCGCCCAAGGACGCCAGATGCCATTCGAATCCGCAAGCCCAGGCCGCCGGCGCCGCATCGCCGTGATCGGCGCCGGCATTTCCGGCCTGGGCGCCGCTTATGCCCTGAGCCAGAGCGATGACGTCGTCCTCTTCGAGGCGGAGCGACGGATCGGCGGCCATGCGCGCACGGTCGCGGTCGAAGCCGACGGCGGCCTCGCGATCGACACCGGCTTCATCGTCTTCAACGACCGGAACTATCCGTTGCTGACGAAACTGTTCGAAGCGCTCGACACGCCGACCATCCCGTCGAACATGTCGTTCGGCGCCAGCTTTGACGACGGCGCGCTGGAATACGCCCTCCGCAGCTTGAACAGCCTGTTCGCCCAGCGCCGCAATCTCGTGCGCCCGGCCTATCTTAGAATGCTGGCGGACGTGCTGCGCTTCAACCGTACCGCCGAGTACGCCTTGGCCGACCCCGGCCTGACGCTGGGCGAATACCTGGACCGGCAAGGCCTCGGCGCGGCATTCCGGGACTGGTATCTGCTGCCCTTCTCCGCCGCGATCTGGAGCGCCGCGCCCGCCGACATGCTGGCCTTTCCGGCGGCGACCTTCGTCCGCTTCTTCAAGAACCACGGGCTGTTGAGCGCACGCGGCCAGCCCCAATGGCGGACGGTCAAGGGCGGCAGCCGGGTCTATGTCGAGCAGCTCGCGACTGCGCTCAAGGCGAACGGCGTCGCGATCAGGGCGGGGACGCCGGCCATAGCGGTCCGGCATGCCGATGGATTGAGCGTCAGGGCCGCCGGCGGGGAGGCGGAAGCTTTCGACGCCGTCATCCTGGCCTGCCATGCCGACCAGGCCGAGCGCCTGCTGGCCCAGCCGGACGCCGACCAGACCCGCATTCTGGGCGCGCTTCGCTATACGCCGAACCGCGCGGTCCTCCATACCGACGCCCGCCAGATGCCCCGGCGACGCGCTTGCTGGTCGAGCTGGAACTATCTCGGCGGCTCCGGCAAGGCAGGCGGCGGCGCTGGCGTTGGCGTGACCTACTGGATGAACCGCCTGCAATCCCTGCCGACCGCGCGCCAGTATTTCGTGACCCTGAACCCTGGCGACGCCATTCCCGACGCGCACATCGTCGACGCGGCCGAGTTCGCCCATCCCCAGTTCGATCGGGCCGCAATCGCCGCCCAGCAGTCGTTGCCGGAAATCCAGGGCCGCTACGGGATCTGGTACGCCGGCGCCTATACCCGATACGGCTTCCACGAGGACGGCTTGATGAGCGGGCTGGCGGCGGCGCAAGCGCTCGGCGCCGCGCCGGCCTGGGCCTGACATGGCAAAGCGCTTGACCCTTGCCGCCTGGCCGGCCGCCGGCGCCGCCATCCTCTCCGGCGCGACCTTTCATGCGCGCCGAGGCGACGCCAGGAACGCCTTCACCTATGGCGTCGACTATCTCCTGTTGCGCATGGCGCCAGGACCGGCCCCCGTCCAGGGGCGGCTGTTCGGCTGGCTCCGCAAGCTGCGTTTGATGGCCTATGACGACCGCGACCATGGCGTCGGCGACGGGCAGGCCGCCCGTTGGGCCGCGGCAGAAGCCTGCGCCCTGGGCTTGCCCGACGCGGCGCTGGCGGAGATCTGGCTGCTGACCCAGCCCAGGCGCTTTGGCTATGTCTTCAACCCCGTCAGCTTCTGGTTCTTCCGGGATGCGGCGGGCGGGGTCCGCGCCGTGCTGGCAGAGGTCAACAACACCTACGGCGACCGGCATTCCTACTTCTGCGCGCGGCCCGATTTCGGCGCGATCGCCGACGCCGACCGCATTATCCGGCCGAAACGCCTGCATGTCTCGCCGTTCCAGGACATCGTCGGCGACTACTCGTTCCGCTTCGACATCGGCGCGGGGCGGATCGCCATCGCCATCGAACACCAACGGGAGGGCGGCGGCATGATCGCGACGCTGGCCGGCGATCTGGCGCCGCTCAGCGGCGGCGCGCTCGCCAAACTTCTGTTCCGCCGGCCGTTTGGCGCGCTTCGCGTCAGCGCCCTGATCCGCTGGCAAGCGCTCAAGCTTGCCTTGAAGGGCGTGCCATTCCGGCGCCGCCCGCCGCCCCCGACCGAGAAAGTGACAGGATGACCGACGTCGCAAGCTTGGCCCGCGCCCCTTGTTCCGAAGCGCAGCATCAGCCGAACCGCCTATCCCGCCGGATCGAGCGGGAGATCGCCGCGATCGGCGCCCGCATCGAGCGCGGCTCCATCGATGTCACCCTGCCGACAGGGCGGCGACTGCATTTCGGCGTCGGCGAGCCTCATGCGGAGTTGACCCTGCATGGCTGGGGCGCCCTCTCGGCGCTTGCCGCGCGGGGCGATATCGGCTGGGGCGAAGCCTATATCGCCGGCCTCTGGGATAGCCCCGACATTGAGGCGCTGGCGCGGGTGACATTGCTGAACGGGGCGGCCTTCGAAAAGCCGCTGCGCCCGAACCGGATCAACCAGGCAGTTTTCCGCCTGACCGACCGGCTCATCCGCCGGAACAGCCGCGCTGGCAGCGCCCGCAATATCCGGGCGCACTACGATGTCGGCGACGCCTTCTACCGCCTCTGGCTCGACCCCACCATGACCTATTCCGCCGCGCTGTTCCGGGACGGCGCCGACAGCCTGGAAGCCGCCCAGAAGGCGAAATACCGCCGCCTGCTCGACGCTACGGCAGACGCCGGCCCACGCACCCTGGAGATTGGCTGCGGCTGGGGCGGCTTCGCCGAGGCGGCGGCGGCGGCAGGCCGGGAGGTCACGGCGATCACGATCTCGAAAGCGCAGCATGCCTATGCCCGGAAGCGCCTTGGCGACGACGCCAGGATCGTGCTGTCGGACTACCGCGACATCGGCGGGACCTATGACAGCATCGTTTCGATCGAAATGATCGAAGCCGTCGGCGAGCGCTATTGGCCGGTCTACTTTCAGACCGTCAAGCAGCGCTTGGCGGCGGGCGGCCGCGCGGCGATCCAGGCGATAATCGTCGACGATCTGCATTTCGAGACCTACCGCCGCCGGTCGGACTTCATCCGCCAGTACATCTTTCCGGGCGGCATGCTGCTTTCCCCCGCCGCGCTGGAGCGCGCCGCCAGGGGCGCTGGCCTGAAGATGGAAAATCTCCACCGGTTCGGCGGCGACTATGCCCGCACGCTCCGCCAATGGCAGGCCGACTTCGAGGCCGCCTTGCCCGAAATCAAGGCGCTTGGCTACGACGACGGCTTCATCAGGGGCTGGCGCTATTACCTCGCGATCTGTGCGGCGACCTTCGCCCTGGGCCGGACCGACGTCGCCCATGTGGAGTTCGTCCATGCGTAGCATCATCCTGGCGGCCGCTGCGGCGCTGCTGCTCACGCCTGGCCTCGCCCGCGCCGAGAAGCCGCCGGAGCTGACAAGCCTGCCGGAAGCCGCGCGCAAGGTCGGCGAGACCGAATTCCGGGTGCTCTTCTGGCGCGTTTTCGATGCCGAGCTCTGGAGCGGCGATGGGGCGTTCGCCTGGTCGGCGCCGTTCGCGCTCACCCTGACCTACGCCCGGGATTTCACCTCGGCCCAGTTGACCGAGAGGACACTGGAGGAAATGGCGCGGATTTCCGGCGCGCCCGAAGCCAGCTTCAAGCAGTTCGGCCGGGATTTCGCCGCCTGTATCGACGATGTTCAGTCGGGCGACCGGATCACCGCCGTCAGCGTCGCCGAGGATAAAGCCCGCATGTTCCAGAACGGCGCGGAGCGCTGCACCTTGCAGCGGTCGAACCTGCGGCAGACATTCTTCGGCATCTGGCTCAGCGACACGAGCAGCTTTCCCGAGGCGTCCCAGCGGCTTCGGGGCGGCAAGCCTTCATGACGCCAGGCCCCGCCCTGGCCGCATGCGGACCGACCTCGGGGGCGCTTGCCCGCTATGCGTTTCTCGGCGGGGCGCTCGCGTTCGCGGGGCCGCCGATCTATATCCACGCGCCCAGTCTCTATGCCGCCGAATACGGCCTCGGCCTCGCGGCGATCGGCGGGCTGCTGCTGGCGGTGCGGGCGCTCGATTTCCTGCAAGACCCCTTGCTTGGCTGGTGGTTCGGTCGGACCGGCATCGCCAAGCGCCAGCTCGCCGCCGGATTTGGCGCGCTGTTGGCGCTTGGCATGCTCGGATTGTTCTGGCCAGACGCGCCCGGCGGCCCGGCGCTTCGCTTCACCCTCGGCCTGGCGGTCGTCTTCACCGGGTTCAGCGCCTTGCAGATCCTGTTCTATGCAAACGGCGTCGCCCTGGCCGGCGGCGCGGACAGCTTGCATTCGCGGATCGCCGGCTGGCGGGAAGCCGGCGTCCTGACCGGGATCACCGCGGCCTGTATTCTGCCGGAGCTGCTGCGGCCGCTGGCGGGCGCGCAACTCGCTTACGGGCTGTTTGCGCTGGCGTTCGCCGTGCTGCTGGCGACGGCGCTCTGGACGAACCGCGCCCAGTGGACGCAGCCGCCGAAGCAGGCGGCGGCAGTCCGGACCGATCCCGGCGCCTTGCTGACGGCCGTCCAGGACCGGACGATCCGCCAGCTGCTCGCCATCGGCCTGCTGAATGCGCTGCCGAGCGGACTGACCGCGACGCTTTTCCTGTTTTTCGTGCGCGACCGTCTCGGCGCGCCCGACCATGTCGGGCCGACGCTTGTCGTGTTCTTCCTGGCCGCCGCCGTCGCCGCCCCGCTTTGGGCGAAGGCCGCGGGTCTGGTTGGCGCCAAGCGCGCCCTTGCCGCAGGCATGGCGGCGGCCATCCTGGTCTTCATCTGGGCGACGCAGCTCGGGTCCGGCGACTGGCTGGCGTTCTATCTGGTGGCGATCGGGTCGGGCGCCGCCATGGGCGCGGACATGACCTTGCTGCCGGCGCTCTTGTCCCGCCGCCTTGCGGCCTTGCGGCAATCGGGCGAGGCGGTGTTCGGCTTGTGGGGCTTCGTCAACAAGGCCGCCCTCGCCCTTGCCGCCGGACTGGCTCTGCCGGCGCTCGACGCGGCCGGGTTCGTGCCCGGCCAGGCGAATGACGCAAGCGCCCTGACTGCCCTGACAATCGCCTATGCCGCAGCGCCCTGCGTCCTGAAGGCCCTGGCGCTCCTGGCGCTTTTAATCGTCCGCGTCGAAGAAGGACCTCGTCCATGAGCGCGCTTTTCTATATTGTCCTCGGGCTCACCATCGCGGTCGGCGGCCTGAAGACCTGGGATGCGATCTGGAGCTTCCGCGCCCAGACGCTCGCCGACTATGCTGAAGCCGATACGCCGGCCCTGAAGGACGTGCTCGGCCGGACCTTCCAGGCGGAAGGCGTGATCTACGATTTCACCGGGCGCGTGAAGTCCCGCTTCAATGCGCGGATCGTCGGCGCTTTCGACGATGCCGGCGGCACGCTCAATGAGGAGTTCGTCTATGCCAGCGGGGCGGTCGACCGGCGGGAGTGGTCGATCCGCTTCCTGCCCGACGGCCAAAGCTTCACGGCGACGGCGCCCGACGTCATCGGCGAGGGCGAAGGTAAGATTACAGGCGACGCCATTCGCATGACCTACCGTCTGCAATTGCCGGAACGCGCCGGCGGCCATGTGCTGAATGTCGTCGACTGGCTCTATCTGCTTCCGGACGGATCGATCGTGAACCGGTCGGAAATGCGGAAGTTCGGCTTCAAGGCGGCGGAACTTGTCGCGACCTTCAGGCCGGTCGCCGCGCCGGCAGGGGCGCCGGGTCAATGAGCGATCCCTGGCGCGGCAAATGCTATTGGCTGGTCGGCGCGTCGGAGGGCCTGGGCCGCGCCCTGGCGGAGCGCCTGTCCGCCGCCGGCGCGACGCTCTACCTCTCGGCGCGCAATGCGGACCGGCTGCAGGAACTGGCCGACGCCTTGCCCGGCCCGGCGGTCGTCGCGCCCCTGGACCTGCGCGACGCCGCAACCGTCGCCAAGGCTTTCGCCCGCATCGACCGGCCGCTTGACGGCATGATTTTCTGCGCCGGCCTCTATGAGCCGCTCGACGCCGCGCACTGGGATGCAGACGCGGTCGAGGCCATGTGCGACGTGAACTTCACCGGCGCCGCCCGCGTGCTCGGTCAAGCCGTGCCGGCGATGCTGGCGCAGGGTCGGGGGCACATCGTGCTGATCGGCTCGCTCGCAGGGCTGGTCGGCCTGCCGCGCTCCATCGGCTACGGCGCGAGCAAGGCAGGCGTAATCCACATGGCGGAAAGCTTGCGCGCCGACCTGCCCGACGCCATCAAGGTTCAGGTGATCAATCCCGGCTTCATCAAGACCCGCCTCACGGACAAGAACGACTTCAAGATGCCGTTCATCCTCTCGGCCGAGGACGCGGCCGCGCGCACGGTCCGCCTGATGGAGCGCGGCCGTTTCAGGGGCTATTACCCCTGGCGCTTCGCCGCCCTGTTCCGGGCCGCTCGCCTGCTGCCGGACTGGCTATACTTCCGCCTCGTCTGACGCCGCCGCCGCCGGGGCTTCGACGGCCCTCAGCCACGCGACGAAGAACCCGTCCGTGCCATGCTGCGCCGGCGTCAGCTTGAGATAGGGGCCGGTCAGGGGCGCCGGGAACGCTTCCGGCGGCGCCAGCGCGAAGCCTGGCGTCCGGGCCAGGAAGCGGTCGATCTGAGCTTCGTTTTCCTCCGGCAGCAAGGAGCAGGTCGCGTAGACCAGCAAGCCGCCGGGGCGGACGAGCCGAGCCGCCTTGGCGAGGATTTCAGCCTGGAGCTGCGTCAGGTCCGCGAGCGACGGCTGGCCCCTGGACCAACGGGCGTCCGGATTGCGCCGCCACGCGCCGACGCCCGAGCATGGCGCATCGACCAGCACGCGATCGAACCGGCCGCGCTGGCGCTTCAGCCAGCTATCGCCGGTCGCCTGCAGGACATGGCGGCGGACATTATCGACGCCGGCCTTGGCGAGGCGCGGCGCGCTCCGCTCCAGCCGCCGCCCATCGGTATCCATCGCGACAAGCTGCCCCTTATTGCCCATTTGCGCCGCGATTGCGAGCGTTTTGCCGCCCGCGCCGGCGCAGAAGTCGGCCACCGTCTCGCCGGGCTGGGCGCCGAGCGCCAGGGCGACCAGTTGCGAGCCCTCGTCCTGGGGATCGATCGCGCCGTCGAGCAAGCCCGGCAAGCGGCCGAGCGCCACCCGGCCGTCCATGCGCAGTCCATCGGGCGCATAGGGTGTGCGCCGCGCCTTGAAGCCGCCGTTCATCAGCGCGCCAAGGGCGGCCGGCCGGGTCGTCTTCAGGAGATTGACCCTGAGGTCGAGGGGCGCGGGCGTCAACAGCGCCTGCAGCTCCGCCACGACGGCAGCGCCGAAGGCCGCCTGCAGGCCGTCCCAGGCCCACTCAGGGCATTCCAGCATGACCGCCTGGGGCATCGCCTCGGTTTCCAGCGGCGGCGCTCCAAGCGCCGATATCCAGCCGAACTCCCGGGCCGTCACCGGCGCCGGCGCATATTTGCCGCCGTCGAACATCGCGGCGAGCTCTTCCAGCGGCAAGGCGTCCGTCAGCATCAGATCGGCGATGACGCGCGACCGGGCGGTTTCCTCCGCGCCGGCGGCCCGAAGCCGCCAGCCAAGCCGGGCATGGCGGCGGGCGATGCCGAATATGCGCTCCGAGAGCGCCGCCCGGTCCTTGGAGCCGATATAGCGGCGCGCCCGTTGATAGCGGCCGAGGATCAGATCGAGCGGGCCGGGCCGCGCTTCCTGTTCGCCCAGAACTTCGATAGCGGCGGCGGCGATGGCGGCGGGGGTCATGAATGCTTTGCCTTATCCTTGCGGCGGATGCGGACGTAAAATGCGCCCGCGCCGCCATGACGTCTGTCAGCTTCGCTATATCCGGCGACGATGTCGGACATGCTGGAGAACCACTGGGGCGCCTCGCGTTTCAAGACGCCGCGCCCAAGCCGGTCCGGATCGAGGCCGCGGCCGGTAATCACCAGAACGGCGCGTCGGCCCATCGCCTGACTTGCGCGGAGAAACGCGCTGAGGTTCAAGCGCGCTTCGTTCGCCGTCATGCCGTGCAGATCGATCCGGCCATCGATCGGCATCCGGCCGTTCTTCAAGCGTTGCGCCGTCGGCCGATCGATCGGCAAGGGCGGCGCCGGCCGGCTGGAATGGGGCAAGGCCGTCCGCGCGGCCTCGACCCGGCGGTCGGCCGCCATCGGCGAGAGCTCTGGCCGGGGTCCGGGCATGGCGATCCGCGCCCGGCCCTTCAGCGGCGCGACCCCGCCGACGGCGCGGCGCCAAAGATCTACCTCCGCCTCGGTCGCCTGCCGTTCCCTGTGGCGGCGCCCGCTCACCCCTCTTTTTCCGCTTTCGTGCGCGGCAGACGCTGGCTGGCGAACGGGCGCCAGTCTTCGTCCGGCCCTCTGATCTCGCTCGCCGCATCGCCGCGGAGCCGCATGGAGAGCGCGCCGGCGTTCCAAAGCGTCTCGAACCCTGTCCGGCCCGAGAGCGCGTAGGCGATCGCCTTCTTGCGCAGCCTCGCCATCACCGCGAGGTTGATGGTGGTCGCGATCAGAATCAGCATCGACGCGGCGGCGGCGGCGGCCCCGATCCATCCGCCCAGGCGCCAGCCGACGACGATCAGGGCAAGCAAGGCGACCCACGGCAACAGATTGTCGGAGCGGCTGAAGACCGGGCTGCCCGGCTTGTTCAGAATCTTCAGGTCGGCGCCGAGATCGACCCGGCCGTCCCGCACGCCATACCAGATGCGCTCATAAAGATCCTGCTCGTCGGCCATTGCTGCTTTCTATCCGCTCATTCGCGCGCCCGCCGAGAGGCGGATCGATCCAGATCGAACTCGGGCAGAAGCGCCTGAGATAGGGCCTTTTGATCTAGGAGATCGGCACAGCAGCGATATGCGCGGCATAACCCGGCCGGGTCAACATCCGATCGTAATATGCGCGGAGATGCGGCAGGTCCGGCCGCTCGAACGGCAGATTGAAAAAGCGGTGCAGATTGGGACCGAGCGGGATGTCGGCCATGGTCAGCTGGTCGCCGCCAAGCCAGTCGCGGTCCGCCAGCCGCGCGTTGACGATGCCGAACGCCGCGATCGACTGCGCGATGCCGGCATCGATCGCCGCCTGGTTCCGCTCCGCCGGCGGCGTGCGCACCAGACCCCAGAATACCGGCGTCATCGCTGGGTTCTGGGTGGTCTGCTGCCAGTCCATCCAGCGGTCGAGATCGGCGCGCGTCGCCGGGTCCGTCGGCCACAGGCCGCCGGCGTCATGCTTGGCGGCGAGGTAGCGCACGATGGCATTGGACTCCCATAGCGTCAGATCGCCATCGACCAGGGTCGGGACCCGGCCGTTCGGGTTCATGGCCCGATATTCCGGCGTATCGACGACGCCGAAAGCCATGCCGGCGTCGACGCGCTCATACTCAAGCCCAAGCTCCGCAGCGGCCCAGAGGACCTTCATCACATTGCTCGACGTGATCCGCCCGTAAATCTTCATCGGGTTGCTCCCCCTGCAATAAGCCGCGCCTATTTCGGCGCGAGTAGATAAAACTGGCCCTGGCTCGCCATCCGGCCGGCGTTGTCGCCGGCCTGCGCGCCAGTGCCCCAGAAAAGGTCGCCGCGCTGGGCGCCCTTGATCGCTCCGCCGACATCCTCCGCGACGACGAGCCGCCGGATCGGCGGCGCGCCCGCGTTCGGATGCGGCACATCCAGCCAGACAAGGCCGCCAAGCGGGACGAACGCCGGATCGACCGCAAGACTGCGCATCGGCGTCAGGGGCGTGCCGGCGGCGCCGACAGGACCGGGGCCTGTGCGCTCGGTGAAGAATACCACGGACTGGTTCAAGTTCATCAGGGCCGGCGCCTCACGCGGATTGTCCGCCAGCCAGCGCCGGATCGCCTGCATCGACATATCCTCGCGGCGGACGGCGCCCCGGGCGATCAGGTCGCGGCCGATGGCGCGGTAAGCCCGGCCATTCTTCCCGGCATACCCAACGCGCATGGTCCCGCCCTCCGCCAGGGCGATGCGGCCGGAGCCCTGGATTTCAATGAAGAACCCATCGACCGGATCGGCCAGCCAGACGATTTCCAGCCCGCTTCCCTGGAGCGCCCCAGCAACCACCGCCGCGCGGTCGTGATAGGGCACAAAACGCCCCTTCACGATCCGGCCAAGGATTGTGTCGCCCTGATATTTGTCGGAGAAGGCGCCAAGGTCGGCGGTGACGATATCGTCCGGCTTTGCATAAAGCGGCGTCTGATATGGTCCGCCCCGGACCCTCGATCCAGGCACTTCCGGCTCGAAGTAGCCTGTGAACAGGCCGGGTTCGGCCACGAGCCGATAGGCGACGAACCGGCGTGCGATAAAGTCACGGGCGCTTGTCGCGGGAACGGCGGCGGCATCGGCGCAGACGGCAGCCCACGCGCCCGCCGTCCCGAGTTCGGGCCAGGCGGGCGAAACCGCGGCTGACGGAGCTTTGGATTTGAACCGGCGACACACGGTCTGAAACGCCGTCAGCGCCGGCGCCGGATCGTCCGCATCCCAATTCGGCAGCGCCGTCAAAGAAACTTGAACCAGCCGCGGCGGGGGCGCCGGCGCAGCTTCGGAGGGCGCGGGCGCCTGCGTGGGTTCCGGTCCAGGCTTCTGGCCCGCGCAAGCCGCCGCCAGCAACGCAGCCAACGCCGCGCAGAACAAGCGATGCATGTTCGCCCGCCTTAACAGGCTGGGGAAAAACTGCGCGTCCTGCATCACGGACTTTTTCCGAAGCCTGTTAAACTGGCGCTTCGGTATCGATCAGGCGCCAGTTCGGATCGCTGATCGCCATGTCCCGCTCGAAAGTCCAGAGATCGGTGATGGTTTCGACCTGATTGGGAGCGCCGTCGATCGGCTGGCCTTCTTCATTGCGCGTGACATTGGTTTGCTCGGAGACGAAGCGGACGATCACCTGCGCGACCGTCCCTTTAACCACAACATCGTCCAGTTCGACGCTCTGCACGCCAATCAGCGTGGCGTCCAGGGTCTCATTGCGGTCTTCCCGGCCGGTAATCGCCGATTCCAGCGCGGTATAAACATCCTTGCTGGCAAGCGCCCGCAAGGTATCCCGGTCGCCGCCGGCATAAGCCGCCAGGATCATGCGGAAGGCTTCCTTGGCGCCGCCGAGGAACGCTGCTTCGTCGAAATCCGGGTCGAGCGCCAGCAACTTCGACGCCGGACCAGTGACGGGCGGGCGGGCATCGATCTGGGGGGCGCCGGGGAAGGGCGTCACATTGTCCGACTGATCGTCATCGGCGGGCTTGTCGGCCTTGCCGACATAACGTTCGGCATCTTCATAGCGCGGCCGTTCCTGACCGTGACGCTTGCCGAGCACGCTCCTCAGGCGAAGGATCAGAAATCCTGCGACCACCGCCAAAATAATGACTTCGATGAGGGCGTTGCCGCTACCCATTCGAAATGCTCCCTTCGGGCCGAAAGGCCGACGTCCTGGACCGATTATCCAGCCGGACGCCGGCCGGTCGGCAAACCGTGCTTTAACCTGAACCGGATCATCCCTATGTTGGATGCGCCGCCATCGAATGAAAGCGCGCATTTCGCGCGCCGCCGTATTGTCGCACCATAGCGCCGGAGCG
This sequence comes from uncultured Alphaproteobacteria bacterium, assembly GCA_937891825.1. Classification (GTDB taxonomy): domain Bacteria; phylum Pseudomonadota; class Alphaproteobacteria; order Bin95; family Bin95; genus VMCJ01. The sequence continues at coordinate 16,392 of CALAHN010000028.1, forward strand.
TTGCAAAGCAAGCATGGGCTGGATCCTGTTTCTCCTTTTCGTCGGCTTGCCGATCGCAGAAATTGCCGTCTTCATTCAAGCTGGCGACATTATCGGATTATGGCCGACGCTCGGGCTGGTGATTTTGACCGCCGCCGCCGGCGCAGCCCTGGCGCGGTCCGAGGGCCGCTCGGCCATGCGCAGGCTGGCCGCCGCGGTCGAGGCCGGCGACACGCCGACCGGCCCGTTGATCGATGCGGTCGCGATCTTCCTTGGCGGCGTCTTGTTGCTGACTCCGGGCTTCATTACCGATTGCTTCGGCCTCTCGTTGCTGTTCGGGCCGACGCGCGGCCTCTGGGGACGGGCGATCGTGGCGTTTCAGGCCAGGCGTAGCGGTCGGCGGCCGCCATCCGCCGGCCCCGGTCCCCGCCCCGGGCCGGGCGGGACCACGATCATCGACGGCGAATATGAGGAGCGGCCCGATCCGCCGCAGCCGCCCGATCGTCGGATCGACCCATGATCCTGTTGCGCCACGGGCAAACCATCTTCAACCTGCATTTCAGCAAGGACCGCATCGATCCTGGCGTCGCCGACCCGCCGCTGACCGAACTGGGGCGGGCGCAAGCCCTGGCCGCCGCCCGGTCCCTCAAGGGCCGTCCGGTCGGGCGGATCGTCGCAAGCCCATACACGCGGGCCCTTGAAACCGCTGAAATCGTCGCTGACGATCTTGGGCTCGCCGTCGAGATCGATCCCGACATCCGGGAGCTTGCGGGCTATTCCTGCGATATCGGCTCCGAGCCCGACATCCTGAAGCAGCGCTGGCGGACGTGGGATTTCAGCGAATTGCAGCCGCGCTGGTGGGCGCACCACGAAGGCGACCCGGCCGCCGGGGGCCTGGATGAGCCGGAAACCCGCCTGATCGAGCGCATCGAGCGTTTCAGGTCGCGCATGGCCGGCCGACAGGACTGGTCCGAGACGCTCGTCGTCTGTCATTGGGGACCGATCCGGGCGCTGATCGGCCGCCGCGTCGAGAACGGCTGCTTCGCCCGCCACGATCCGACCCAGCCGCGCGGCTTGGAGTTGTCTCTTTGACGGCTTTCGTGCTAACGCCCTTGGCCATTCCGCGGGGCAGCCGCCCCACAGACCAACGACTTTGTCCTCACCATTCGTTAGGAGACAGCCAATATGGCTGATCAGGATGCCGGCGCAGCCCAAGGCGACGCCGCCGAAGGCCAGACGCCGCCGCTGACTTTGACCGCGCAATACGTGAAAGACCTGTCTTTCGAGAACCCCGATGCGCCGCAAAGCCTGGGCGACCTGAACCCGCCGCCCGCGATCCGCGTCGATGTCGATGTCGAAGCCAAGCCCCTGGGCGGCCGCTATTTCGAAGCGATGATCCATGTGCGCGCAACTGCCGAGCGCGGCGAGAAGACCTTCTTTGTCGCCGAAGTCAGCTATGGCGGCGTCTGCGCGGTCGCGGAAGGCGTGCCCGACCAGCATATCCAGCCGTTGGTCATGATCGAAGGCCCGCGCCTGCTGTTCCCGTTCGCCCGGGCCGTCATCGCCGATGCCGTTCGCGACGGCGGCTTCCCGCCGCTCTTGATCAATCCGATCGACTTCGCGGCGCTCTATCAGCAGATGCGGGCCAACGACGCCCCGAAAAACTGAGCCGCCCGGCCGCTAGATCAAACCAACCTTAGGCGGAATCGCCTAGATCAAACCAACCTTAGGCGATTCCGCCTAAGGTTGGATAATTTGATCGCTATCAATAAGATAGAGCTTGGACCGCGCGTCCAGGTGGACGCGCCATGCTCTGAAGCCGGTCAGGCGCGCCAGATCGGCGCAGTCAGTTTATCCAGGAACGCAGCGTGCGCCGCATCCTCGGCGGCGCTGGCCGCATGGGCGCGCGGCGGACGCGGCGTCCGAACGGCGGCTTTGCCGACAAGGCCAAGCTGCGCCGACGGCCGGTCGCCGCCGCCCGGTCCCGATGCGGCCGTCGTCGCCAGCATAAGGCCCGGCTGCTTGCCGCCGATCAGTTCAAGATAGACCTCCGCCAGCAGCCGGCAGTCGACGACGGCGCCGTGCTTTTCCCGGATGCTCAAGTCGACGCCGAAGCGACGGCAAAGCGCGTCAAGACTGTTGGACCCGCCGGGAAAGCGCTTCCGCGCGATCTGCAGCGTATCGATCAGGCGTTCCGACGGAATCGTCGGGCGGCCGACGGCGCGCAGCTCCCAGTTCAGGAACTTGGCGTCGAACGGCGCATTGTGGATGACCAGGGCGGCATCGTCGCCGATGAAATCCAGGAACTGGTCGGCGACATCGGCAAAGACCGGCTTGTCCGCCAGCATGGCTTCGGAAATGCCATGCACCTCGTACGCTTCCAGCGGCATGTCGCGCTCGGGATTGATGTAGATGTGCAGTTCCTTGCCGGTCGGCACATGGTAGTTCAGTTCGACGCAGCCAATTTCGACGACGCGGTGGCCGTCCTTGGGGTCAAGGCCGGTCGTCTCCGTATCCAGAACGATCTCGCGCATCGTCGATCAGCTCCTCCGGCCAGCCGCGTCGGCCCGCGCCGCTTGCACCGCCCGGCGGATATGCGTCCAGGTCACGCGCTTGCCGAGGCCGCTCGGCACGACCCGGTCCGCCCGCCGACGTTTGACTGCATCGGGCAATTGCTTGGCTTTCACCTGAGCCAGGCGTTCCGCTGTCATGCCCGGCCGCGCCAGCACCCGCCAGCGCTGAATATGCGCCGGCGCGCTGACGACCAGCGTCAGATCGCAGCGCTTGTCGCCGCCGGTTTCGAACAGCAGCGGCACGTCGCGCGCAACGACCTTCTTCCGGTTCCGCGCCGCCCGCGCCAGAAAGGCCCGCTCCGCCCGCCCGACCATCGGATGCAGGATGCGCTCCAGCCGCTTCAGCGCGGCGCTATCGCCGAAGACCTTCGCCCCAAGCGCCGGACGATTGACCGCGCCGTCAACGGTCACCCCGGGAAAGGCAGCTTCCACCGCGCGCACGGCCCGGCCGCCCTTCGCCATCAGCTTATGAACCTCGGCGTCGGCGTCGAAGACCGGCACGCCGCATCGGCGCAGCATCTTCGAGGCCACGCTTTTGCCCATGCCGATGGAGCCCGTCAGCCCGATCACATACCGACCCCGGATCATTTCAGATCCTTCAGGATAACCGCCCTGAGGGCGTCATCGACAGCGGGCGCGACGCCAAACCAGGCGGCGAAACCCGGCGCCGCCTGATGCAGCAGCATGCCCAGGCCGTCGACCGCCAGGTTTCCCCGCGCCCGAGCCGCCGCCAGCAATCCAGTCTCCAGGGGCACATAGACGATATCGTAGACCACGGCCGCCTTTGGCAAAGCCGTCAGGTCGATTTCCAGAGGCGGCTGGCCGGTCATGCCGAGGCTCGTCGTGTTGAGCAGCAGACCGGCGCCGTCCAGCATCGCCGCCCGTTCCGCCCAATCGACCACGGTCACTTTCGGTCCAAAAGCCGCCGCCAGCGCTTCGGCTTTCGCGCCCGTCCGGTTGGAAAGGCGGATTTCCGGCGACCCGGCCGCAAGCAGCGCGAATATCGCGGCGCGCGTCGATCCGCCGGCGCCAAGCACGGCCGCCGGCGCGGCCTCTGCCCGCCAGTCTGGCGCTGAAGCGATCAGATGCGCCATCAGGCCGGGCGCATCGGTGTTCGAGCCTGAGAGCGACCCATCGGCTTCGACGACGACCGTGTTGACAGCACCGATCGCTTCAGCCGCGGCATCCCGGCGATCGACCGTCTGAAACGCCGTCAGCTTGTGCGGCAACGTCACGTTCGTTCCGGCGAAACCCAGTTTCGCCAGGGCGCGAAACGCATCCGCGCCATGTTCCGGACGAACCGCGAACGGCACATAGGCCCCGTCGACGCCATAGCGCGCAAGCCAGTGGCCGTGGATCAGCGGCGAGCGGGAATGGGCGATCGGCCAGCCCATGACGCCGGCGATGCGCGCCTTGCCGGTAACCGTCATGCGGGCAGCGCGCCGGCCGCGCGCAAAGCCTTGAGCAATTCCGTCATCGGCAAACCGAGGATCGTGAAATAGTCGCCATCGATCCGTTCAAACAACTGCACGCCCAGTCCTTCCAGGAAATAACCGCCGACCGACTTCAAGGCAGTTTCGCCGACATCATCGAGATAGTCGACCAGGAAAGCATCGGAAAATGCCCGCATCGTCAGCTGCGCCGCCGGAACGTCGGACCAGATTTCCCCATCCGGACCGAAGAGGCAAAGCGCCGCGTGCAAGCTATGGGTCTTGCCGCGGAGCGCCGCCAACTGCTGGCGGGCCATGGCCATATCCGCCGGCTTGTCGAACCAGGCGCCGTCCAGATCCAGCATCTGATCCGCGCCGATGACAAGCGCCCCCGGCCGCAATGCCTGAACGGCCGCGGCTTTTGCCCGCGCCAGCGCCAGCGCCGTTTCCGCCACGGTCTTGCCGGCCTGTCGGCTCGCGGCCTTGATCGCAGCTTCGTCCACGTCGGACGCAAGCGCTTCGAAGGCGACGCCCGCGCCCTTGAGCAAGGCGCGGCGCGAGGCGCTGGCCGTCGCCAGGACAATCGGCTTAAGCGTCCGCACTGTCGCCGCCATGCATTTTCGTGTGCAACTGGATGATGGCCGCGGCCGTTTCCTCGATCGAACGCCGGGTCACGTCGATTACCGGCCATTTCTTCGAGAGGAAATAGCGCCGCGCTTCGACGACTTCTTCCTGCACCCGTTCCGCATCGACATAGTCGGTCTGGGCGTCCGCGCTGGTCAGATGCGCCATCCGGTGCCGACGCACCTGGATCAACCGCGTCGGATCGACGGTCAGGCCGACGATCATCGCGTCCTTAGCGTCCAGGAGTTCCTGGGGCGGGGCCTGCTTCGGCACAAAGGGCACGTTCGCCGCCTTCAGGCCCCGGTTGGCGAGATAAACGCATGTCGGCGTCTTCGATGTCCGCGAGACGCCGCACAGAATCACGTCCGCTTCCGCGAGCGACCAGAGCGACTGGCCGTCGTCATGGGCCATGGCATAGTTCATGGCAGCGACCCGATTGAAATAAGCTTCATCCATCGCATGCTGACGGCCAGGCCGGTTCTTCGCGCGCTCGCCAAGCACCGAAGCAAGCGCCGACATGGCGCCATCCAGCAAGGATACCGCCGGGGTCTGCATCGACCGGCAGGCATTCAGTAAAAGGCCGCGCAGCCGTTCATCCAGCATGGTGAGGAAAACCACGCCGGGCTTTTCCGCGATGCCTTCGATCACGCGCTCGACCTGGGCCTCGGTGCGGACCAGGCTCCAGAAGTGCTCCGTCACCTCCGCCTTGTCGAACTGCGCCAGGGTCGCCCGGGCGACGCTCCGCACGGTATCGCCGGTCGAATCGGATACGAGATGCAGATGAACCCGTCTGTTGGCCATGTGAACTTTCCCGAGTCGCGTCGCCGCCGCGTCTGAATTGCGTGTGGATAAGCAGCGGCGCCGAATGTGGTCAGAATTCTTTTCGTCGAACCCTGGGGATATACCACGGCTTCCGACCGACCAAAGCCAGGACCCTGTCCCCACTGGGAGAATGTTACAGCCGGTTGGGGACGGTCCGCCCGAGGATCATTCCATCCCCATGATCCACGGACCCCGGAACTGCCAATCCCTTGGGCTCTTCCGACTTGTCCCAAGCGCTATCCAGCGATCCGCGCCTATCCACAGTTCCGCCGGATAAGCCGGTATGTTCAGACTTATCCCCGTGACTCCGCCCCCTCACTACCACTGCCATATCTCATTAAACTTGGATTTTGCTGTTTAAGAGCGTTGGGAAAACTCGTACATCCAAGTCCCATGACGAAACCGACAAAACCATTCCTCCAAGCCTTGAGCGGCGAAGCCCTGCCGCGCCCGCCGATCTGGCTGATGCGCCAGGCCGGGCGTTACCTCCCGGAATATCGGGAGCTCAGAACGCGGGCCAAGGATTTCCTGGATTTTTGCTACACGCCTGAGATGGCCGTCGAGGCGACTTTGCAGCCGATCCGAAGGTTCGGCTTCGACGCGGCGATCATCTTCTCGGACATTCTGGTGATCCCGGATGCGCTTGGCCAACCGGTCCGGTTTGTCACGGGCGAAGGACCGAAGCTGGAGCCGATCCGCAGCGCCCGGGCGATCGACCAGCTCGATGGCGAGCGGCCTGAGGCCTTTCTGGCGCCGGTCTATGCGGCATTGCGGGCGACCCGCGCCGCGCTGCCGGTCGAAACCGCGCTTATTGGATTCGCGGGCGCGCCCTGGACCCTGGCGGCTTATATGATCGAAGGCGCCGGCAGCCGGGACTACGCTACGGCCAGGAAATTCGCCCTGGCCGAACCCGCTGCGTTCAACCGCTTGATCAGCATTCTGGAAGATCAGGTCGCCCGGCACCTGATCCGGCAGATCGACGCTGGCGCGGAAGCCGTGCAGATCTTCGATTCCTGGGCCGGCGCCTTGCCCGCCTATGGCGTCGAAGCCTGGAGCCTCGGTCCGATCCGTCGGATCGCGGAACGGATCAAAGCGGAACGGCCGGAAGCTCGGATGATCGCTTTCCCCCGCGGCGCCGACGCCTTCATGGCGGCCTATGCCGCTTGTCCGGCGATTGACGCCGTATCGCTGGGGCAAAGTGCCCCGACATCGGCCTTCAGCGCCGTCAGGGACGCTGGCGCCGTGCCGCAGGGCAATCTCGATCCGGTGGCGTTGATTCAGGGCGGAGCGGTTCTCGACCGGGAGATCGACGCCATTCTGGCGGCTTCGGCGGGCCGGAGCCATGTCTTCAATCTCGGCCATGGCATCACGCCGGAAACGCCGATCGCGCATGTCGAGCATCTGGTCGCGCGGGTTCGCGGCAAGGCATGATGGAATTCCTCGCCGCGCTCTATCCCTGGACGAAAGCGCTGCATGTCATCGCGGTGATTTCCTGGATGGCGGGCTTGCTCTATCTGCCGCGCCTGTTCGTTTATCATGTCGAGATCGCGCCCGGGTCGCTCGAGGATGCGCGCTTCCAGACCATGGAACGGCGTTTGCTGCGGGCGATCATGAACCCGGCGATGATTGCAGCCTATCTGTTTGGCGGGTTGTTGCTGGCCACGCCTGGCATCGCCGACTGGAGTTCAGGCTGGCTTTGGACGAAATTGTTCGGGGTCGCGCTCCTGACGGTCGCCCATCACGCCATGGGGCTTTGGCGGAAGGATTTCGCGGCGGGACGGAATTCACGCTCGACCCGGTTCTTCCGGATCGCCAATGAAGCGCCGACGCTGGCGATGATCCTGATTGTCATCATGGTTATCGTCCGACCCTTCTGACCGCGAAGAAATCTTGACAAGCAAGGCTGAGCGCGGCACATAACGCTTGGTTGCTCGCCCCGCCTCTGGACATTTCGCTCCGATTTGGCGGCGGCCCAGCCCTGCCGCGTCCTGCGGCTGGCTCTCTCCGGCAGAATTCGGGCGTCAATCATGCCCTCGCCCGATCCTCGTCAGTCACCACATTTGGATGAGCGGTACCGTGCTTCAGAACGTCCCTGAGACCATCAATCTACAAGAACTCAAGCTTAAAAAGCCGCCCGAATTGCTGGCGATGGCTGAAGAGCTTGAGATCGAAAACGCGAGCTCCCTGCGCAAGCAGGACATGATGTTCGCGATCCTGAAAGAACTGGCCGATCAGGAAGTAACGATCAACGGCGACGGGGTCGTTGAAGTCTTGCCGGATGGCTTCGGGTTCCTGCGTTCGCCGGATTCCAATTATCTGCCAGGTCCGGATGATATCTACGTCTCGCCCAATCAGATCCGGCGGTTCAGCTTGCGCACCGGCGATACGGTCGTCGGCGAAATTCGCGCGCCCAAGAACGGCGAACGCTATTTCGCCCTGCTCAAGGTGAATTCGATCAATTTCGAAGCGCCTGAAAAAGTTAGGCAGCGCATCAATTTCGACAATCTGACGCCGCTCTATCCCGACGAACGCCTGGTGCTGGAAACGGAATCGGCCGAATCCAAGGATCTGACGACGCGCGTCGTCGAACTGGTTTCGCCGATCGGGAAGGGCCAGCGCGCCCTGATCGTGGCGCCGCCCCGCACCGGCAAGACCATGATGCTGCAGGCGATCGCCCATGCCATCGCGGCCAATAATCCCGAAGTCTATCTTTTGGTGCTGTTGATCGACGAGCGGCCGGAAGAAGTGACCGACATGCAGCGCTCCGTGCGCGGCGAGGTGATTTCCTCCACATTCGATGAGCCGGCGCAGCGCCATGTTCAGGTCGCCGATATGGTCATCGAGAAAGCCAAACGCTTGGTCGAGCATAAGCACGACGTCGTTATCCTGCTCGATTCGATCACGCGGCTCGCGCGCGCCTATAACACCGTCGTGCCCTCGTCGGGCAAAGTTCTGACCGGCGGCGTCGACGCCAATGCCTTGCAGCGGCCGAAGCGATTCTTCGGCGCCGCCCGGAATATTGAAGAAGGCGGCAGCCTCTCCATCATTGCGACCGCCTTGATCGATACCGGCAGCCGCATGGACGAGGTCATCTTTGAGGAATTCAAAGGCACCGGCAACGCGGAAATTGTGCTGGATCGCAAACTTGCCGATAAACGGGTCTGGCCGGCGATCGATATCGGCAAATCCGGCACACGCAAGGAAGAACTGCTGGTCGAGCGTCAAGAACTCAACAAGATGTGGATGCTGCGTCGCGTATTGATGCCGATGGGCACCCAGGACGCAATGGAATTCCTGGCCGGCAAGCTGCGTGAAACCAAGTCAAACGCAGATTTCTTCCAACAGATGAACCACTAGATTTTTACCTGCTTCCCTTGAACCGGACTGATAGTACAATCGGAAGAGTCTGGATTTCTGACTTCTGGCGATTTTACTCGGCGGCGGCCAGCATGCGCCGACGATAGGTCGGCCCCCATTCCCGCGTGGTCCTGAAGACATCCGGCAGCGGCCGTCCGTTCGGCAGGGATAGCCACAAGCGCAGCATGCAACGGCGCTGGGCCTGATCGACGGCGTCGGCATAGCGATAGCGCGCATGGAAGCAGGTCGCGTTATTGGCGATCTCCATGTCGCCTGGCGCAAGGGTCAGCGCCAGATGGAACGCCGGATCGTTCGACGTCTCATCCAGCAGATCCATCGCCGCGACTTGGGCTTCGGTCAGGCGAGGAACCTCGGGAAAGCGCTGGGCCGTCTCGATGTATCGACGTTTGTAGAGGCCGGAAACCAGGCCGTCATGCAGGGTAAAGATCGGCGCGGTCTGGACTTTGATATCCTCTGGATTCTGGGCGCGCGCGTCGAAATGGAACGGTTGGCGGAGCACCGCCGCGAGATCGGGACGCCGCTGCAGCACGGCGTTATAGAGCGCGACCGATGACACAAGGCGCGAGCCGCCGCCCTCCGCCGCGGGCCTGAGGCACAGCAGCGCAAAGACATCGGCGCCGTCGGTGTGAAATGTCAGTTCGTCGTTGGTCTGGAAGCTGCGGATATTGTCGGTGGTCTCGACGCGGGCGCCAGTGTCGGTCACGACATGGATGCGCGCGCCGGCCTTGTCCTGGGTTTCGGGATGGCCGAGATGCTGCCCGAAGCCCCAATGCAGAACCTTCGCTTCGGCATCCGTGAAATGCTCGACCGGCATGCCGGTCAGCAGGAGAAAGCCGCGGCCGCCTTCCAGACAGTCCCGGAAACCGGCGATCTTCTGCGCAAGCGTGGGCAGCGGGAAATCGTCCACGGTCAGCGCCTCGATCGGGCCCTTCGCCTTGAGCGCCTGCTCCGTCGCGCGGATCAGTTCATCCTGCTCCGGCGCGCTCAACGGAACGCGCCAGTCGTCGCTTCGGGCAAGATCGACGGCGCGCCAGGCGGCCGCCGTCTCGAACGGACCGACGCCGGTCATGCGCCGAGGGCGGCTTTGAAGGCCGCTTCCGACCGGGCGTTCGCGAGATCGGCATTGGTCTTGTCATAGGGCACGCCGCCAATGCGGGCGAAGGCGTGATCCATGCCGGGATAGCTGTAGATCGTCACATGGGGATTGTCGGCAAGTCCGGATTTGATCGCGGCCTGGGCGTCCTTTGAAACGAAACCGTCTTCCTCCGCGATATGCATGACGAGCGGGCGCGCGATCGCTTTCGCCTCATCAAGCAAGCCTTCGATCCCGACGCCGTAATAGCTGACATTGCAGTCGGCGTTGGAGCGGCAGGCCAGCAGATAGGCGAGCTTTCCGCCCAGACAGAAGCCGACCGTGCCGACCCGTCCGTTGCCGCCCGGCATGGCGCGGGCGAAGGCGATCGTCGCCTGCAGGTCCGCAATCCCTTTGTCGACGTCAAAGCCCTTGAAGAGCGCAAACGCTTTGCTCCACTCGGCTTCGGTCTTGTCGGTGATATCGATCCCCGGCTCCTGCCGCCAGAACAGATCCGGCGCGACTGCGATATAGCCCTGCCCTGCCCAGTACTTCGCGATGTCGCGCATGGCGTGGTTGATGCCGAAGATTTCCTGGATGCAGAGCACGACCGGACCGGCGCCGCTTGCCGGCTTCTCCACATAGGCCTTGAAACTGCCGCCGTCGTCCGCCTGGATCGTCGCCCATTCCGCCATTTCGATAATCTCCCCGGGTCCGCTCGTGTTCATGCGTTATGGGCAAGATAACGGGCGGCGGTATGCAGTTGCAATGGCAGAGGGCAGGAGGAGCCAGCGCTCAGATCAGCAGCGCGCCTTCGTGGCGCAGCAGCCATTGCTTGGTTTCGACGCCGCCCTTGCCGGAATACCCGGTCATCGCGCCGTTTGCGCCGACGACCCGGTGGCAGGGAATGATGATCGGGATCGGGTTCCGGCCGCATGCGCCGCCGACCGCGCGGGCCGGCTTGTCGGTGGCGAGCCCGATCGCGCCATAGGTCGCGGTTTCGCCGGACGGGATGGCGCACATGGCCTGCCATACGGCGCGTTCGAAGGCGTCGCCCTTGGGCTGCAGCGGCAGGTCGAACGCATGCCGGCTATCGTCGAAATACCGGGCGAGTTGCTCGGCCGCGGCTTGCAGGATGGGATCGTTTGTAGCGCCGCTGGGCGCAGCGTCGGTCCACGCGACGGCCGTCAGCGCGCCGCCGCTGGCGACGAGCCTCAAATTGCCGAGCGGCGAGGCGACGATCGTGGACGCGGTTTCGGCGCTGTCGCCCGCGGGGGGTTCGACTTCAAAGCCGCCGTGGGGTTTGTCGGGCAAAGCCAGGCCTCCCGGGCTGGATCGATGGATCGGCATGATACGCCGGCCGCGCCGTCGCCGCCAATCGACAGTTCCCGTGAGGGCTGGATTCGCGTATGCAAGGGTGTGAAACGCCATGGCGGCCTGGATTTGCCCCCAATGAGGAGCGCGCCCATGAAGATCACCATCGATTTCGACGCGACGCCGGATGAAGCGCGCCGGTTTTTCGGATTGCCGGACATCGCGCCCATGCAGGACGCCCTGGTCAAGGACATGACCGAGCAGATGCAGAAGACGCTGCAGGCGATGGATGCCGAGGCGCTGTGGCGGCAATGGATGCCGGCGGCTGGATCTGGCGCTGGCGTCGACGCCATGCGTAGTTTCTGGGATCAGGCGATGCGGTCGACTATGGGCGGCGGCAAACCCAAGGCTTGATGGGCTTTGAAGGCAGTCAAACCGCTAGATATAGCGGTTTTTGCTCGATTTCTGCTGCAATTGCGCGACCGAACCAGCCGGAAGGCGCCCCGCGCCTGAGGTTGGGCGGGCTGCTTCAGGCCACAGGTGCTCCACATGGCGGCTGAAAGTGTGATCTTTGCCTTGGCGAGCGGCGCCGGTCGAGCCGGGGTCGCTGTCATGCGGCTCTCCGGCCCAGGCGTGGCGGCGGTCTTTGACGCGCTGACCGATCGGCCGCCGCCGCCGCCGCGCATGGCGGCCCTCCGTCGGTTGGTCAATCCAGACGACGGGTCGGCGCTCGACCAGGCGCTGACGCTCTGGTTTCCGGCGCCGGCGAGCTTTACGGGGGAAGATGTCGTCGAACTGCACCTGCATGGCGGGATCGCTGTCATTGACGGCGTCGCCGATGCTCTGGCCGGGTTGCCCGGTTTTCGCCCGGCCGAGCCTGGCGAGTTTTCTCGGCGCGCTTTTCGGAACGGCAAATTGGATCTGGCGGCGGCGGAAGGGTTGGCCGATCTGATCGATGCGGATACCGCCTTTGCTCGCCGACGCGCGCTCTGGCAGATGGAGGGCGGCCTCAGCCGGATCCACAATGACTGGCGGGAGCGCCTGCTGACTCTGCTGGCGCTTGCGGAAGCGGCGCTCGACTTCTCCGATGAACCGATCCCAGAGACCTTAGATCTGGAGATACGGGAAGGCATATCTACCATCCTTGCCGAAATCGCCCGACATCTCGGAAATCCCGAAGCGGTCGAACGCGGCCGGGACGGCTATCGGATCGTGCTGACCGGGCCGCCGAATGTGGGCAAATCCAGCCTTTTGAACGCGCTTGCCCGACGCGATGCCGCGATCGTCACCGCGACGCCCGGCACGACCCGGGACGTGCTGGAAGTGCGGATGGACCTTGGCGGCTATCCTGTTTCCCTGTTCGACACGGCGGGCTTGCGGGACTCGAGCGATCCGATCGAGCAGGAAGGCATGCGCCGGGCGCGCGCCGCCCTGGAAACCGCGGACCTGATCCTTGAGGTGCGCATCCTTGCAGCGCATGACTGCAGCACGAGCGTTGGCGAGGCGGATGCTGCGGCGCCGGGCCGAATGGTGTTCTGGAATAAGGCCGATCTGGCCCCTGGCGTAGCGCCGCCCTTCGGCTTGACCGGCTCGGCCCAGTCAGGCGCCGGCCTTCCGGCGCTTGAGGCGGTGCTTGCCGGCCGGGCCCAGGCGGCGCTGGAGGCCGGACCGGCGCCGGCGATGACGCGGGCGCGGCACCGTGCGGCTTTGCTCGACGTCAAGGATGCGCTAGATCAAGCGCTGACGGCGCCGGCGCCGGAATTGTGCGCCGAGGATTTGCGCACTGCGATGCGCGCGCTTGGCCGCGTCGTAGGCGTCGTCGATGTCGATGATGTGCTGGATCGAATTTTTTCGGCGTTTTGCATAGGAAAATGACCTGATGTTTCACGTGAAACAATCGGAAACCGACCTCCGTTTCGACGTGATCGTCGTGGGCGGCGGCCATGCTGGCTGCGAAGCAGCGGCCGCATCGGCGCGATTGGGCGCGAAAGCCGCCTTGGTCACCCATAAACTCGATACGATCGGTGAAATGTCGTGCAATCCGGCAATTGGCGGCCTCGGCAAAGGCCATCTGGTGCGGGAAATCGACGCCTTGGATGGCTTGATGGGTCGGGTCGCCGATGCGGCAGGCATCCAGTTTCGGGTGCTCAATCGCAGCAAGGGACCCGCTGTGCGGGGACCGCGCGCCCAAGCGGACCGAGCGCTGTATCGGGCGGCGATGCAGGACGCGCTGGCAAATACCGCGAACCTGACCCTGATCGCCGGCGCGGTTGAGGACGTCCTCACGGTGGATGAGGCCTGTTGCGGCGTCCGGCTTGAGGACGGGCGGGAGCTGCATGGCGGCGCCGTGGTCGTCACGACGGGCACGTTCCTGCGCGGCATGATCCATATCGGAACCCGACAGATCCCTGCCGGACGCGTCGGCGAAGCGGCGGCGACCGTGTTCGGCGCCCGCCTGGAAGCTTTGGGCTTGCGGATGGGCCGCCTCAAGACCGGCACCCCCGCGCGCTTGCTGAAGCAGTCGATTGCCTATGAAGGCCTCGAGGCGCAGCTTGGGGACGATCCGCCAGAGCCGTTCTCCATGCTGACCAAGGCGATTGCGACGGAGCAGACGGTCTGCCATATCACCCGGACTACCCCCGAGACCCATGCGATCATTCGGGCGCATCTGCATGAGTCGGCTATCCATGCCGGCAATATATCGGGTCGCGGTCCACGCTATTGTCCATCGGTTGAGGATAAGGTGACGCGATTTGCCGATCGCGACTCCCATCAGATTTTCCTGGAGCCCGAAGGTCTGACCGACCCCCTGGTCTATCCCAATGGCATATCGACCAGCTTGCCGGAAGCGGTGCAGTTGGCGTTCCTGCGGACGATCCCCGGTCTGGAAGCGGTTGAAATGGCGCGGCCTGGTTATGCCGTCGAATATGACTTTGTCGACCCGCGGGAGTTGACTCACGGGCTTGAGGTCCGTCGGATGCGTGGTTTGTATCTTGCCGGACAGATCAACGGAACGACAGGATATGAGGAAGCGGCGGCGCAGGGCCTGGTCGCCGGCCTCAATGCGGCGCGCGCGGTCGCCGGGCAGACGCCAGTACAGTTCGATCGGACCGAAGCTTATATCGGTGTGATGATCGACGATCTTGTGGTTCGCGGCGTCGATGAGCCCTATCGCATGTTTACCTCGCGCGCCGAGTATCGGCTGCGGCTGCGCGCCGACAATGCCGATCTCAGGCTCACGCCGCTTGGTCTGGATGCCGGCTGCGTCGGCGGGGCGCGGGCTGCGTTGTTTCACGTGAAACAACAAGACCTGGAGGCGGCGCTGCGGCTCACGACAAGTCTCACGGCGACGCCCAGCGCTTTTGAAGCCGTGGGCGCCCCAGCGAGCGGCGACGGTCGGCGACGGTCGGCCCTGGAGATGATGGGGCGGTTAGGCCCGGCGGACGCCAGGCTGCTGGCGCTTTGGCCGGAGCTGGCCGGGATCCCGCTGCCGGCCCGGGAGACCCTGGCGACGGACGCCCAATATGCGGCATATCTTACCCGCCAGGATGCCGATGTCGCAGCATTCAAGCGCGATGAAGCGATGGCGCTGCCGGAGGGCCTGGACTATGCCTCGGTCGATGGGCTTTCGACCGAGGCGCGGCAGAAGCTGATCGCGGCGCGACCTCCAAGCCTCGGCGCGGCGGCCCGGGTGCCGGGGGTGACCCCTGCTGCCGTTACGGCCCTGCTCCGGCACGTGCGCAATGGGCGGTCGGCCGCGCGCGCGGCGGGTTAAGGCCCAATGGGCCCGCCAGCGGATGTTGTGACCGCTTTTGACCGGCTCGGTCTCGATGGCGCCCAACGGGAGGCGCTCGCCCGGTATGTTGCTGTCCTGGAGCGCTGGCGCCAGCGCATCAACCTGATCGGCCCCGCCGATGCGGCGGAGATCTGGCGGCGGCATGTTCTGGATAGCGCCCAAGCCTGGGCCCATATTGACGATCCCAGCCGGCCGCTGCTCGACCTTGGCTCCGGCGCCGGCTTGCCCGGTTTGATCCTGGCGGCGTTGGGCGCCGAGGATGTGACGCTGGTCGACAGCGACCAGCGTAAGGCCGTGTTTCTGAGGGAGGCGGCGCGTGAGATCGGCGTCAAGCCGGAGGTCGTCGCCATGCGCTTTGACGCGGCGCTCGCAGCGACCCGGCGGCGCTATGCCATCGTGACCGGCAGGGCGGTCGCGCCGCTCGCCCGATTGACGCCGGTTTTGGCGCAGGCGCTCGCTGCGGATGGCTATGCCTTGCTCCACAAAGGCGCATCGGTCGAAAAAGAATTGACCGAAGCCCGAAAAACATGGACGATGCAATCTGCCATATACCCAAGCGTTACTGGGTCCGGCGGCGTACTGATCAAGATATGGGATTTGAGAGCGTGATGCAGGCAGCAGGCAAACTGGATGGCGCCGCCCGGGTCATCGCGATCGTCAACCAGAAGGGCGGCGTCGGCAAGACGACGACGGCGGTCAATCTGGCGGCGGCGCTCGCCGCCTGCGGCCAACGCACCCTGGTGATCGATCTCGATCCCCAAGGCAATGCATCGACTGGCGTCGGAATTCCAGCCCGGGCGCGGACGCTCGGCATCTACGATATCCTGATCGGGGAATGCGCCTTCGCCGAGGCGACGATGCGCACGGATACCCCGCTTTTCGATATAGTGCCTTCGACGATGGATCTCTCCGGCGCCGAGATCGAGCTCGTCGGCATGCCGCGTCGGGAATGGCGGCTGGCGGATGCCCTCGCCGCCGCCCGCGCCGCCGATGAAGCTTGCTACGACTATATCCTGATCGACTGCCCGCCATCGCTTGGGCTGCTGACCTTGAACGCCCTGACGGCGGCCGATGGGGCGTTGGCGCCGTTGCAAGCGGAGTTTCTTGCGCTGGAGGGGTTAAGCCACCTGAAGCGCACCATCGATATGGTGGCGGAACGCCTCAATCCGCGCCTCAAGCTTGAGGGCATCGTGATCACGATGATCGACCGGCGGGTGCGGCTCGCCGAAGCCGTGGCGGACGATGTGCGCGCGCATTTCGGCGCAATCGTCTACCGGGCCGAGATCCCCCGCAATGTCCGGGTTTCGGAAGCCCCATCCCATGGCAAGCCGGTGCTGCTCTATGATCTGAACTGTTCCGGCAGCCGCGCCTATCTCAGGCTGGCCCGCGAATTTCTCCAGCGGGAGAACCTGCTGCCGTCGCCGTCCGGCGGCGGCGGCCGGCGGCCCGTCGGTCTGGCGAGCGCGGCATGAGCAACGAGAAATCGCAACGCCCGAAGCTCGGCCGCGGCCTGGCCGCCCTGTTGGGTGACGACGGGGCCGAGACTCCGGGCATGGAAGCGGGGGTCGCGCGGTTGGCGCGCTCGATTCCGATCGCCGCCCTGTCGCCCGGCGCCGGTCAGCCCCGCCGGCATTTCGACGAGGAGGCGCTGGACGCTCTGGCCCAATCGATCCGCGAGCGCGGCATGCTGCAGCCGATCATCGCCCGCCGGATCGAGAATGCGCCGGGTCGCTATGAGATCGTCGCCGGCGAACGGCGCTGGCGGGCGGCGCAGCGCGCCGGCCTTGCCGAAGCGCCGGTCATCCTGCGGGATATGACCGATCGGGACGCGCTGGAAATCGCGCTGATCGAGAATATCCAGCGCGAAGACCTGAATCCGGTCGAAGAAGCGGCCGGGTATCAGCGTCTGGTCGATGCATTCGGTTATACCCAGGAAGACTTGGCAAAATCGGTCGGCAAGAGCCGGCCCCATGTGGCGAACATGCTGCGTTTGCTCAACCTGCCGGATGCGACCCGTGAACGGCTGGCTGCCGGGCAAATCACCGCAGGCCATGCACGAGCGCTTCTGGTTGCAAAGAATCCCGACGTCCTGGCGGAAATGGTCGTCGCCCGGGGCCTGAATGTCCGGCAGACCGAACGGCTGGTGCAGGAAGGCGGCTTGCCGCGACAAGCGGCCCCGCAGAAGCCTGCCGACCCCAATTTGAAAGCCGTCGAGCGCGATATCGGCGACGCCATCGGCATGAAAGTCGCGCTGAAGCCGAAGGGCCGCCACGGCGGGTCTTTAGTCCTTGAATACAAAGACCTGGACCAGTTGGACTTACTCATCGCGCGCCTGACAAGCCGACCCGTTCGCGCTGTCGTGGAAGACGACGACCCGCTTTCGATCCCGGATCGCTGATAGTCGCGGTCGAGGCTCAGGCGTGCGGCCGGGCGCGGACGGAATGGGGGTTCTGGAAGGCCAGTTGCGAGCCTTTGATCATCTCGACCAGGGCCTCGCTGGCCTCCCCGCACAATTGGTGGAAGTCGGGGTCCGGCGAGAAGCAGATCGCCGCATAGTTGTCGTCCGTAATGCGCGCCACCCAACCGCTGACAATGCCGTAGCCCGGCACGTTCAACGTGGCGCGGTCGCCGACTTCGATGCCGAACATCGGCCCGACGAGCGCGCCGCCGGCCGAAATATTCACGAGGCGCGTTGTGCGCGCTCGCTGGTTGGAATTGATGACAGCGAGGGGATCCACGCTGATCCGGCGTGCGATGCGGCGGTCGTCATCTTCGGCGTCGATCGCGGGCGTGATATCCATTGCGCTATTCCCTTCCTATTACATCGGGTATTTTACGCATGTTGCTCCTTAACGGGGGGTTGACTGGATAGACCCACTTTTCGGCGGAAAAGCATGAGCGCGAGTATCTGGAACGATGCCATAGGCGTTAAGCCTGGATCGCGCGCTCGCCGTCGCGCGTCTGCTTCGGAATGACAGGACGATCACGAAAAATATCGCGCTGCGATGCTTGCAGGATCGCCCAGATCCGCGGGGGCGCCTTCAGCCCGGATGCGGCCGCCGCCCAGAATGACAGCGCGGCCCGCCCGCCGGAGCGCATGGCCGATGTTCTGTTCGGCGAGGAGGATGGCGACGCCCTCGGCGCGGATGAGGTCGATCGCCTCGAAGAGCGCCGCCGCCGTCATCGGCGCGAGGCCGAGCGACGGTTCATCGAGCAGCAGCAGGCGCGGCCGCCGCATGAGGGCGCGGCCGATCGCCAGCATCTGCTGTTCGCCGCCGGATAGGCGCCAGCCCTCAGTCCGCCGCCGGGCGGTCAGCGCGGGAAACAGCGCATAGATTTCTTCCATGCGGCTCCGGCGCGCCGCACGTCCCTCATCCGAGACCGTGAGCAGGTTCTCATTCACCGTCAATCCTGGGAAGACGCGCCGCCCCTCGGGCGCAAGGCCGACGCCCTGACGGGCGACGCCGCTCGGATCGCCCAGGAGCAAGGGCGCCTCGCCCAGCATGACCCTGCCGGATGTCGGCCGCGCCAAGCCCATGACGACGTTCAGAAGGGTCGATTTTCCGGCGCCGTTCGGCCCAAGCACGGCGACCATCTCGCCAGCCCCGACAGTCAGGGAGATCGGCCCGAGCCACGGCGACGCGGGCGGTCCTGCCACGATGTCGGTCAGGCGGAGAAGCGGCGGGCTCATGGCGGCGTCGCTCCGATATAGGCCTCGATCACGGCGGGATCGGCCAGAACCGCCGCGACCGATCCGTCGGCGATCACCCGCCCGCTGGCCATGCAGATCAGCCGCCCGCACAAGTCCGACAGGAACGGCACGTTATGCTCGACGATCAGGACCGCGAGCCCGTCTGCGGCCGCCTGGCGGATGCATCGGGCGAGCCGCAAGCGTTCGTCTTCGGTCAGCCCGGCAGCCGGTTCGTCCAGCAGGAGCGCCGAGGGCCGCGCCGCCCGCGCCCGCGCGATTTCGAGGAAGCGCTGCTCCGCCTGGGTCAGCCGCGCGGCGGCGACGTCGGCCCGCGCGGCGAGCCCAGCTTCGGCGAGCGCTTGCTCCGCCGCGGGGCCGCGGGCCGCCGCCCAGACATTCTCCCGCGCCGAAAGTCCAGGGACCAGGTGCGGCGTCTGGAAGGTGCGGCCGACCTTGCCGCCGGCGGGCAGGCGAACGGCGCCGGCGGTCGGCCGATCGACCCCCGACAGCAAGTTGAGCAGCGTGGACTTGCCGGCGCCGTTCGGTCCCATCAAGCCGACGATGCGCCCGGGCTGAAGCGCGAGGCTGACTGCATCGACGGCGGTCAACCCGCCGAATTGCCGGGTCAAGTCGTCGCCGGCCAGCGCCGTCGCCGCGGGGTCGTAGCCGTGCGGCCGCAAGCTCGTCTCTGATGATGCGGGCAGTGGCGAGGAAGGCGGCCGGAACGGCCGGCGGCGGCGCCAGATACGGCCTAAGGGCGCCGCCGCCGTCGCGAGGCCTTCCGGCAGGAACAGCACGGCCGCCAGCAGCGCCGCGCCATAGGCCGCCAGATAGCTTTGCTCCAGAAAGCGAAGCTGCTCCGGCGTCCAGACCGCCAGGATCGCCAGCAGCGCCGCGGCGAGCGGGCTTCGCCTTCCGCCGACGATCACGACGACGAGGATCGCCGCCATGCCCTTGAAGGCCAGCGCGTCCGTCGATGCGACGCCGACCGTGACCGCATGGGCGGCCCCGCCGAGCCCGCCGGCCGCGCCGCCGATCGCCATGGCCGCGATTCGTATCCGCCGCGCATCGATGCCGAAGGCCCTGGCCGCGAGCGGCGCCGAACGCAACAGCGCGAGCCGTTCCGCCCCAGCCCAGGCCCGGAAGCCATAGAACAGCAGCCCGGCGGCGCCCGCGAGCGTCCAGGCGAAGGCGGCGCGGCGGGCGGGCGGGTCGAGCCAGCCCGGCAAGCGCTCGGCGAGCATGCCGTTCGCGCCGCCGGTCACGCTTTCCCAGTTGGTCGCGATCAACAAGGCCAGCTCGGCGAGCGCCAGGGTCGCCAGCGCGAAATAGTGGCTCTCCAGCTTGCCGACGATGCAGGTGAAGGCTGCCAGGGTCAAAGCCGGAAGCAGGAGCGCCGCGAGCACGGCCGGCGCCAGCGGCAGGCCGTACTGAACCGGCAGCAGGACGGTGACATAGGCCCCAAGGCCGACGGCCGTTCCGGCGGCGAGCGAAAGCGCGCCCGCCAGGCCGAAGACGATCTGCCAGCCGATGGCGCCGGCGGCGAGCGCCCCGGCGAGCGCCAGGAGATGCAGCTCATAGGCGCTCATGCCCGCCGGCCCACGGATTCGCCGGCGAGGCCCTGGGGGCGGAAGGCGAGCAGCAGGATGAAAGCGCAGTAGAGCGCGCCCTCGGCGATCGCATGGCCCATGAGCGCCGCCCCGATGGTTTCGAAAAGCGCGATCAGCAAGGCCGCCACAGCCGTCGGCAGGATGCGGCCCCACCCGGCGACGGTCGCGGCGATGTAGGCCTTCAGGATGTAGTCGGCGCCGGCCAGGGGTGTGGCGAAATGCTGGCTGGCCAGGAGAATGCCGGCAAGGCCCGCGAGCGCGCCGCTCGCCGCGAATGCGCCAAACGCCAGCTTGAGCACGGGAATGCCATGGCTCAAGGCGATATCCGGGTCTTCCGCCGCGGCGCGGAGCCTTCGGCCGATCTGCGTGCCCAGCAGGATGAAGGCGGCGAGCCCGAAAGCTGCGGCCGCGAGCGCGATGCCGGTCGCCGCCGCGGCTGAGACATACAAAGCGCCGATATGCCAGCCGCCGCCGGCGAAGGCGTCCGTCGCTTGCGGCGCGCCGCCGAATGTCGCCGTCAGTCCGTTCTGGATGATGACGCCAATGGCGATGGCGGCGATAAAGGTCGTCTCAATCGGTCGGCGGCGCAGGGGGGCCCATGCGAGGCTGGCGACGGCGAGGCCGAGCCCGCCGCCGGCGATCAGGGCGAGGCCGATGCTCCAGCCGCCGCCAATGCCCAGAGACCCCGCGGCGATCGCGGCATAGGCCGCCGCCACGGCGACGTCGCCATGGGCGAAGTTGATCGCGCCGGCGGCCCGCAGGGTCAGTGCGAAGCCCAGCGCCAGCAGCCCGTAGGCCGCGCCGAGCGCCACGCCATTGAACAACAGTTGAAGCGTCAGCGCTTCCAAGATTTGCCTGGCCCGGCGCCCCTAACGCCCGTCGGCGGCGAAGCGGTAGCGCTTGGCGATCCGCGCCCTGTGGGACTGCCCGTCATAGCAGACGATAACGGCATCGTGCGCCATGTCGCCCTTGCCGTTGGATGCGTAGGTCATCGCCGCGCCGTTGAAGCTGCCGGACGTCAGCGCTTGCCGGGCGGCCTCGGGCGTGTCGGCGCCGGCCTCTATGACCGAAGCGAGCACGGTGAAGGCGTCATATTCGGCGAGCGCGAAGGCGTCGGGTTCGGTCTCGAACCGGGCGCGGTAGGCTTCGGCGAAGGCAAAGGCGGGACCTTCGGTTTCCGCCGCCGGGGCGGACCCGCTTTCGGCGCAGACGCCGGCGAGCATGTCCGGCGTGAGCAAGGCTGCCGTGGTGGGTTGATGCATGGCGGAGCCGGCGACGATCGGCAGGGTCATGCCGGCCTCCCGCGCTTGCCGGATCGTCAATGCAGTCGGTCCGGCATGCAGGTGGAGCAGCACCCCGTCGGCGCCGCTGGCCTTGACCTTGGCCAAGGCCGCCGAAACATCCTTGGCGGTCGGCGGCAGGCCTTCCTCGTAAACCGGCCTGACGCCAAGCTTCGCCAGAGCCGCCGCCAACTGGGCGCGGCCGCTTTGGCCGTAGGCCGTGGTCTGGTAGAGGATCGCCGGGCGCTTCATGCCCACCTCACTGACGGCATAGCTCGCGTGGGCGGTTTTGACGACCGCATCGCCGGGGAAGAAGCGGAAGATATTCGGGCTGCCCATTTCGGTCAGCGCCGCTGTGCCGGAGATCGTCAGGATCGGGACGCCCGCCTGGTCCGCCAGCGGCAGGAGCGCCAGCATCTGCGAGCCGAGGATCGGTCCAAGCACGCCCGGCGGCGCGCCGTCCCTGAGCGCGCGGCGGAAGGCGCTGATGGCGACGTCGGGCGCGGTCGTCGTGTCCTGGACGTCGGCGTCGAAGGCTATAGGGCCCTTGGCGCTGGCATGCTCCGCCGCCAGCACAGCGCCGTTGCGCTGGGCGCCGCCTTCGAGCGCGAGGAACCCGGTGATCGGTGCGAGGACCGATACCACGACTGGCTCCGCCGCGGCGCGATGGCCGGTAAGGGCCAAGGCCGTCAGGATAAGCGTCGCGGCGCCTACGAAGCGCAATTTCCATTGAATACAAATCGTCAAGCGTAGCGTCATAACGCCGTTCTCCCTTCGCTGGCATTATCCAGAGCAGGTTCGACGGGTGCTTCTCAGCCGCGCACAACGCGCGGCGCCCCAGCCGGCAGACCCCTAGTCTTGCAAGCCTCGGCGGCGGCGTCAATGTCGGGCGATCGAAGCTCTTGAACTTCGCCGGTCGCATTCCAAATATTGGCCATCGGCGCCTTCGCCCGAATGGGGATCGCGCCGAGCCGTCTGGCTCATGTGAGCAGGCGGATAGCGACAATGACTGAAAACATCGCTTCGAAGGAGGATGTCTGATGCGTACGTTTGATTTTGCCCCCCTTTATCGCGGCGCCGTCGGTTTTGACCGGTTGGCCTCCATGTTCGAAACCATGGACCGCGCGGACGAGGGCGGTTTTCCCCCATACAACATCGAAAAGACCGGCGATGACGGCTATCGCATCACCCTTGCGGTCGCGGGCTTTTCGGAAGCGGACCTTTCGATCGAGGTCAAGGAAGACGAGCTGACGGTCGTCGGCGGGTCGTCCGATGCGGTTTCGGCCCAGGAGCGCACGTTCCTGCATCGCGGCATCGCCGCGCGTTCGTTCCGCCGCATGTGGCGCCTGGCCGACCATGTCGAGGTCGTGGGCGCGAAGCTTGAGCATGGCCTCTTGCATATCGCGCTTGAACGCCGGGTCCCGGAAGCGAAGAAGGCCCGCAAGGTCGAGATCGCGGGCGGCGAGCCGAAAGCGATCGAAGGCGAAACCGTCAACTAGATCAACCGGCTTACAGACGACAAACCTGAGCGCGGCGCGCCCGCGGTTCATTGGAATTGCGGGCGCGCTTTTGTCTTAAGCCAGGTGCGCTTCCCTGGAATAATTGTCCGGCGGCGCGGCGTCCGGCATTGTCATTTTCAGGGAGCCACGGTCGATCAGGCAGATTGCGCCGAGGCTTGAGGAGCGGTCAGGTAGACAAGCTTCAGGACGCCAAAAGGCGCGCGCAGGTCCCGACGCCAGCAAGGCGTATTCGAAGGATGCTGCGGAAGCGGTGCCGGTCGGCCCGGCGGCGGCGCGTCGCCGGGCCGATTTTTCTCTCACCTAGATCAAACCAACCTTAGGCGGAATCGCCTAAGGTTGGATAATTTGATCGTTATCAATAAGATAGAGCATGGCGCGTCCACTTGGACGCGCCATGCTCTAAACAGGTTCGGTCAGGATGACCTTGCCGTCGTCGATTGTGAAGGCGCAGGTTTCGAGCACGTCGCCGACACAGGGGCCGTCGATGCATAGTCCGGTCGCAGGTTCAAAACTGGCGCCGTGGGTCGCGCAGAACAGAAACTGCTTGCTCCGGTCGAAGAACCGGTCCGGGATCCAGTCCAGCGGCGTACCGGCATGGGGGCAGCGATTGCGGTAGACCCGGGTTTCGCCTTCCCAGCGCAGGACCACGAATTTCCGCATTTTCGCGCCGTCCCGGATCGTGACGCCGCGGGCGTCGTTTTCCGGCACGTCGGCGATCGCCAAGAGTTCCGTCCTGTCGCTCAAGGCGCGATGCCTGCCATCTCGCAGAGCATCTGCCAGTAATCGTCCCGGACCGGAACGACGGACAGACGGGATTGGCGGATCAGCGGGAAATCTTCGAACCGGCCGTCGGCCTTGATGTCCGCCAGCGTGACCGGAGTCTTGACCGGATGCAGCGCCTTGATGTCGACCATGCCGAACTTGCCGCTGGCGTCAGTGTGATCCGGATAGAACAGCTTCACGACTTCGACCACGCCGACGATCTGCCGCTCGTTGACCGAATGATAGAAAAAGCCGCGATCGCCGAGACGCATGGCTTTCATGTTGTTGGCGGCCTGATGATTGCGAACGCCGTCCCAATGCTCGAC
This sequence comes from uncultured Alphaproteobacteria bacterium, assembly GCA_937891825.1. Lineage (GTDB taxonomy): Bacteria > Pseudomonadota > Alphaproteobacteria > Bin95 > Bin95 > VMCJ01. Next base: position 40,569 of record CALAHN010000028.1, read on the forward strand.
GCCCTTCGCCACTTGATCGTCCCAGGACCAGGTCGCAGGCTCGCTCTTGAAAAGCCAATAGGCCATCGCTTTCCCCCGTGTTCAGAGGTACAGATTGCCCGCCCTGACGCAGGCGTCAACTGCCGGCGCAGCCACGGCCGCTGAAAGGCGGCGTATCGGGAGGCGCCATGACGCCCGTTGAACAGATTTTGGCTAAGATCGAAGCTGGACGCCTGACCGTCGCGGTCATTGGCCTGGGCTATGTCGGCCTGCCTCTGGCGCTCGCGTTCGCCGAGGCCGGGGTCGATGTGATCGGCGTCGATATCGATCCGGCCAAGCCGCGCGCCCTGCTTGCGGGCGAAAGCTATTTGAGCTCAGCATCGGCGGAGCGCGTGCGCGCCGCCGTCGCGAGCGGACGGTTGACCGCGACCGGCGACTATGCGCGCGTCGCCCATGCCGATGCGGTCCTGATCGCCGTGCCGACGCCGCTCGGTCGCGGGCGGACGCCCGATATGCAGTTTGTCGAAGCGACCGTGCGCGCCGTCGCGCCGCATTTGCGGGCGGGAGCGCTGTTGAGCCTGGAATCGACCGTCTATCCGGGCGCGACCCGGGAGGTCGTGCTGCCGCTCCTGGAAGCGGCTGGGCGGAAACCCGGCCAGGACGTGCTGGTCAGCTTCGCGCCGGAGCGCGAGGACCCCGGCAATCCGCGCTATGGCATCAAGGATATTCCGAAAGTCCTCGGCGGGCTGGACGCGCCCTCCCTGGCGGCGGCGGTCGCGGTCTATGGCCTGGTCGCGCCGAGCCTCACGCCGGTCTCAAGCCTGGAGACGGCGGAAGCGGTCAAGATCACCGAGAATGTCTTTCGGGCGGTCAACATCGCGCTGGTGAACGAACTGAAGGGCATCTACGCCAAGATGGGCGTCGATATGTTCGAGGTGGTCGAGGCCGCCGCCAGCAAACCCTTCGGCTATATGCCGTTCTATCCGGGGCCGGGCCTGGGCGGCCACTGCATCCCGATCGATCCGTTCTATCTGTCCTGGCGCGCCCGCGAACTCGATACCGCCGCCCGATTTGTCGAATTGGCTGGGGAGATCAACGCAGCACAGCCACTGGCGGTGGTTCAAGCCCTGGCGGCGGCGCTCAGCCGGCATCGCGGGCAGGCGCTCAAGGGGGCCAGCATCCTGACCATGGGCGTCGCCTACAAGAAGAACGTCAATGACATTCGGGAAAGCCCAGGCCTCGAGATCCTGGCTTTGCTGGAAGACGCCGGCGCGACCGCGATCTTCCACGATCCCCATGTTCCGACGATCGGGCAGACCCGCCGTTACCCAAAACTGGCGGGCAGGGCCTCACTATCGCTGACGGCGCTGCCCAAGATCGACGCGGCGGTCATCGTCACGGATCATGACGGCGTCGATTATCGCGGGCTTGCAGCCATCGCGCCGTTGATTGTCGATACCCGCGGCGTCTACCGCGCCATGACCGGCATCGACGCGATCGTGGTCACGGCCTGAGCCGCCGCGCGCTCAAACCCGCCCCGCGGAACCAAGCGCGCGGCGGTTGATCTCAGCCGTTGGCGCCAAGCAGGGCCGTGCGCCGCGCTTCATACTCCGCATCGGAAATCAATCCGGCGGCGCGGGCGTCCTCGAGCTGGCGAAGCCGGGCTTTCAGGCGTCGGTCATCCGGCACGATCGGCGCGGCGCGCTGTTCCGCCGCCGGGACGTCCCGCGTTTCCGTGCGCACTTCCGTTCGGATCTCGGTCCTAGTTTCGGTGCGAGTCTCGCCGCGAGCCGCTGCCGATTCCGTCGCGCGCGGCGTCAGCGTCGGTTCCGCCCTTGGCGTCGGCGCGGCTTCGGCCGTCGGATAGCTGGGGGACACGCCGGGCACGTCGGCGGGGACGGTCGCGACTGGCGCGGTCGACGCCGACCATGCGCGGGAGACGAAAGGATCGTTCGGAGACACGCGCTTCGAAACCGTCACGTTCAAACGGCTGGACTGCATTACGTAGACCGTCGCCAGCATGATCGCGATCAAACGCAGCGCAATGCCCCACCACACGATCGGGGGAACGCTATCCGCCCAACCGCCGAACCCGCCGCGCTCGGAGCTCGGGACGCCAAACGGCAGAATTTCGCGAACTTCGAACAAGCACAGGCTGACGAAGACAGCCAGGCTGCAAAGCCCCAGGACGACGGTGAAATAGAACCACCGGAAAAACGGCGCCCGTTCCGCGCCAAGCAGCCGGCAGGCCGTCCATGAGGCCATCAGCAGAACGCCATCGACCGCTAGCAAGATCCAGCTGTTTTCAGGCCTGTCATAGGGGCCGAAAACGATTTCGACGTCCTGCCAGAGCAAGATCATCGGGCCGACGAACAGCGCGGCTAGGAGCAGCAGCGCCCAGCCGAACACGCCATAGTCGGGATGCTGACGCGCATCGTCGGGGCGCAGATAGATCCAGCTGCCCCTTTGCTTCAGTCGATCACGGTGCAGGACTGCCTGTTCAGCCATCCGTTTCGGTCCTCTTGAACGCCCAGAACAAAGCCTTATGCGCCGCTTGCGTGGCGCCGCCCCTATCATAGGCAAATACCGCCGTCATGTCATTATGTCCGGCGAGCCTGACCAAAGCGTCAATCCAGGGCGCGCCAACCGATATCGGTTCGGCAAAATCCGTCCGGCCAATCGATCGCTGCGACGCCGGCATAGGCGCGGTCGCGCGCCTCGCGCACGGTTTCGCCGAGCGCCGTCACCGCCAGGACCCGCCCGCCGGCCGCTTCATAGGCGCCCGCCTCCGTGCTCTGCCGCGTGCCTGCGTGAAACACGGTGACGCCGGGCAATGCTTCGGCGTCGGCGACGCCGCGGATCAGCGAACCTGCCCCATACGGACCCGGATAGCCGTTCGTCGCCATCACGACCGTCATCGCGGTTTCGTCGCGCCAGCGGAGGTCGAAGTGCTTCAAGCCGCCTTCCGCCGCGACCACCAGCGCTGTCAGGAAATCGGAGCGTAGCCGGGTCAGGATGGATTGCGCTTCCGGATCGCCGAAGCGAGCGTTGAACTCAACGACCTTCGGCCCGTCCGCCGTCAGCATCAGGCCGGCGAACAGCACCCCTTTGAACGGGCGGCCGTCCGCCTTCATCGCGGCGACGATCGGCTCGATGATCTCCGTCAGAACCTGCTGCTCGAGGGCCGGCGTCATCGCGGGCGCGGGCGAATAGGCCCCCATGCCGCCGGTGTTCGGCCCCTGATCGCCGTCGAACGCCCGCTTGTGATCCTGGGCGGAGGCAAAGGGCAGGGCGTCTTCCCCGTCGACCAGCGCGAAGAAGGAGACTTCTTCCCCCGCCATAAATTCCTCGATCACCACCTCGGCCCCGGCGGCTCCGAAGGCCGCATCGCGCATGCAGGCGTCGACGGCCGCGAGCGCTTCCTCGACCGTCTCGGCCACGACGACGCCCTTGCCGGCGGCAAGTCCGTCCGCCTTCACGACAATCGGCGCCCCGCGTTCGCGGACATAGGCCGCCGCCTTGTCGGCGTCCGTGAACCGCCGGTAGTCGGCTGTGGGCACGCCGACCCTGGCGCAGAGATCCTTCATGTAGCCCTTGGATGTCTCGATGGCCGCCGCAGCCTTGCTCGGCCCGAAGGCGAGCACGCTTTCTGCCGCGAGCGCATCGGCGAGGCCGGCCTCAAGCGCAGCCTCCGGTCCGATAACGACGAGATCGATCCGTTCCTTGACTGCGAACCGGACCAGCGCCGGCACGTCGGTCGCGGCGATGTCGACGCAAATCGCGTCTTCCGCGATGCCGGCATTGCCGGGCGCGCAATATATATCGGTCGCGAGGGGCGAGCCGGCGATCGCCCAGACCAGGGCATGTTCGCGGCCGCCTGAGCCGACGACGAGAATTCGCAAAGGCGCACTCCTTGGGTTCTGGCCCGGGTCTTGTATCATCGGGCTCATGGAAACGGAACGCGACCCCCTCGACGACCTGCTCGGCGCGCCGCCGCCGCCTGACGACGCCCAAGGCGGAAACGCGCCCGCGATGTCGGTCGGCGAGCTTTCAGGCGCGATCAAACGCGTGCTCGAGGGCGATTTCGGCCATGTCCGGGTGCAGGGCGAAATCTCCGGCGCCAAGCGGGCCGCGAGCGGACATTGGTATTTCCGCCTCAAGGACGACAAGGCCGTCATCGACGCGGTGCTGTGGCGCGGCCAGGCCGGCCGGCTGACGACCTTGCCGGAAGATGGGCTGGAAGTCGTCGCGACGGGCCGGGTCACGACCTTCGAAGGCCGCTCGGTCTATCAGCTCGTCGTTGAGGCGCTGGAGCCGGCCGGCGCCGGCGCGCTCCTGAAGCTGTTGGAAGAGCGCCGGAAGAAGCTGCAGGCGGAATGTCTGTTCGACCTTGAGCGGAAGCGCCCCCTGCCGTTCCTGCCGACCGTGATCGGCGTCGTCACCTCGCCCACGGGCGCCGTCATCCGTGATATTCTGCATCGGCTGAACGACCGCTTTCCCCGGCATGTGCTGGTCTGGCCGATCCGCGTCCAGGGCAAGGGCGCGGCGGAAGAAGCTGCGGCGGCGATCGAGGGCTTCAACCGGCTGACGCCAGGCGGCCCCGTGCCGCGCCCGGACGTTCTGATCGTCGCGCGCGGCGGCGGCAGCCTGGAAGACCTTTGGGCCTTCAACGAGGAAATCGTCGTCCGGGCGGCGGCGGCGTCCGACATCCCGCTGATATCGGCGGTCGGCCACGAGACCGACACCACGCTGATCGACTATGCGAGCGACCGCCGGGCGCCGACGCCTTCCGCCGCCGCCGAAATTGCCGTGCCGGTCCGGGCGGACCTTGTCGCGGAGGTCCGGCGGCTCGGCCTTCGGCTCGCGGAGGCGGCGGAGCGCGGCGTCGGCCATCGGCAGGATCGCCTTGCCGGCCTGGCGCGCGGCCTGCCGGAGCCGGGCCGTTTGCTGGAAACCGCCGCCCAGCGCCTGGACGATGTCAGCGAGCGGCTGGCGTTTGCGCTCAAGACCGGCCTCGCCGCCCGTGGCGACCGGCTGGCGCGGCTGGCGGCCGGCCTGCCGCGCCCGGAACGGCAGTTGGACGCCAAGGCCGACGCGCTCGGGGCGCGGGTCAAGGCGTTGGATAGGGCCGCCGTGCAGGCGCTTGGCGCCCGACATCACGCCTTCGAGCGGCTCGACCCGGCGCGCCGGATCGCCGTCGCCGCGGACCGCCGGCTCCGGGACGATGCGCAACGCCTGGAGCGGCTTTCCGGCCTGCTCGCCAGCTATTCTCACGAAAAGACGTTGCAACGGGGCTTCGTGCTGCTGCGCGCCGGCGGCCAGGTTCTGGTCGACCCGGAGCAAGCGACGCCCGGTCTCGCGATCGAACTGCAATTTGCGGGCGACATCCGCCGGGACGCCGTTGTGACCGATGGCGGCGCGCCCCCGCCGCCTCAAGCCCCAACGCCCAAGCCGCGGCCGCGCCTGGCTCGCAAGCCGCCGCCGCCGGACGCGGGCGGTCAGGGCTCCTTGCTGTAGGCGGCCGCGCCGGCGGCTGTGACGTAGCCCGCGGTCAGGTCCGCCTTGAGCGCGGCTGGGTCGCGGCCTGAAGGGGCGCCCCAGCCGCCGCCGCCGGACGTATCCAGGCGCACCTTGTCGCCCCGGCGCAATCGCACGCCGGAGATTTTCGAGGGCAGCACGGTTTCCTCGCCCGACTGGGTCAGGATGAAGCGGCCGGGCGCGCCAGGCGCGCCGCCATTCAGGCCATAGGGCGGATAGCGGAAACGGTCGAAATTGCCCGAAAGCACGCCCCAGTCGGCATCAAGCCGCCATTCCCGCCTGAGGCCCAGGCCGCCGCGCTTCGCGCCGGCGCCGCCGGAATCCGGGATCAGGCCATATTGGGTGAAGGCGACCGGGAAAAGCGCTTCGCACATTTCCATCGGCGAGTTCGCAAGATTGTGGAACCCGGCGGAAAACCCGCTGGCGCCGTCGGCGGTCGGATGCGCGCCCCAGCCCCCGACCTCGATCTCGAAATAGACCCGCCGCTCGCCCGTGGCGTCGGGGGCGGAGAGAGCGGCGACATAGGAGACGCCGTAATATGCGGCTGGAATTCTGTCGGGAACGGCCTGGGCCAGGGCGCCGAGGATCGTCGTTACGATCCGATGCCCGGTCGCCATGCGGTTGGCGACCGGCGCCGGCGACTGGGCGCTGACGATGGCGCCGGGCTCGGCGATGATCGTAATCGGGCGGTAAGCCCCGGTGTTGGCCATGACGCCGCCGCCGGCCGCCATGAGCAAGGCGCAGTAAACCCCGGACTTCGCCATGTTGAGGGTGCAGTTGACCGGCCCCGGCGCCTGTGGGCTGGATCCTGAAAGATCGACCGTGGCGCGGTCGCCGGCGATCGTCACCGTCGCCCGGACCTTCAGGCCGATCGCCTCCAGGCCGTCGTCGTCGACGAAGTCTTCGAAGGCATAGACGCCATCCGGCATGGCGGAAATGGCGGCGCGCATCGCAGCTTCCGACTGGTCCAGGATCGCGGTCATTGCGGCGGCCGTCATGTCGGCGCCGTAGCGCTCGACCAGCCTGAGGACGGCCCGGCCGCCGACGTCGAGCGCGGCCAGTTGGGCGGCGACGTCGCCTGAAATCTTGTCAGGCTCGCGGCTGTTGCGGCGGATCATGGCCAGCACCGGTTCATTGCGCTTGCCGCGGTCGACCAGTTTCATCGGCGGCATGCGCAGGCCTTCCTGGAAGACCTCCGTCGCGCCGGCGAAATAGCTGCCCGGCGCGCCGCCGCCGACATCGACATGGTGCACGATCGCAGCCGAAATCGCGACGCGCACGCCATCGGCATAGATCGGCTTGAACGCCACGAAGTCCGGCAGGTGCTGGCCGCCGGCATAGGGGTCGTTGGTCAGGATGACGTCGCCGTCATGCCAATGGTCGAGGGGAATCCAGTTGGCGATGATCTCTTCCAGGCAGACCGACATGCTGTTCAGGTGCACCGGAATGCGGGTCGATTGGGCGACCGCCTGGCCGCGGCCGTCGAAGATCGCCGTCGAGTAATCCAGGGTTTCGCGCACCACGGTGGAGCGGGCGGTGCGCCAGATCGAAATGTTCATCTCCTCTGACGCCGCGATCAGGGCGTTCCGCATGACCTCAAGGCGGATCGGGTCGATGGCGTGGGCGGGGCCAGTCGTCGGGCTGTCGGTCATCGGGCTGTCCTCGTCGCGAGCAGGTCGCCGCTGGCATGCATTTCGGCGCGCCAGCCGGCGGGCAGGATGAGCGTCGTGAAAGCTTCCTCGATCACAGCGGGGCCGGCGATCGCAGCGCCGGCGCCGAGGGCGTCGCGCTGGTAAATGGGCGTATCGTTCCAGGCGTCGTCGAGCCAAATGCGGCGCGAACCGCTTCGGGTCGGCGTCCCGCTCGCCGGCCGCGCCACGTCCGCGAAGTCGGGGTCCGGCATGCGGCCGATGGCGGCCAGGCGAAAGGTTGCGATCTCGACCTGATCGGCGGGGTCGGAATGGGCGAACCGGCGGGCGTGCTCGGCATGAAAGCGCTCGACCAGTTCCGCCAGGCTTTCCAGGCTTGGGCTGACGTCGCCCCAGGGGATGACAAGTTCATACGCCTGGCCGCGATAGCGCATGTCGGCTGCGAACTCGAAGGCCTGGTCCGCGGGCGCGACGCCGTCCCGATTCAGCGCGGCCTCTGCTTCCGCCCGCAGGTCCGCTGTAAGCGCCTTGAGCGCGTCGACGGCGGCCGGCGCGCCGTCAAGGTTGGCGATCAGCCGACGCGAGCGCGCCAGATCATGGCGCAAGTCGGCGCCGAGGATGCCGCGCGCCGAAAGCGTCGAGGCGTTGGCTGGAAAGATGATGCGGTTGATATCGAGCGCGTCCGCGAGCGCCGCCGCATGCAGGCCGCCGGCGCCGCCGAAGGGCGCGAGGGCGAAGTCCGCCGGGTCGGCGCCTTTCTCGAAAAGCGAGAGGCGGATCGCGTCCGCCATGCGCGCGTCGGCGACAGCGAGCACGCCGGCCGCCGCCGCCTCGGGGCTTAGGCCGAGCGGCTTGCCGACATGGGCCTCGATCGCCGCGACAGCGCCGGCATCGTCAAGCGGCATGCCGCCGCCGAGAAACGCCTGGGCGTCGATCCGGGCGAGGGCGACATTGGCGTCGGTCACGGCCGGCCGCACGCCGCCGCGCCGGTAGCAGACCGGGCCG
>CALAHN010000029.1 GCA_937891825.1 uncultured Alphaproteobacteria bacterium
GAAGGATCGCAACCCATTGCAAGCCTTCATGATCTTTTGATTCAGGCTCTCAGGCGCACAAGTTGGCCTTCCAAGAATTATTGCGAAACATCAAGTATTTGACTGGAAGCGTGCCGAGGCATGCCACTTGCGGCGGAGTCGCTTATGGTTAACGCTGGGTTTCCGGTACGCCTATGGGTTTCCGGTACGCCTATCCATTCGGGGGTTGGCGCTTAACTGTCATAAAAAAATGAGCATGGCGCCATGACCCGACCGATCCGCGTGCATCTGGACTCGCAAACCTGGAAAGCGCCGCATATGCGCGTCGACGCCGACGCATGGAATCAGGCGCTGGAGCGCCATCGGGCGGCGGCCGCGCCGATGACGGTTAGTTTCGGCCAGGACTGGCAGGGCGTCGATGGCGCGCTGGCGGATGCCGAAATCCTGATCTGCCAATCGAAGCCGCCGGTCGAGGCCATCCAGAAGGCGAAGCGCCTGAAATGGATCATGATGACCATGGCCGGCGTCGAAAGCTTGCTGCCGCTGGACTGGCTGCCGGCCGGAGTCGCGCTGACCAACAACAGCGGCACGCATTATCCGAAAACCCGCGAGTTTGCGGCGATGGCGCTCGGCATGCTGCATTTCCGCATGCCGCATCTGGCGACCGCCCAGCGCGAGCATAGCTGGTCGCCGAAATTCGATAGCCTGATCACGGGGAAGACCGTCACGGTTGTCGGCTTTGGGACGCTTGGCCAGGCCTCGGCCGACGCGGCGAAGGTCATGGGGCTGACCGTGCGGGCCGTCCGCCGGAACCAGGCGGCGCATCCCCTGGCGGACGCCATGTATCCGCCGGACGCGTTGACCGAGGCGGCGACCGGCGCCGATTTCCTGATCTGCACGTTGCCGCTTACGCCCGCGACCCGGCACATGGTCGGCGCAGCAGCCTTCGACGCGATGAAAGCCGGCGGCGGCGGGGGCGTCGTCAATATCGGCCGCGGCCCGGTGATGGACTATGACGCCCTGGTCGAGCGTCTGGACGACGGCCGCATCTCCGGCGCGATCCTGGACGTGTTCGATCCCGAGCCCTTGCCGAAGGAGCATCCGCTCTGGCGGCAAAAGAACCTGGTGATCGTGCCGCATATGTCGTCGGACGATCCGTCGACCTATATCCAGCGCACGTTGGATGTGTTCTTCCAGAATTTAGAAGCCTATGCCGTCGGCCGATCGCCCCTGGTAACGGAAATCGACCGCGAGACCGGCTACTAGATCGACCCGCTTTCAGGCGGCGATGCGGCCTCGCCCAGTTGCCTGTCGACGGGATGCGCCGGCTCCGCTAGACAGGCAGGACCACATATAAAAACGAACTGGAAGGACTGCGCGCCATGATGAATGTTTCGGGCAAGAAGGCGATTGTGTTCGGCGGGACGTCGGGCATCGGCCTTGCGACGACCCAGGCCCTGGCGGCGAAAGGCGCGACCGTCGTCGCGGTCAGCCGCAGTCCCGAGAAGGCGGGCAGCTTGCCCAAGGGCGTCACGACCAAGCAATGCGACGTGCTTGATCGTGCCGCGGTCGCGGCCTTGCTGAAGGCCGAAGCGCCTTACGATATTCTGGTGACGGCAGCGACCGGCGGCGCCCGTGCGGCCGGTCCGTTCCTCCAGATGGACCTGGATGGCTATCAGGGCTCGTTCGCGAAGCTCTGGGGCTATGCCAATGTCGTGCGGTTCGGCACGGAGCATCTGACCGACAACGGCGCCATCGTGCTGGTCAGCGGCGCGCCGGCGCGGAAAGCGAAGCCCGGGCAGGTCGCGATTTCCTCCGTCGGCGGCGCGGTCGAAGCCCTGGCGCGCGCCGTCGCCGCGGAGATCAAGCCGAAGCGGCTGAACGTCGTCTCCCCCGGCGTGATCGATACGCCGATGTTCGGCCCCGACGCCGCCAAGCGCGCCGACATGGTGAAAGGCGCGACCGCCAAGAACGTCATCCCCCGCGCCGGCGAGGCGGAGGAAGTCGCGCAAGCCATCCTGTTCGTCATCGAGAACGAGTTCGTGACGGGAACGACGGTCGATGTCGACGGCGGTTGGCTGATCGCCTGAGGTCGAAGCGCATGCCGGCCGGCCAGATCGAGGCAGGCGCCGTTCGCCTGCGCTATGAACTGGCCGGCCCCGATGCCTTGCCGGTGCTGCTGCTGCATCATTGTTTCGGCGCCGACCTTGACTATTGGGACCGGCACCTCGCCGCATTCAAGGGGTTCCGCACGCTCCGGTTCGATGCGCGCGGCCATGGCAGCAGCGCGCTGCCGACGGGGCCGCACACCCTGGCCGCGATGGCGGACGATGTCGCCGCCTTGCTCGACGCCCTGAACATTGAGGCCGTGCATTATTGCGGCGTCTCGATCGGCGGGCAGGTCGGGCAGACCTTTGCGCTGGCCTATCCAGCCCGTGTCCGCTCGTTGATGCTTGTGACAAGCACCTGTCAGATGACGCCGGATCAGGCGGCGGGCTGGCAGGTCCGCGTGGCCGCCGTCCGGGCGGGCGGCGTCCAGGCCGTGCAGCCGGCGCTGATGGACCGCTGGTTCCGGCCCGAAGCGGCAGGCAGCCCCGGCTATCGCTATATGGACGAAACCTTCGCCCGCTTCCGGCCGGAAAGCTTCGCCGCCATGGTCGACGCGATGCGCGGCCTCGACACGACGGCGCGCTTGCCGGAGATCAAGGTTCCGGCCCTTGTCGTCGGCGCGCGGGACGATCCCGGCGTGCCGCCCGCAATCACGGAACGCATGGCGGCGCTGCTGCCCAGGGCGCGGCTGGAATGGCTGGATCCCGCGCGGCATCTCGCAACCCTGGAACACCCGGAGCGCTTCAACGGGATCGCGGCGCGCTTCCTGGCTGAGGTTTGCGACATTTAGCCCGTCCAGACCGGCTCGCCCTTTGGGAAGACGCGGAAAAGCTGGATAAATTGCATGGGCTTCTACAGCGAGGCGCTGCTCCGGCAAATATGCCGCCGCCGCCAGGGCTAGCGGACAAGTATCGATGTCGTCTATTGTTTTCCAACCGGCGGCGAAGCGGCTGAATAGACTGGCGACCGACGATGGCTGATGAGCGGGAGATATCGATCAAGGCGGCGCCGGCGGCAGTCGCGGCGCTGCGCGCCCGGCTCCTGAAGCGGCCGGGCGCCGAGACCGTTTCCCTGTATTCCGCCTATTACGACACCGCCGACGGCCTGCTTGGCGCCAACCGGATCGCGTTTCGCGTCCGGAAAGGCGATGGCGACGTCTATATTCAGACCATCAAGACAGCCGCTCCTGCGGACCAGCCCTTCAAGCGCGGCGAGATCGAGCAGCCGCTTGCCGATGAGCGCCCGGAGATCGGCGCGCTCCAGGCCGTGCTCGCGCCCGACCAGTTCCGCGCGGTCGAGCAGGCGGGCCTCGCCCAGCGCTACGCCACGATCTTCGACCGGACGCGCGCGCCGCTCTCCGGTCTCGACCGGTCTGGGGAAGCCTTTACCGCCGAACTGGCGCTCGATGTCGGGCGGATCGAGGCGGGCGACCGCATCCTCCCGATCTCGGAGCTTGAGGTGGAGTTGAAGGCCGGGTCGTCCGCCGCGCTCTTCGAGGTCGCAAAGGCGTGGGTCGGCGGCGGCGTCGCCGGCATCCAGGTCACGTCGAAGGGGGCGCGGGCCGAGCAGGCGCTTTCGGGCGCCGCGCCGTCCGTCGCCTACGCCCGGTCCTTCACGCCCGATCCCAAGGCCAGCGCGCTCGCAAGCTTCGGCCAGATGGCGCAGGACTGCATCGACCAATGGACCCTGAATCTCCCGAACCTGACCGAGACGGGCGACGTTGAGGCCGTGCATCAGGCCCGCGTCGCGATCCGGCGGCTGCGCTCGCTGCTCGTGGTCTTCGCGCCGATCATCGCGACGGATGCGGCGGCGGCGGACCTCGCCGCCCTGAAGCGCGCCTTCCTGATGCTCGGCGACATCCGCAATATCGACGTGCTGGCGGCCGAGACCCTGCCGCTCTTGATGGCCTCGGGCTTCGACCCAAGGGACGGCGCCCGTGTCCAGGCCGCGCTCGCCCGTCGTCGCGAGGCCTTGTGGCGGGCGGCGGTCGAGCGCATCGACGGGCCGGGCCACACCCGCATGCTGCTCGGGCTCGCGGGCTGGCTGGAGGGCGATCTCTGGCAGGCTGAGGCCGAACCGGTGCAGCGGCTCTGGCGGCAGCGCCCGCTTGGGCCCTTCGCCGCCCAACGGCTGGACCGGGCGCACCGCAAGGCCCGCAAGGCCGCGAAGCGCGCCGAGGCCGGCGCCATCGCCGATTGGCACAATCTCCGCATCGACCTGAAGAAGCTGCGCTATGCGGCGGAGTTTTTCGGCGGCCTCTATCCGGCAGACGCGGCCCGGCCCTATGTGCGCGCGCTACGGACCCTGCAGGACGATCTTGGCCGCCTGAACGACCTGGAAGTCGCCCAGGCGACGCTGCTGGCGAGCGGGCGCGCCGCCGCCGCCCCGGACCGGGCTGCGTTCGGGCGCGTCGCGCTCTATGCTCAGGCCTATCTTGCCGGCGCGTCGTCGGGCGCGACCGGGGCGCTTGCCCGGAAGTGGCGCGCGTTCGCCAAGATCGACCCGTTCTGGCGAGAGGACTAGCAGCCATGCGCACGATCCTGGTGATCAACCTGAAGGGCGGCTGCGGCAAGACCACGGTCGCGACCCATATCGCCGCCGCCATGGCGCGCTCGAGCGCGGCGACGGGGCTCGCCGATCTCGACCGGCAGGGCAGCGCCCGGCGGTGGCTGAAGCTCCGGCCGGCGCGGGCCGAGGCGATCCAGGGGCTCGACTGGTCGAAGGCGCTCGGCAAGCCGCCCCGCGGCGTGGACCGGCTGATCCTGGATAGCCCGGCGGGCCTGCGCGGCGACGCGCTGACTGCGGCCGTCGATCTGGCGGATTGCATCGTCGCGCCGATCCTGCCTTCGGTTTTCGACGAGATGGCGACGGACCGCTTCCTGAAACGTATCGACAAGATCAAGGCGGTCGCGAAAGGCGCCACGCCGACGCTGCTGGTCGCGAACCGCTACCGGCCGAACAGCATCGCCGGCCGCCGTCTCGAAGCGTATATCGCCGGCGCCGGGCGCAGCCTGACCGCCCGGATCGTCGAGCGCGCGCTCTATGCCGATCTCGCGACCCAGGGCTTGACCCTGTTCGATCAGACGACGGCGTCGGCCCGGCGCATCCAGGAAGAATGGATGCCGCTGCTCGAAGCGGTCGACCGCGCATGACCGGCGCCTGACCCGATGCGCCGCCTGCACATCCTGCGCCATGCGAAATCCAGTTGGGGCGAGGCCGGGCTCGACGATTTCGATCGGCCCCTCAATCGCCGCGGCGAGCGGGCGGCGGCGGCGCTCGGCGTCTATTGCCGCCAGATCGGCCTGGCGCCCGACCATGTGATCTGCTCCCCCGCCCGCCGTACCCAGATGACCTGGGCCGCGATCGCGCCCTACCTGTCGTCCCTGCCGTCCCTGCCGCCGCCCCGCACGATCGAGCAGCCGCCCGCGGCCTACGGCGCCGACGCCAGAACCTGGCGCGCCCTGATCGCCGCCGTCCCGACCGACGCAGCGGCGCTCCTCATCATCGGCCACAACCCCGGCCTGGAAGACCTGGCGCGCAGCCTGTCCGGCGGCGACCCGCGCCTGACAGCTTTCCCGACGGCCGCATTTGCTACCATCGCCTTCGATGCGGCGGGCTGGCGGCAAGCGATGGCCGGTACAGGCCTGCTGGAAGATTTCCAGGTCCCGAAGCTGCTGGTTTGATGGCCCCCGCCCCCGCGCCTTTTCGTTGACGGCGCCCGCGAATTCCCATATCCCCTGCGGTTTTTGACGCGAGGCAGGCCATGCGGAGCGAGACGCTCGCCATCGACTTCGGCACCTCCAATTCCGCGGTCGCCGCGCCGTCTGCGCAAGGCGCTCGTCGGATTGCGGTGGAGGCGGGGGCGGAGACGCTGCCGACGGCCGTGTTCTTTCCCGCCGGCGGCGGGCCGATGCGCATCGGCAATGCGGCGACCGACGCCCTGATCGCCGGGGAAGCCGGGCGGTACATGCGCTCCTTGAAAAGCGTGCTCGGCCTGCCGCTCGCCCATGAGGCGCGGCCGATCGGCGGGCGGAGCCGGACGCTCGCCGGCGTCATCGCCGATTTCCTGGCCGAACTCCGCGGGCGCGCCGAGGCCGCGACCGGGCGCCGGTTCCGCCGGGCGTTTTCGGGCCGGCCCGTGCGCTTCCACACCGCCGACCCGGCCAAGGACGCCCAGGCGGAAGCCGATCTCCGCGCCTGCTATCTGGCGGCGGGCTTCGAAGAGGTCGCCTTCCTCGCGGAGCCGGAGGCCGCCGCGATCGCTAATCACGGACTGGGCCAGGCCGGCACGATTGGCCTGATCGTCGATATCGGCGGCGGCACGTCGGATTTCTCGGTCTTCCAGAGCGCGGGCGCGCGGCTGGAGATCCTCGCCAATCACGGCATTCGCCTGGGCGGCGTCGATTTCGACCATGCGGTCGCGATGACCCATGCCATGCCGAAGCTCGGCCTCGGCGGGGACCTCCGCCGGGACTTCGGCGACGGCTTTCTGCCCGTGCCGCCGGCCCCCTATATCGACCTCGCGACTTGGGCCAAGATCCCCTTCCTCTACACGCCGAAGATGCGGCGGATGGCGGCGGAGATGGCGCGCCTCGCCGTCGACCGGCCGGCGGTCGACCGTTATGTCCGCGTGCTGGAATGGGAGCTTGGCCACGACCTCGCCTTCGCGGTCGAGCATGGCAAGATCGCCGCGAACGCCGGCGGCCCGCCGGCCCTGATCGATATGGGCTTCATTGAACAGGACCTCTCCGCCGCCGTCACGGCCGCGAGCCTCGCCGCAGCGCTGACCGAGCACCGCGCCCGCCTCGGCGCCGCGGCGGCCGAAACCCTGGCGCTCGCAGGCATCGCCCCAGGCGCCGTCGGCCGCGTCATCCTGGTCGGCGGATCAAGCCTGATGGCCTTCGTCGCAACCGACCTCCGCGCCCTCTGCCCCCACGCCGAAATCCTGCGCTCGGCAGCCTTCACGGCCGTCATCGACGGGTTGGCGATTGCGGCGGGTCGGTGACGGTGACGATGAAAACTAACTGCGATTGCAGCAAAACGATGTTTGTCACTAGATTACAACCGAATACATTTTTGGCGGTCGGTCGCAATTCATGGGTTTTTCTGAACAGGGATTACAGAGTGTCACCGCAGTCTGTGTTGGGACGGCTTCGATGGCGTTCGGCGGCTTGGGCGCGCCGGGCGCGATTGAGGCGTCGATTGGGCTGGCAGGGCTGGCTGAATTCGTGCTCGGGCGGTCCAAGAAGTTCGGACCTGAGTGCAGCCGCGTTCGCGGTCGAATCCAGAAGGCCCTCTTCGCCAATTACCGCGATTTCATTCAGGCAGAAGGTAATGACTGGGCGCTGAATGCCGAACTCAACGCGGCGAACGATGCGCTGGAAGAATCCCTCAAAGCCTGCGTGATCGACAGAAAGCGACTCGTGGCGGTCGCAGTGACGCCTGCAGGTTTTTCCGGTGGCGCCGTCGCCCTCATTATGGGCGATTTAGGTCAGCGTCGCCCTGACCTATTCGCGTCCGATAAATCCGGCACGATTGCCTACCGATTTGCCCATGACGTCGTTCGGGCAGGGATTGAGGCGGCAGTCGAAGACTTGAACTACTATCGCCAAATCGAGCCGCTGCTCATGCTGGAGATGGCGAGCACGCTTGGCATCATTCACGCGGCGATCGATGCCGTGCGCGGCGACATTCGCAACCTGCCATCCTCGATCGACGCGCTCGTTCAGCAAGGGGAAAAGCGCGCGCGCGAATTCGGGATCAAGGAAGGCTTGTTGATCGCATTGGCGCGCAACTACGCGGAAGGCTCGCCCGCCGATTTCGATGCCGCGCTCAACGGCCTTCAGCGCGCCCTTGAGGTGGCGCATGCGGAGGAAAGCCGCGACAGGTTGCCGTCGAATGTCGATAGCGCGCTCGACGCCGTCCTGAAGCGCATCGACCGGTTGAACGGAGAAGGCCAGATCGCCGCGGCGCAGGATGCCCTGGAGGGCGAACTCGCCGCCATGGATGAAGAGGATGCACGGCGCCGCGCCGCCCGGTCGCGCCTGTGCGAGAAGGGGCTTGCCCAAGCTATTCTCTTGCGATCCGTCGCAAACGCCGTTCGATTTATTTGCGAAAGTGCGAAACTTGACGGCAAGGACCCGGCGGACGTGTTGGCTATTCAAGCCGCCGCGCAAACCGAGTGGTACGAACGCGGGCGGGACAAAGGGCTGAACTTTGATCTCGAAGTGGCGATCGATCTTGCGCGTTCCATGCTCGAGGAAAGGACGCGGGAGCGGGTTCCGCTCGATTGGGCCATGACCCAGAACAATCTGGGCAATGCGCTTCGGGCGCTTGGGGCACGCGAGAGCGGGACGGCGCGGCTTGAGGAGGCCGTTGCGGCCTATCGCCTGGGGCTCGAGGAACGAGCACGGCAGCGGATTCCGCTCGATTGGGCAGCGACCCAGAACAATCTTGGCAACGCGCTTGCATCGCTTGGGGAGCGCGAGAACGGTACGGGGCGGCTAGAGGAGGCTGTTGTGGCCTATCGCCTGGCGCTCGAGGAACGAGCACGGGAGCGGGTTCCACTCGATTGGGCGATGACCCAAAGCAACCTAGGCGCTGCGCTTCAGGCGCTTGGGGAGCGTGAGAGCGGGGTCACGTCCGTCAATGTGGTGTAAATTCCCGGATGGCCTGAGGTCATGAT
>CALAHN010000030.1 GCA_937891825.1 uncultured Alphaproteobacteria bacterium
CGGCGATCAATGACCGGCTGGAGAAGACGGAAGCGGCGGCGGTCAAGGATGCGCTCAAGGCTTATGCGGACGGGACCAGGCTGCGCCTGCCGCCGGTCGATTGGGCGGGCGACGCGGTCGAGGCGGCCCTGGCGCAGCGGGCGGCGGTCGCGGCCAAGGCCGAAGACTGGCACGGCCAGCCGTCCCTGCTGGTGACGGGCGGCGAGCTGAAGGCCATCCAGCACTGGTTCAAGAAAGCGCAGCCGCTGCAACAGGCGGCGTTGCTCGCGACCATCGCCGCCGTGCCGGGGCCGGCGGCGCAGCGGACGGCGGAAGCGGTCGCGGGCGGCGACAAAGCGGCTTATGCCGCCGGCGCGCTTATTCGCCTGGGGCCGCAGCATCAGGCGACGGCGGAAGCCATCCTGCAAGGGTCCGGCGCGATGCGGGAGAAGCTGGCGGTCCTGCCGACCGACGGCGTGCGCGCGGACGCATGGAACAAGGCCATGGGCAATGCGCTCGACCGGCCGGCGGACGCGCGGATCCGGGCGCGCTACATGGCGGCGGCGGAAGCTCTGTTCGCGGCCGAAGCGCCGTCGCGGGGCATCAGCGTCGACGGCCTGAAAAGCGACGACGGCGTGCGCCAGGACGGGGTCGATCTGCTGGTCGAAAGCCTGCAACGGGTCGCCGGGCGCTGGAAAAGCAGCCGGGGCGACTATGGCGGCATCGGCGAGGTCAACGGCGCGCAAATCATCCTGCCGCAGGACGGCGACGAGGACGACGTGGACGACGTGCTGGACGCGCTCGACCAGACCAACATCAACGCCGCGTCGCGCTCCGGCGCGCCGCCGGTGCATGTGACGATTTCCGGCCGCCCTCGCCCGGTCAATCCGGGCCAGATCCGCAACATGCGGCTGGAGAGCGTCGGGGAAGGCATTTACCGGGTCTATAACCCGGCCGGGCGCGGCTACCTGATGGACGGCGCGGACCCGAAAAAGCTCTGGCTGCTCGATCTTTCGACCAAGCGCCAGCGGAACCTGGTGCTGGGCGTCTCCGAACGGCCGTCGGCGGCGGAAATCCGGGCCGACCAGGAAACCGAAATGCTGCGCCAGGGCGTGCCGGCGGAAGCGCTCATGCCCTTCCAGCGCCTGGGCGGCGGCGCGACCGAGAGCCGGGCGGAACGGCTGATGGACAGCAAACCCCAATGACCATGTTCGATCCCATCGAAACGGCGGCCGTCCGCTCCGACGAAGTCTCGCGCGGCGACGAAACCGGCCTGTTCGGCGCGATCGGCGCGGGCTACCGCATGGGCGTTTCGGCGGATATGTTCACGTCCGAGGAATACAATCTGGAGCGGGCGCGCGAGGAACGGCGGGCGGCGATCGGCAAGGCGCTCAACATGAGCTTCGACGCGGCGATCGCCGATTACCTGGAGCCGGAACAGGTTGCGCCGCTGCATCGCCGCCGCGCCGACGACAGCCGCGAGGAACGGGCGATCGAGCGGATGCTCCAGGATCTGCCGGCGAACAAGCGTAAGGATATCTTCACCGGCGAGGCGTTCCGGGAGCGGGCGCGCCAGATCGGCCGGGAGACCTATCTGGATGCGGAAGCCACGCTTGGCCGCGCCGGCGGCGGCCGGCAGACGGCGGGGGCTATCCTTGGCGGCATCGGGTCGTTCGCGCGGGATCCGTTCAACCTGATGGTCGCGCCGCTCGGGGCCGGCGCCGGCGTCGGCATCCTCAGGGGCGCGTTGATCGACGGACTGGCTGGCATGGGCATCGAAACGGCGTTCCAGCCGGTCATCCAGGATTACCGGGCGCAATTAGACCTGCCGTCCGGCATCGGCGAAGGGTTGACGAATATCGCGACGGCGGGCGTCGCCGGCGGCGCGCTTTCGGGCGGCGTGCGCGCCGCCGTCAGGTTCGGGCCGCCGGCGATCGCGCGGATCCGCACGCGCCTCGCCGAACGGGGGCTGACGCCGGAAGACATGGCGGCGCTGGCGGCGAAGCCGACCCCGTCGGCCAAGGACATGGAAACCGTCGCCGACGTGCTGGGGCCGGATCTGGACAAGGACGGCCAGGCGGCGGCCAAGATCGTCAAGGACCAGGCCGCGCTGGAGGACAGCGCGCCCGCCGGATATGCCGACGACGACGCGGCCATGGGCCAGCATCACGACAAGACCATGGAAGCGGTCGACGCGCTGAACGCCGGCGAGTTGCCGGCGTCGGCCGTCGATACGTCCGACATGCCGCCCGCCCGCCCGCGCGCCGCCATCGGCGAGCCGGCGGAAACGCGGGCGGCGGCGGAAGCCGCATTGACGCCGGACCTCAGACTGCGCCTGCACGGCGACGATGCGCCGGAAGCGCCCGCGCCGGAAGCGCCCGCGCCGGAAGCGCCCACGCCGGGAGCGCCCACGCCGGAAGCGCCGACGGCCGCGCCCGTGGAGCCGATCG
>CALAHN010000031.1 GCA_937891825.1 uncultured Alphaproteobacteria bacterium
GAAGGCGACCGCGCCGGTAATGTCCGCCTGGGTCATGCCGCCGCCGTACAGAAATCCGTCCGGCCCGGCTTTCGCCGCGACCGCATCCAGCGCCTGCAGGGCGGAGACGGCCTGATTGTCGCAGCGGTCCATCCAGGACTGTTCGACCTTCTCCGGGGCATGAAAGCGGCCTTCATAAACCGCGCCGACCGCCTTTTCCATGGCGCCGAGTCCGATCGCGGTCAGCTTCATCACGTCGCGGCGGGCGGCCCCAGTCGCCGGGATCAGCCGGCCCGCGCCGGCGCTGTCGTCCAGATAGTCCAGGATTGCGGACGAATCGATCAGCACTTCGCCGTCGTCCAGGCCAAGCGCCGGAATGCGGACGACGGGGTTATAGGACTGCGCCCGCTCCCATTCGTCGAACGGGGCGACTTCGACATGCTCGTAGGGCATGCCCAGAACATTCAGGCTGACGCCGACGCGGCGGACGAACGGCGAGAGATAGCGGCCATAGAGCTTCACAGGTCTGGATCCCCTCAAGACAGGCAGTTCAGCGGACAGCGCGGATGCGCCATTCGATATGGGCGTCGCCATAGTCCGGACGGGCCAGGACCTCGACGGCGAGAAAGCGATCATGCGACGCGGCGAGGCCTTCGATCAACCCGCCCCAGGCCTCGAACACGGCCGGGTGGGGCGCGGACATGCCGCGGCCAAGGCGCCAGCCCGTCCGCCGGACATGCCAGGCGCCGGCTTCGGCCGCGATCTCCGCCGCATCGCCCTCGGCGGCGGCCATGGCGGCGAGCAAGCGCGCGAAGCCCTCCGCGCCGTCCTGCGATGCCGGCAGGCCGTAGCCCGCCGCCAGGTCCCTGTAGCCCTGGGCGCTGACCAGCCGCGCCGTATGCCGGCCGAGATGGCCGCCGTCGCTTGGGCCGAAAAGCTCGGTCAGGAGCGGCAGGCCGGTCCGGACATATTCCATCGCGTAATTGCGGCCGGCCTTGGCGAGCCGCGCCGCCGGCCAGTCGCCGGCCGGCAGGACAGGGGCCGCCGCCGGGTCGAAGCGCGGCGGGGTTTCGCCGGGACTGAAGCGCAGCCGCTCGTCGGGCGCGAGCGGGCGGTCATGCTCCAGGAAATAGCCGGCCAGGCCGTGCTGGCCATCGGGCGTCTGGGCCGTGCAGACAAAGCCCAGGTTGGGATTGCCCAAGCTCGGGCCGTTCTCGGCGTACCAGCCTTCCAGCATGGCGCGGGAGACTTCGCTTGGAATGCCGCAGATCGAAGCGCCCGGATAGATCCAGCGCGGCGGCGGGAAGCGGACCCAGGCCTTCTTCGCCGTCTCCGCCATGTATTCGACATCGACGCCGCCGACCCGGTTCGAGAGATAGTGATAGGCCGCCGCCGCCTGGGCGTCCGGCAGGCCGGTCAGGCCAAGCTTCTCGAAGCTGGAGAGAAATTTCGTCTGGTGCTGGCGGCGAAACAGCGCCCGCGTCCAGTCGGCGGCGTCCCTTGGCCCGCGTTTCAGGCTGAGGGTCAGCATCAGGCCGGTCTGGAACAGGTGATAGAGTTCGGCCGTCGCCGCGAGCGCCGTGGCGTCTTCGCCGTAATTCGGGCGAGCCGCGGTCATGCCGGGCGACCGCTGTCGTCATCCGGGGCGCCGAGCGCCCGCCAGGCGCCGTCGCGGAAGGCTTCCAGGCCAGGGAACTGGCGTTTGTAGTCCATGGTGGCGCTGCCTTCGATCCAGTAGCCGAGATAGACATGATCGAGGCGAAGCTCGTGCGCCCGGCGGATCAATTCGAGCACGACGAACTTGCCGAGGCTGCGCTTCGGCGCCTCCGGCTCGAAGAAACTGTACACCGCCGAGAGGCTGTCGTCGCCCAGGTCGATCAGGCAGACGGCCAGCAAGGCGCCGTCCGGCCCGCGAAGCTCGACCAAGGCGCTGTCGACCGGCGTATCCTCGACCATGGCCCGATAGTCCCGCCACTCCATGTCCGCCATGTCGCTGCCGCCATGGCGGCGCTCGAGATAGCGCTTGAACAGGGCGAAATGCTCCGGCGTCGCTTCGGGCGGCTGCTCCGTCAGGCGCAGATCCCGGTTGCGGGCCGCGATGCGGCGGAGCGAGCGGGAGCGTTCGAACGTCGCGACGGGAATGCGCACGGGCACGCAGGCCGCGCAATCCCGGCAGGTCGGCTTGTAGGCAAGGCCATGGCTGCGCCGGAAGCCCGCGCGGGAGAGATCGCTGAAGAACCGCCCGGCATCGTCGGTGCGCAGTTCGATCACCAGCTTCTGTTCCGACCGGCCCGCGATATAGGGGCACGGCGTCGGCGCGGTCGCGAAGAACTGGCGGATGCGGTGGCGGCCGTTGAAATTCATGCAGGCAAGGGGCTTTCCTGGCGGCGACGGGCGGATGTCCGTCAGCCAGATTATAGGCGGACAGGCCATAACGGCAAATGGCCAATCCGGCCTCGCGCGCCGGGTTTTCGGGTGCTAGGCTGGCCTGGAGACCCGTTCCCTATCGCTTTTGAGGCCGCTCCCATGATTGACGCCCGCGCCTTCCGCGACACCCTTGGCCGCGTTCCGACCGGCGTATCGGTCATCACGACGAAGGGCGCGGACGGCGCGCTGGATGGGGTCACTGTCGGGTCGTTCAGCTCGCTGTCGCTGGACCCGCCGCTGGTCCTGTGGAGCTTGGACAAGCGCGCGAACTGCTATCGGGCCTTCGTGGATTGCAAGGCGTTCGTCGTCAATGTGCTGGCGGAAGATCAAAGCGAGCTGTCGCGGATTTTCTCCAGCAAGACGGACCGCCCCTGGTCGGACCTGGAATTTGCGCTGGCGCCGCAAACCGGGGCGCCGCAATTCCCGGGCTGCTGCGCCTATCTGGAATGCGCCGCCGAAGCCGTGCATCCGGGCGGCGACCACACCATCTTCATCGGCCGCGTGCTGCGCCTGGAGCCGGCGATGGCCGGCCGGCCGTTGCTGCATTTCGGCGGCGCTTACCGCCGCCTGGATGACGATCCGGTCGCCTGAGGGGCCGGCTCTCCCTCAGTTTCGCACGAACCCGGCCGAGCTGGAATTGGATTGACGGGTCGCGGCCAGCGCCGCGCTCAGCCTGCCATCGCGGCCATACACATCGTCGCGGAACTGCACGACGCCCTGACGGTCGACCCAACTGGTCAGGTAGGTCAGGTGGACGTCGATCGGGGTCGGCAGCGTGACGATCCGACGTTCAAAGCCCGCCAATTCCTGCTCGAAGCGTTCATCGGTCCAGCGGGGGTCATCCTGAAGCAGCAGTTTCGCCAGGCGGAACGGCTCCTCGACCCGGATGCAGCCATGGCTGAAGGCGCGCACGGTACGCTGAAACAGCGCCTTCGACGGCGTGTCGTGCAGGTAGATGTTGAACTGATTGGGGAACATGAACTTCACCCGGCCGAGCGCATTGCCGTTGCCGGGGTCCTGTCGCAGCTTGAACGGAAACCGCCTGGAGGAGACGCCGTGCCAATCGATCATGCCGGGATCGATTTCCTGGGCATTGGCGGACCAGCTTGAAAATACGCGAATGCCCTTGCGCTCCAGGCTATAGGGATCGGCGCGCAATTGCGGCAGCATTTCCTCCCGCGCGATGCTTGGCGGAATGTTCCAATAGGGGTTGATCACGAGATAGGTCATGCGGTCGCTGAAGACCGGGGTCCGGTCGGCATCCGTGCCGATGACGACGCGGGTCTCGTATACGACCTCCTTGCCATAGACGACCTCAAGCCGAAAGTTCGCCAGATTGCCGAAGGCATAGCGCTCGCCCAGATGGTCGGGCATCCAGCGCCGCCGTTCCATGTTGATCACGATCTGCTCGATCCGCTCGGCGACGGACATGTTCAATGCGCCGCGGGTCGAAGGGCCGAACGCGCCGTCCGGCGACAGGCCATGGCGGACCTGAAAGCTTTTGACGGCCTCGGTCAAGGCCTCGTCATAGTAATCGTCGTCCGACAGGACGCTTTCGCCGCGCTCGCTCAGCACGCGCTTCAACTCCTGGATGCGCGGGCCGCGATAGCCGGGCCGGAGGATTTCGCCATCGGACATCTGGGTCCAGCCGCCAAGCCGCTCGATCGCGCGGTAGCGGGCCAGCGCCGCCTTCAGATTGCGATAGTCGTCGGTCTGCGGCGCATGGGAGGCGATGAAGGCCTGGACGTCCGGAAGAACCGCCGCATTGCTCAACAGGGCGGCAGGATCGATGTCATGGGGGTGGACGAAAAGCTCGGGGTCGACCTCGTTCGGGACGGTCCGGCCGGTATCCAGGTCGCTGATCAGATGCACGAAGGCCCAGGTCAGCGCGGCTTCAAGCGCGGCGAGGCCGGCTTCGTCCTTGGCGAGGAACAGGGACTGCACCATCGGCGTGATGTAGTCGGACGGCTCGAGCCCGTCGTCCGTCGCCGCCAGCACCGCCGCCAGCAAGCTGTCGGCGCGCGGCAATGGACCCTTGCTGTTGGTCCAGACCGGCGCGAACACCCGGGCTGCGTAGAACTCGCGCACGGCGGCCGCGATCGGCTCGCCGGAATTCTGCACGGAGATCGGCGCGTTGGTCTCCAGCGCCTCCTGGACGCGGGCGGCATAGCCGAAGGGCACGGCGATCAGCGACGGCGCGGTCAAGCTGCCCTCCGCCGGATTGGCGGCGGCGCGGGCGTCGCCGGACGGCGCTGCGAGCGCGATCGGCGGCTCGGCCGTCAATCTGCCGTCGAGGCTCGAATGCGGCTCCTGCGCCGCCAGCGCCGCTGCGCTGAGCGCAACAGTCGCAAGCCAGGCCGTGGATGCTGCGATCAGACGGATCATGGTTGGACGATCACCTTTCCGAAGACCTCCCGGTCCTCGATGACGCGGAGGGCTTCCTGCGCGTCCTGCAAGCTGTAAATCCGGTCAATCGGCGGCGCCATGCGACCGTCGGCGATCATCGCCATCAAGGCTTCGAGATCGTCCACTGTCCATGAATTAGAGCCGAGCAGCTTCAATTCAAACGTCCAGATGAACCGAATGTCGGTTTTTGGGTCATATCCTGCCGTCGCGCCGCAGGTCAGCAGCTTGCCGCCGCGTTTCAGCGCTTTCAGCGAGGGCACCCATGTGTCGCCGCCAGTGAAATTCACCACGACGTCGACGCCGCCTTCATAGCCCCGCCGGCCGGGCTTGCCGTATTTCGCGAAAATTTCCTTCTCGAACGCCTTCTCGACATAGTTGATGCCCCAGTCGGCGCCGAGGTCCTTCAACCGCTCGATCTTCGATTCGGACGAGGCGCCGACGACCACTTCGCAGCCCGCCATCTTCGCCAGGATGACGCAGCATGTGCCGACGCCGCCGGAGGCGCCCAGCACCAGC
Source organism: uncultured Alphaproteobacteria bacterium (assembly GCA_937891825.1). Lineage (GTDB taxonomy): Bacteria > Pseudomonadota > Alphaproteobacteria > Bin95 > Bin95 > VMCJ01. The sequence goes on from CALAHN010000031.1 coordinate 5,329, forward strand.
ACCTTGTCGCCGGCTTTGACGCCGCCATTGGTGAACATCATCCGGTGGGCCGTCCCGTAGGCGACCGGCAGCGCCGCCGCCTGGGCGAAGCTGACGCCGTCCGGCATGGCGATCAGTTGCTCCTGGCTGGCGAGGAAGTATTCGGCCAGCCCGCCGTCGAACATCTCCCCGGTCAGGCCGCGCTTCAGGTCCAGCGGATTGATCAGCACCCGGTCGCCGACCGACCAGCCAGCGACGCCCGGCCCGATCTCGGAGATTTCGCCCGCGACGTCCAGGCCGATGATGACCGGGATCGGCACCTTGATGCCCGGCATGCCGTTCCGGGTGAAAACGTCATGATAGTTCAGCGAACAAGCGCCGACCTTGATGACGACCTGACCCTCGCCCGCCTTCGGATCGGGATAGTCCGTCCGATAGGCCAGCTTATCCATCCCGCCATGTTCCGTCAGTACGACCGCCCGCATTTGCAGTATTCCTATTCGTTGACTCGCCCGGGGACCGGCCCGGTCGCGCGTCGACCGCCGCGCCGGATGCCTCTGCGCCTATAAAACCATATTTGCCCGCTGACGTTAAGTCCGGCGGGGCCGCAGCCTTGTCGCAGCTTCGCGGATATGGGCGCCATTGCGGTCCGCGAGGACGCCCGTGTATGAGGCTTCGCGATGTACAGGTTATGGAAACGCGCGCTGCCGTCCTGCCTCCGCCGTCGGCTGATGATTGGCTGGTACGACCGGCTGGCGCGCCTGGATGCGGCCGCGGATCTGCCATTTCTGAACCATGGCTATGCGCCGGAGCCTGGAACGCCTCCGCGGCCGCTCGATTCGTCGGACGAGCCGAACCGCTACTGGATCCAGCTTTACGACCAGCTTGCCGCCCATGCGGTCTGGGCCGGCCGGGATGCGCTCGAGGTCAGCAGCGGCCACGGCGGCGGGGTCGACTGGCTGGCGCGCGCCTATCGACCGGCGACGATCTGCGGTCTCGATATCGCGGCCGGCGCAGTGGCCCATGCCCGCGCCCGCTTTGCCCGCCCCGGCGTCTGCTTCAAGCAAGGCGACGCGCAGGCCATGCCCTTCGCCGCCGCCGCCTTCGATATAGTGATCAATGTCGAATCCTCCCTGAATTATCCCGATTTCGCGGCGTTCCTGCGGGAGGCGGACCGGGTCCTGAAGCCGGGCGGGCACCTGCTAATCGCCGATTACCGGAGCCGCGCCAAACGCGCCGGGTTCGAAGGCCCGCTCCTGGCGCTTGGCTATCGCATGCTCTGGCAGGCGGACCTGACGGCGGGCGTGCTGCGCGGCCATGCGGCGACGCGGGACCGGAAGGAAGCCTTGATCCGGGCGCATGCGCCCTGGCCGTTGCGCGGCCTCGCGCGGCGCTTCGCCGACTTGGCGGAGGATGGCACAGCTTCCGGTCAGGCGCGTTTTCGGGACGGCCGGCGGGTTTATCTCGGCTACGCGCTCATGAAGCCGCCAGCTCATAGAGGCTGATCTAGCCGGGGCTATCCTCGTTGAGCGCGATGGCGGCGATGTTCCGGCGCGGGCGGCCGTCGCTGGCGGGGCCGTGGAACAGCGGGCCGATCACATCGAGCTTGGCCTGCTGCACGCCGTTCCAGTCATCCTGCAGAATGCCGCCGGTGTCGCCGGAATTCGGGTTCCAGGACCAGTAGGCCCAGGCGACCCGGCCCTCGGCGACCGGCCGCGCCAGGAAGCGCACCAGGGCCTGCATCCAGACCCGGTCGCCACGGGTCTTGAGGTGGGAGCCGAATTCCCCGATCAGCACCGGCGCTTCCTGCTGCTCGAACAGGAAGGCCCAATGTTTCCGCCAGATGCTCGGCAGGTTCCGCTCGAAATTGGCCCCGCTGAGCCAGGGCTGGGCATAGACCGACGCCGGGTAGACATGGGTCGAGTAGACCAGCTTGTCGGCGCGGGCGAGGCGGACCGGCTGGCGGCGGGCGCCGGCGAGATTGCCGCCGTCCCAGTAATGGGAGCCTTCGGCTTGCGCGACGCCTTCGACGACGATCAGCCAGTCCGGACTGGCCGCCAGCACGGCATTGCCGCCGCGTTCGGCCGCGCGCCGCCAGTCGTTCGGGCCGCCGCCGCCCCATCTGGCCGCCCCATGCGGTTCGTTGAAGAGGTCGATGCCGATCACCGCCGGCATGTTCCGGTAGCGGTTCGCGACAAACCGCAGGTCGGCGACCCATTGATCCTCGGAAAAGGCGGCCGAATGCCAGAGGCCCGATTGCTCGGCCCCATGGCCGGCCGTCACCCGGTGATTGTCGAGCAGGATGCGCATGCCGATGGTGTCGGCATAGGCGACGATCTTGTCCATGATCTCCAGGCCGGTCAGGCCCTTCAGATCGCTGTTCTTGTGGAAATCGACGCCGTTCGGCGCCGCGCCGCCATGCAGCAGCGCGTTGGAATAGGGCAGGCGGATCAGGTTGAAGCCAAGATCCTTCATCTGCGCCATCATATCGCGCCAGCCGCGCGTCCAGATGCCGTGGGGGGCGGCGTTCGGCGTCTCCAGGCCGAACCAGTTGACGCCGCTGAGGCGCGCCGGCGCGCCGGCGGCGTCAAGGATGCGTCCCTGACGGGTCGAAAGCGGTCCAGCGGCGAGGCGGGCCTCGGTCGCGGGGGCGGCGGCCGGGGGCGGCGCGGTCGCGGCGCCGCCGAATGAGGCGACGGCGAAGCCTTCCGGCAGGCGGTCGTCATCCCGGATGAGCGCAATCGCCCGGCCGCGCGCCACGGTCGCGCCCTCGACGCGCCCCAGCGCCACGATGGCAGTTTCATCGCCTTCGAAATCCCGGTCGTCGCGCAGGGTCAGCACGATCCTGGCTTCGGTTTCGCCGGGCAGCATCACCAGTTGCGGGGCCGGGGCCAGATAGTCGACGCCGTTCCGGGCCTCGCCGCCGGCGATGCGGATCGAGGCGAGCACCGGCCAGCGCGCCGGGGCCGACAGACGCGCGACGATCGCCAGGTCCCGCGCGCTTTCGCTGGCGTCGGCGTCGAGCAAGGTCAACGTCGGCAGCTCCGCGGCGCTTGCGGCGGCGGGCGCCAGAAGCGGCAGCAGGGCGGCGAGCGGCAAAAGCGATCTTGGCTGGAACAGCATGGCGTTGGGCATCTCCGGATGCATGAAGCGCCTACTATCGCCGGACCGCCTTTCGGCAGGGCTAAAGCTGGAATTCGCAATCTGTCGAAAATGCGATCTATCGCCAGGGACCGAAGGTGGCTTGGCGGCGGCCGCTTTCGCCGCCATGCTGACCTTCGGAAACGGCCGGACCCGGCCGGCAGATCAGGAGAGATGAACTTCATGCGCACGGTAGGCCTCGGCATCGCATTCGATGAACTGAAACAGGGCGATGTCTTTCGCACCATCAATCGCACGATCACCGAAGCCGACCTGGTGAATTTCATCAATGCGACCGGCATGATCGAGATGATCTTCACCGACGCCACCTTCTCCGACCGGCACGGCGCCATCAAGGGCGGGCGGCCGGTTCCGGGCGCGCTGGTCTATTGCTTCTGCGAAGGCCTGCTGGTGCAGGGCACCATGCAGATGACCGGCCTCGCCATGCTGGAGACGACCATGCGCATGACCGGGCCGACCAATGTCGGCGACACCATCCATTGCGTCGTCGAGGTGCTGTCGGTGCGCGAGACCAGCAAGCCGGGCCGCGGCATCGTCAAGACCCGCAACAAGGCGGTCAACCAGAAGGGCGAAACCGTGCTGGAATACGATGTCGCCCGCATGGTCGCGGGCGCCGCCCAGCGCGACGCCAGCGTCTGATCCGAAATGCCGATACGAAATGCCGAGGAGCCGCGCCATGGCCGATGACGACCTGTGCTTCCTGCCCGCCAGCGTGCTCGCGCCGATGATCCGCGCCAAGCGCCTCTCGCCGGTCGAGTTGATGACGGCGACGCTGAACCGCATCGAACGGCTGGAGCCGAAGCTGAACGCCTTCGCCACCTTGACCGCCGATGCGGCGCTCGACGGCGCCAGGGCGGCGGAGGCCGCCCTGATGCGGGGCGAGGCCGCAGGCGCGCTGTTCGGCCTGCCCGTCACGATCAAGGACCTGGCCCTGACCGCGGGCGTCAAGACCGAGCGCGGCTCCTTCATCGAAGCTGGCAACGTGCCGGATACGGACGCGCCGTTCGTCACCCGTCTGAAGCAGGCGGGCGCGATCCCGCTCGGCAAGACCACGACATCCGAATTCGGCTGGAAAGGCGTCAGCCACAGCCCCGTCACCGGGATCACCCATAACCCCTGGGCGCACGGCTTGAACGCCGGGGCGTCGTCGGCGGGCGCGGGCGTCGGCGCGGCGGCTGGATACGGTCCCTTGCATCAAGGCTCGGACGGCGCGGGCTCGGTGCGCATGCCGGCGCATTTCTGCGGCATCTACGGCATCAAGCCGAGTTACGGCCGCGTGCCGAACTGGCCGGTCGCGAGCAACGATCAGACCAGCCATGTCGGCCCGATGACGCGCACGGTCGAGGATGCGGCGATGATGCTGGAGGTCATGGCCGGTCCGCATCCCTGGGACCATTACAGCCTGGAAGCGCCGCCCGCGGCTTATGCGGCCCGCCTGGACGGCGCTTCAGTCAAGGGGCTGCGCGTCGCCTGGAGCCCGGACCTTGGCCATGCCCGCGTCGACCCGGAGGTTGCAGCTTTGGCGAAGGCCGGCGCCGACGCTTTCGCCGAGATGGGCGCATCCGTCGAGGAAGTAACCCCCGCCTGGGGCCCCGACGGGCCGGAGCTGATCCGCTTCTTCTGGGCGGCGCATGAGCTCAGCTACGTGAAGTATCTCGATCAATGGGGCGCCAGGATGGACCCGGGCCTCGTCGCCTGCATCCGCTCGGCCGAAAACCATTCCGCCGAAGCCTATGTGGAGATGCGGACCAGGAAGCTGGCCTATGTCGAGGCGATCCACCGCTTCTTCGAGCGCTACGATCTGCTGCTGACGCCGGCGGTCTCGGTCGCGGCGTTTCCGGCGGACAAGCTGATGCCCGCCGACTGGCCCCAGCATGACTGGGACTGGGTGCAATGGGCGGAGTTCTCCTATCCCTTCAACATGAGCCACAATCCGGCGGCTTCGATCCCCTGCGGCTTTACGCAAGTTGGCCTGCCGGTTGGTCTCCAGATCGTGGGCCCGCGCCTGGCGGATCTGGCGGTGCTGCAGGCGTCGGCGGCGTTCGAGCAGGCGCGGCCCTGGGCGGACCGGCGGCCGGACCTCTGATTTTTTGAAAGATTCATGGCGGCGGCCGCGCCGACTGCCTATATGCTTGCGGAAATGTCGAAAAATTTTGAGGGAGGCTTGTCGATGAGCGGTCTGGCAACACGCAAACGATCGGGCAAGGTCGTCCTGATCGCCATGGGATTGAGCGTCTCGGCCTTCGCCTTGACCGGTTGCGAGGAAAAGGTCGACGCCTTCCAGTTCGCGACCGTCGATGGCTGCATCACGTCCGGCGAATTCACGGAAGCCGAGTGCACGATCCAGTTTGAGCAGGCGAAGCAGGAGAACGCGCGCGTCGCGCCGCGCTACGCGAGCCGCGCCGACTGCGAGGCCGAACATGGGGCGGCGGCCTGCGAGCCGAACCAGATTCAGGCGTCCGGCGAGCAGAGCCAGGCGTCGGCCGGCAGCAGCCTCTGGATGCCGCTGATGATCGGCTGGATGATGGGCCGCTCGCTTGGCGGGCCGGTCGCGACCCAGCCGCTGTACAAGGCCTCGTCGCCCGGCATGGCGCGCACGGCCTCGGGCGCGACGGTCGATGCGAAAGCCGGCAAGGTCGCCGTGCCGAAAGCCGCGGCCGCGCGGCCGGCGGCGGGCCGGGTCATGGCGAGCGGCGGCTTCGGCAAAACCGGCGGGTCGATGGGCTCGCGCAGCTACGGCGGTTAGGCCGCCTTGCGCCGGGTCCGGACGGAAGAGCGCCCGAACTGGCGCGCCGTCGCCGAAGAGCTTGGGTTCCGCTTTCACTCGCCGCGGGATGAGGTCTACTGGCAGGAAGACGCCTACTACCAGTTCACGCTTCGGCAGATCGAGGACGATATCGAAACGCCGACGGCGGAGTTGGAGGAGATGTGCTTCGCCATCGTCGACCGGGCCTGCCGCGACGAGGCGATGCTGACCCGCCTCGCGATTCCGCGCCAGTTCTGGGACTATATCGAGCAAAGCTGGCGGCAGAAGGCGAAGAACCTCTACGGCCGCATGGACTTCAGCTATGACGGAACCGGGCCGGCGAAGCTCCTGGAATACAACGCCGACACGCCCACCTCGATCTATGAAGCCGCCGTGTTTCAATGGCGCTGGCTCGAGGACCTGCAGGCGGCCGGCCGCCTGCCCGCGGCGGCGGACCAGTTCAATTCCCTGCATGAAACGCTGATCGAGGCGTTCGCGGGCTTTGGCGTCGACGGCCCCCTGCATCTGGCCGGGGAAGCGCAGTCGGAAGAGGACATGGGCACCATCGAATATCTCGGCGATTGCGCGGCGCAGGCCGGCATCGACGCGACGGTTCTGGCGCTCGGCGATATCGGCCTGACCGATCTTGGCGGCTTTGCCGATGGCGAGGGCCGGCCGATCGTCAATCTCTTCAAGCTCTATCCCTGGGAATGGATGTTCCGCGACGAATTCGGCGCGCATCTGCAGCGCTCCGGCATGCGCGTGATCGAGCCGCCCTGGAAAGCCATCCTTTCGAACAAGGGCATCCTGCCGTTCCTCTGGGAACTGGCGCCGGGCCATCCGAACCTGTTGCCGTCCTTCTTCCCGGACGCGGTCGACGCGGATGTTCTGGGCGCCGATTATGTGCGGAAGCCGCTGTTCAGCCGGGAAGGCGCGAATATCGAGATCTTCGAAGGCGGCGCGCCCGCGGAAGCCGCGGCCGGGCCTTACGGGGCCGAGGGCGCGATCGTGCAGGCGCTCGCGCCCCTGCCCGCGATCGAGGGCAATTTCCCCGTGCTCGGGTCCTGGCTGATCGCGAGCCGGCCCTCGGGCCTTGGCATCCGGGAGGATACGCGCCGGATCACCACCGACGATTCGCGCTTCCTGCCGCACATCATCCTGGACTGAGCGCCGCTGCCTGCCCTCACCGGTCGGGCGGCGTCCAGTCGGGCGGCGGCGTGTCTCGCCGGCTGAGGCGAAGCGCCAGGCCGACAGCGACGCCGACGCCGATGGCGACCGTCAGGTCCGCCAGGACCGTCAGCGTCAGGGTCAGCAGGAGCAGGACCTGATCCGAGCGCCGGGTCTTCAGGTAGCCCCGCCATTTGTGCGGTTCGCTCATGTTCCAGGCGGTCAGGATCAGGAGCGCGGCGAGCGCCGGCATCGCCATATACCCGGCCCAATCGGCGGCGAACGTCATCACCGCGAGCACGGCCGCCGCGTGTACGAGGCCGGCGACCGGCGTCTTGCCCCCGGCGCGGACGTTGGTCGCGGTGCGGGCGATCGCCCCGGTCGCCGGCAATCCCCCAAAGCAGGCCGACCCCAGATTGGCGACGCCCTGGGCCAGCACTTCGGCGTTCGGCCGGTGATGGCCGTCGATCATCCGGTCGGCGACCATGGCGGAGAGAAACGATTCGACGCCCGCCAGGAAGGCGATCACGAAGGCTGACGGCAGCAGTTCGACAATGCGGGCGACCGTGAAATCCGGGAACGCCGGCATCGGCAAGCTCGATGGCAGCGCGCCGAACCGGGATTGAATGGTATCGACCGGCAACTGCCAGATCGCGACCGCGGCCGAGCCGATCGCGACCGCGACGATCAGGCCCGGCAGCTTGGGCGCGGCGCGGCGGAGCGCCACGATCAGCACAATGCTCAAGAGCCCGACGCCAAGCGCGCTCAAGGTCGCGGTGTCGCGGGCAGCCCAGAGAACCGGCAGCTTCTCCAGGAACGCCGCCGGCTGTTGCGCCAGGTCGATGCCGAGAAAATCCTTGATCTGACTGGTCGCGATGATGATCGCGATGCCAATGGTGAAGCCGTTGACCACGGCCTCGGGCACATAGCGGATCAGGTTGCCGGCGCGGAGCATGCCGGCTGCGACCAGGATGATCCCCGCCATGAAAGTCGCCATGACCAGGCCGTCATAGCCGTGATTGGCGATGACGCCGAAGACGACGACGATGAAGGCGCCGGTCGGGCCGCCGACCTGCACCCGGCTACCGCCCAACAGGGAGATCAAGCCGCCGGCGACGATCGCCGTCACGAGGCCGGCGGCGGGTTCGGCGCCGGAAGCGATCGCGATCGCGAGGCTGAGCGGGATCGCGACCATTGCGACCGTCAGGCCCGCGAGCAGATCGGCCAGAAACAGGCTGGCGTTATAGGTCTTGAGCGTCGTCAGAATCTTAGGCGTGCGCACCGGCGTCGACTTCCTTGACCAGGCGGCGCACTTCGGGAATCAGTTCCCGGCCGTACTGTACGGCGTCCGGCAGCGGATCGTAGCCCCGGATCAGCAGGCTCGTGGCGCCGAGCTTGTAATACTCGATCATAGCTCTTGCGACGGTGTCCGGCGCGCCGACAAGCGCGGTCGAATTGCCGCGCGCGCCAGTCGCTTCGGCAAGCTTCATCCAAAGGCAGGCGTCATGCACCTCGGAGGAAGCCGCCGCCGCGAGCAGCCGCTTCGACCCTTCGTTCTGCCGCGCCGGTCCGGGACCGCCGGCGCGTTCGACCTCGGCCAGGATCGCCCGGGCCCGATCCCAGGCCTTGGCGTCGGTTTCTGCAAGGATCGGCCGGGTCGACAAGCTGAAATTCGGCCGCTGTCCATGGGCGGCGGCCGCTGTCCGGACGCGGCCCATGAAGGCGGCCGTATCGGCCAGCGGCTCGCCCCAGAGCATGAAGGTATCGGCATGAGGCGCCAGCGCCTGAATGGCGGCGTCCGAGCCGCCGCCGCCATAGATCGGCATGTGCGGCGCCTGGGCGCAGCGCACATCCGCATAGGCGCCCTCCAGGCGATAGAACTCCCCGGCGTGGTCGAAGGGCGTCGGCTCGGTCCAGGAGCGACGCAGCAGGCCGGCATATTCGCTGAGGCGGCGATAGCGCGCGGCATGGTCGGCATAGTCGCCGTCCTTCGCCTGATCGGCGTCGCTGCCGCCCGCGATCAGGTGAACGGCGGCGCGGCCTTCGGTCAGTTGGTCGAAGGACGCGAGCTTGCGGGCGGCGACCGTCGGCGCGACAAAGCCGGGCCGGTGCGCCAGGAGAAATCCCAGACGCTTGGTGACGGACGCCGCGTGGGCGCCCAGCATGAAGCCGTCGGGCGCATCGGAAAAATAGCCGATCAGGACCCGGTCGAAATCCGCGTCCTCATGAACGCGGGCGGTTTCGGCGATGACGGCGTTCGAGAAGGCGGGACCGCGCGGCGGAATGATTTCCGAGGAGACCCGGGGCGCGATCCAACCGATCATCTCAACCGGCATCGGAAATCCTTCCTATCGAAGCCCGAGACCGCGGGCGATGATGCCGCGCAGCACCTCCCGCGTGCCGCCTTGTATCGTCAGCTTCGGCGCGATGTGGGTCGCGTAGCGCATGACCTGTTCGAACGTGCGGTCGTTGGCGCTCGGGCTGCGCACGCCGTCGGGCGCGATCAGGCGCATGGCGTTCGGCAGGGCCTGCTCCCAATTGGTGCCAAGGTCCTTGACCACGGCGGCTTCCGTCATCGGCGTCTCGCCGGCCTGCAACATGCCGGCGACCGAGGCCGACATGCGCCGGAGCGTCATCAGATGCGCCGTCTCCCGGCCAAGCGTCTCGGCGATGTGCGGCACCGGCTCCGCGCCCGCGACGCGCACGCCTTCCGTGAAAGCGGCCAGCGTCTCCAGCCAGCGGTCGGGGCCGGAGCGTTCGTAGGCCAGTTCGTCCGTCGCCTGCTTCCAGGCTTCGTTCTCCCGGCCGATCAGATGGGCGTCGGGCACGAAGGCGTCGTCGAAATGCACTTCGTTGAAATCGTGGTGGCCGGCCAGATTGATGATCGGGCGGACGGTGATGCCGGGCGTGTCCATCTTGATCAGAAACTGCGACAAGCCGTGGCGGCGATTGTCGGCCGTCGGCGGCGACGTGCGGATCAGGCCGATCATGTAATGGGTGCGGTGGGCGTTCGAGGTCCAGATCTTCGTGCCGGTGACCTTGTACCCGCCCTCAGCCTTGACCGCCTTGGTCGAGGCGGCGAACAGGTCGGAGCCGGAGTTCGGCTCCGACAGGCCGATGCAGAAATAGCATTCGCCCTTGACGATCTCGGGGATCAGCTTCCGGCGAACCTCTTCGGTGCCATAGCGCAGCAGCACCGGGCCGGACTGGCGGTCGGCGACCCAGTGAGCGCGCACGGGCGCGCCGTGGGCCAGAAACTCTTCCGTCAGCACATAGCGCTCGATCTGGGTGCGGTCGTGGCCGCCGTATTCTTTGGGCCAGGTCATGCCGATCCAGCCCCTGGCCCCGACCTTGCGGGAGAAGTCGGGGTTGAAATTGGCCGCCATGTCGCCGGCGCCGGGCGTGAACGTTCCCTTGTCGATTTCCTCGCGCAGGAACTTGCGGACTTCCTTGCGCAGCGCCTGGGCCGCCGGCGGGAACTGCATGGGATCGAAACGGAAGCTATAGGACATGGTCGATGATCCTCAGGCGGCGCGGCCGGCCTCGAAGCCGGCGAGGAAGGACGTCAGGTTGGGGCCGAGATTGTCGCAGTCGTAGCCGCCTTCCTGCACCAGCAGCGTCGGGAGGCCAAGGTCCGCGATCCGCCGCGCCGCCTCGCCGAAGCCGGCCGTCGTGACCTTCAGGCAGCCGATGGGGTCGCGCTCGAACGCGTCGAAGCCAAGCGACACCAGCAGCGCTTCCGCCCCATGCGCCCGGATCGCCTCGAAGGCTGTGTTAAGCGCTTCCTGGAAGGGTCCGTCGCCCGCGCCCTGCGGCAAGGGCAGGTTCAGGTTGGCTCCCTTGCCGGCCCCGGCCCCGGTTTCATTGGCATAGCCCGCGAAGAACGGGAAATAGTCCGAGGGATCGCCGTGCAGCGAGACGAACAGCACGTCGCCCCGCTCATAGAAAATGCCCTGGGTGCCGTTGCCGTGGTGCACGTCGATGTCGAGAATCGCCCGTTTGGGCCAGCGCTGGCCAAGATGCTCCGCCGCGATGGCGACATTGTTCAGATAGCAGAAGCCGCCAGCCAGGTCGGAGAACGCATGATGGCCCGGCGGCCGGCAGAGGGCATAGGCCTCATCCAGGTTTTCCAGCAGCAGCCCGTCGGCGGCGGTCAGCGCGATTTCGGCCGAGGCGACGGCGGCGGCCCAGGTGCCTTCGGCGATGGGCGCGGAATTGGTCGCGATATAATAGCCCGCCTGGCCCGTGACGCCGGTCGGCAGCCCGGTCATGCGCCGGTTCGGCTGGGCATAGGGGTGCACATAGGGCGTGGGGTTCGGCAACGCCTGCCAGCGCGGCCATGCGGTTTCGAGGAATTTGAGGTAGCCGTCGTCATGGACAAGCTTGATCGGGTCCATGCCATGCTCGGTCGGCCGGCTGAGGCGATGTCCGGCGGCCTTGGCGGCGGCTTGCAGTTCTTCAGCCCGGCGCGCGATCTCGACATGGGGCGTCGGCCGGCCGCGGCTCAGGATTTCAGCCGGTTGATGCGTCAGATGGGCGTCGTCGGTCACGACCAGCATGGCAGTCTGGCTCCTTGGCTCGAATGGCCTGATCGTAGGCTTGCGACTTCGGGCTGGCAACGCGGCGTCAGGCGCGATATATCCCGTGCCCATGCCAATACCCGTCGCCGAAGTGGATGTCTGGGTCTTCGATCTGGACAATACCCTCTACAGCCCGCTGCGCTCCGACCTGATGCCGCAGATGCACCTGCGCATGCAGGAATTCATCATGGCCGAATTCGCCGTCGATGAAGCCGAAGCTGACCGCCGCCGCCAGTTCTTCTATGAACAGTACGGCACCACCTTGCGCGGCCTGATGGAGCATCACGGCATGGACCCGGAAGCGTTCCTGCCCTATTGCCATCAGCTCGATCTGTCCGAAATGCTGCACGACGCGATGCTGGACGCGGCGCTCGACGCCCTGCCGGGCCGCAAGGTCGTCTATACCAACGCGACCCAGGCGCACGCCAAGGCGGTGATGGAGCGGCTCGGCATCGGCCGGCACTTCGATGGCGTCTTCGATATCGCCGACGCGGCCTATCTGCCGAAGCCGAATGCGGGGCCGTATGAGATCTTCGCGAAGCGCTTCGACATCGATCCCAGGCGCGCCGCCATGTTCGAGGATACCGCCAAGAACCTGAAACCGGCGCACGACATGGGCATGCGGACGATCTGGATGCGGAACGACCGCCCCGCGGCGCAGCCCGAAAGCGAAGCCGACGAACACATCCATTTCATCGTCGACGACCTGGCCGATTTCCTGGCCGAGATCGTCGCTGGCAACGCCGCCGAGGCGGCTACGTCTACTTAGCAGGCTCGATCGCGGCCCCTGCGGCCAGCATGGCGTCGATGGCGGCCGGATCGTAGCCTAGATCCGCCAGGATGGCGCGGGTCTGTTCGCCGATATGGGGGGCGGGCAGCGTGTCGTCCCGCATGCCGCCGGAGAAGCTGTTCGGCGTCTTGGTCTTGAGGATGCGGCCCTCGGTCGGATGCTCGATTTCCGTATAGAAGCCGACATCCTTGAGATGCGGATCGTCGAGCAGGTCGTCGATGCTGTTATAGCGGGCGGCCGGCACATCCCGGCGGTCGAAGATCTCCAGCCATTCGGCGGTGGTCTTCTGGAGGAGGCCGGCGGCGCGGATCTCGAAATAGGCGGCGGCGTTTTTGGTCCGGCTCGCGGCGCTGTCGAAGCGCGGGTCGGTCTTGAGCTCCGGCCGGCCGATTTCCTCGAAGAAGGCGAAGGCCTGGGGATTGGTGTTGGGGCCGACGGTGATGTAGCCGTCGCTGGTAGGCAGCGGCCGGTAGTCGGGACTGAGCAGACGGTTGTCGCCGGAAGGGCCCGCCGGCGGCACGAAGGTCAGCCCGGCCAGATGCTCGGAGGAGACGAACGAGGCCATGTTCTCCAGCATCGGCGCCTCGATCGCCTCGCCCTTGCCGGTCTTCTCCCGGCGGTAGAGCGCGAAGCCGATGCATTGCGCCGCGATCAGGCCGGTCACGTGGTCGGTCATCACCATGGGCACGAACCGGGGCTCGCCGATGGCGCGTTCGAACGTGCCTGCGACGCCGGACAGACTTTGCACGATGGGATCATAGGCTGGGCGGTTGAAATAGCGCCCGCCGCGGCCGAATGCGACGATGCCGCAATAGATCAGGCGCGGGTTCTGCTGGCTCAGGCTCTGGTAATCCAGGCCCGCGCGCTCCAGGCCGTTCGGGCGGACATTGGTCACGAACACATCCGCCGAGGCGATCAGGGTCTTGAGCGCCTCAAGACCTTCCGGCTGCTTGATATCCAGGCAGATCGAGCGCTTGTTCCGGTTGAAGTTCATGAACTTGCCGGACATGCCGGGATTGCGGGCGCCCTGGGCCATGGTCCGCAGGAGGTCCCCGCCGGGGCTTTCCACCTTGATGACGTCCGCGCCCTGGTCGGCCAGCGCCCGCCCGCAGATCGGGCCGACGACGACCGACGTCATGTCGATGACGCGCACGCCCGCCAGCGGCCCGCCGGCCATTATTCGAAGCTCACATTCATTTCGGCGCACAGATGGCCGTGCTTATCGGCGATCCAGCAAAGCGCGCCGGCGTCGGTCTTCGAGCCATGGATCGTGACGGTGTCGCCGACATTGATCGGCTTGGTCAGGCGCGCGTCGAGGCCGGTGATGACGCCCGGCGTGTGGCGGCAGGCCATTTCCGTGACAGTCTGCATGGTCAGGCCGCCGTTCTGTACGGTGTGCGGATAGCCTTCCTCATCCCGGGTATAGTCGGCGTCATAGTGGATGCGGTGGGCGTTCCAGGTGACGGCGGAATAGCGGAAATTCATGGTTTCCGTGAAATGCACGACTTCCTGCCAGGCGCTCGCCGTGGGGGCGTCCTTGAAGGCGCTTGAGGTCGATTTCTGGCCCGCCGGGACAGCTTCCCTGTAGATCGCGTCGAACTCGTCGACCGCGATGACCTTGCCGGCGGTCTCAAAGGTCAGCCGCATGGTCAGGATGACGATATTGCCCGAGCGGCCGCTTTTCGGAAGGATCGCCGCGACCTCGGCCGTCTTCGTCGCGGGCTGCCCGACGACGAGATTGCCCATGATCTGCACCCGGCGGCCGGCGCCCATGCGGCGCGGCAGCGGGATCGGCGGCAGGAACACGCCCTTCTTCGCATGGCCGTCCGGCCCAAGCTCGGATTGGCGGCAGATGTCGGGGAAGAACATGTTGAACCATTGGCGCGGCAGGGCGTCGCCGACCTTGATGGCGTTCGGATCGGCGTCGAGCGTCGCCGCGGCCCGCTGGACCGACGTCAGGCCCATCTCGTCGGCGACGACGCGCTTGGTCCCGATCCATTTTTCGAGTTCGGGCATGGCGGCTTGGACATCGGGGTTCATGGCGAATGGTTCTCCTGGCGAGCTGATGGGGCCAGTTTTCACAAAACCGGCGGACAAGGAAAGGGGCTGCGGCATGGCGCGTCCAGAGGGCTGCGCCCTGCCGCGCCATAGTGAATGAGGCGGCTGAGGTCAGAAGGTCTCGGTCGGATCGACGCCCCAGACCAGCCGACGCGAAATCCAGCCCGTGACGCCGCCCTTGCGGACCTTGCACCAGTGGGGCTCGCAGGTCGTGACGCGCAGGATGACGCCGCGCTCGGCATAGGCGACGGCCGTCGCGCCGGACTCGCCGCTGCGCTGGATCGGCGCGCGGTCGGCGGTCACGTAAAGCGTGCGCGCGCCGGAAAGGGCCGGGTGATACAGCCAGCCGCGCTCGCCGTCATGCAGCACGACTTCGCGCCATTCCGCTTCCTCGTCGACGATCTGCGCCGGCATCCCCGTCCGGAGCAGCCGCCACAGGATCGGATATTGCACGCCCGGCCCGACCCGGAGATTGGCGTCGTCCCGGCGCAGCGAAACATAGCGCGGCAGCGGCAGGTTGGTGGACTTGCCGGTGATCTGGGCCGACGCCCCATGGGGCAGGGAAACCGCCCAGGGCAACGCGAGCAGAAGCAGCAGAGCGCGCATCACGTCCGTTCATATTCCTTGGCGGCGCGATTGACGACGGGCTCCAGGGGCGCCGCCTGACGGGCGCGTCTGGCCTGCGTCTCCGGCGGAAAGCCATAGAGGGTCGAGCGTTGCCGGACCGGCCGGCCAAGCGCGCGGGCGATCGCCTCCATGCCGTGCGGCGGCATTTCCTCGCCGTGGGCGGCCCCGGCGGCGCGGGTGATGCTTTCGTTCATCAGGGTTCCGCCGATATCGTTCGCGCCGGCGTTCAGCGCGGCCTGGACGCCAGCTTCGCCGAGCTTCACCCAGCTTGCCTGGATGTTCGAGAACCAGGGGAACAGCGCCAGGCGGCCGACGCTGTGCATCAGGATCGCCTCCCGGAAGGTCGGGCCGGACCGCGCCAGGCCCTTCAGATAGATCGGCGCCTCGTCGGCGACGAAGGGCAGCGGCACCAGTTCGGAGAAGCCGCCGGTCTCCGATTGCGCCTGCCGCAGCCGCATCAGATGCCGCGCCCAGTGCCGGTAGCTTTCGACATGGCCGAACATGATCGTGGTCGTCGAGCGGAGGCCGATGGCGTGGGCGGCGGCCATCACCTCGAACCATTCCGCGGTATTCAGCTTGTCCGGGCAGATGATCGCCCTGACCTCGTCGTCGAGGATCTCGGCCGCGGTTCCCGGCAGCGTGCCAAGGCCCGCGTCCTTCAGCATCGCGAGGAATGTCGGGATCGGCAGGCCAAGCGTCGCTGCGCCCTGCTGCACTTCAAGCGGCGTGAAGGCGTGGATGTGGATATCCGGCGCCGCCTGCTTCACCGCGCCCAGAATGTCGATATAGGTCTGGCCGGTATAGGCGGGATGGATGCCGCCCTGCAGGCAGACTTCCGTCGCCCCCCGCTCCCAGGCCTCGGCGGTGCGGCGCCCGATTTCCTCCAGGTCCAGCACATAGGGCTTGCCGCGGAGGTTCTCGGTCAGCTTGCCCTTCGAGAAGGCGCAGAACTGGCATTTGAAGTAGCAGACGTTGGTGTAGTTGATGTTGCGGTTGACGACATAGGTCAGCGTATCGCCTGCCACCTCCTGGCGGAGCGCGTCCGCCGCCGCCGCCACGGCCGAGAATGCATCGCCGCGCGCTTCGAAAAGATAGGCGGCTTCGCTTTCATCCAGCGGCTTGTCGGCGAAGGGCTTGTCCAGGATGCGGGCGAGGCGCGAGCCGACAGCGGGCGCTTTCCGCTCGGCCAGCAGCGTCAGGTCGGCGGCGGGCGGGGGCATGGTCTTGCCGGCGCGCCAGGCCTCGACGCGGGCGAAGCCCTCGCCGTCGATCTGGCGGCGGATGGCGGGGGCGAGCTTCGGGTCGATCCAGCGCCCGGCGTCGAGGGCATAGGCCGGGTAGACCGTCATCCGCTCGACCAGCAGCTTGCCGGCGTCGGCGGTTTCATCCGCGAGGCGCTGGAGATGCGGCCAGGGCGCTTCCGGATTGACATAGTCCGGCGTCACGGGCGAAACGCCGCCCCAGTCGTTCAGCCCGGCGCCGACCAGCATGGCGAGGCCGCCGGGGGAAAGATTGGGCGGGGCCTGGATGCTCATGGCGCCGCCCAGGACGAGCCGGGCGACGGCGACGGTCCACGCCAGATCCTGGAGATCGGGCTCCGGGAAATCGCGCATCTTGGTGTCGGGCTTGGCGCGGAAGTTCTGGATGATGACTTCCTGGATATGGCCGTGGACATCATGGACGCGGCGGATTTCCAGCAGCGCCTCGATGCGCTCGGCCCTGGTTTCGCCGATGCCGATCAGGATGCCGGTGGTGAACGGCACGGCGGCGCGGCCGGCCGCTTCCAGGGTTTCGATGCGGCGGGCCGGCGCCTTGTCGGGCGAGCCATAGTGCGGCATGCCCTTTGCCATAAGCCGCTCCGAAAGGCTTTCGACCATGATGCCCATGGACGCCGCATGGGGGCGGAGCTGCGCCAGGTCGGCGTCGGTCATCAGGCCCGGATTGAGATGGGGGATAACGCCGGTTTCCTCGAAGACCAGCTTCGCCATCGCGGCCAGATAGTCCAGGGTCGTCGCGTAGCCCATGGCTTCCAGCGCCTCGCGGGCGGCGCGGTAGCGCAGCTCCGGCTTGTCGCCAAGCGTGAACAGCGCTTCCTTGCAGCCCTGAGCCGCGCCGGCGCGGGCCACGGCCAGCACCTGATCCGGCGTCATGAAGACGGCCTCGCCCTTCTTCGGCGGCTTGGCGAAGGTGCAATAGTGGCAGACGTCCCGGCAGAGATGCGTCAGCGGAATGAAAACCTTGCGGCTATAGGAAATGCGGTCGCCCCAATGGCCGTCGCGCAAGGCGGCGGCGGCGGCCATCAGCGGGCGGAGATCGTCCGCGTCCGTCGCCGCCAGGGCCATGGCCTCATCCCGGAACAACCGGGCGCCGCCGGCCGCGGCCGCGATGATCTCGTCGAGATCGCTATCGGTGATCGTCGTCATCGCCGCGCTCCCAGAGCTTGGCGCGCTCAATTGAGCGCGCAGCCCATGCTCTATCTCGTTAATCGATCAAATTATCCAGTCTTGGGCGTTTCCGCCTGAGACTGGTTTGATCTAAAGCCCGCTCCGGACAGCGGGGAAAACCTCTTCCGCCAGCATCTGCATCTGGTCCAGCACCATGGTCTGCGGCATGCCCGGGAATTGTACGCCGAAAACGAAGTGGTTCACGCCAAATCGCTTGATGATGTCGACGATCTGGTTCGACACTTCCTCCGGGGAGCCGAACAGGAAGCGGTCGCGCACCAGATCCTCGTAGAGCAGGCCAAGATCGTCGTCGCCCTTCGGCATGACCTTGTCCTGACCCCATTCGTGATAGGCGTCGTACTTCGCTTTCAGATAGGGCTCGGCAAGCCGCATGGCTTCTTCCCTGGACTTCGCGACCACGACTTCCCGCATCATCGGGAAATCCGTCGGCAGGCTGGTTTTGCCATTATCCTCCAACGCCTGCTTATAGACATCCATCTGGCGCGCAATGGTGTCGAGCCGATTATGCGGGTTCACGAACCAGGCGTCGGCGACCCGCGCCGCCCGTTTGATGGCCACGTCGGCATTGGCGCCGACCCAGATCAGCGGCATCGGCTGCTGCGCCGGCTTCACCGGGCAGCTTGCGTCGGTCAGGGTGAAATGACTGCCGGCCATCGTGACTTTTTCTTCGGTCCACAGGCGTTTGACGGCTTCAAGGTTCTCCTCGAAGCGCTTGCCGGCGTCCTTCATCGTCGTGCCGAACGCCTGGAACTCCACGTCCCGGTAGCCGACGCCGACGCCGAAGATCAGCTTGCCGCCGGACATGACGTCGATATTGGCGAAGGTCTCCGCGATATCCAGCGGCTTTTGCAGCGGCAACAGGACGATGCCGGCGCAGAGCCGCATGTTCGGCGCTTCCGTCATGATCCGCGCCAGGAACGGAACCTGCTGGAAATCCAGGAGGGGATAGGCGCTGTAGTGGCTGCCCTTCATCAAGGTGTCGTAACCGAGCTTGTCGGCCAGCCTTGCCTGCTCGCAGGCTTCCCGGAAGCGAACCTGCATATCGTCGCCCAACGGGTTCTGACCGCGGTTGAACAAGCTGAATTTGATGTCGGCCATGTCTGACAAGGGTCCCTGGCGTGCTTTGCGGAACCCCTATGATGGCCCGGAGAGCAGCCTCGCCGCAATCCCGGACCGGCGGGCGAACCGGATCGCCCGCGTCTCCCGCCCGGCCATGAGCGCGGCCGCGAGGTCATCCGGCGTATCCACGTCGAGCGCGATGCCGGGCAGATCGTCCAGGATCGTCGGAACCACGCCGATTCGGGCGCATTCGTCCAGATGCGGCTGGAAGCTCGTATGGCCGAAATGCAGCGGGATCAGGCCGCCCGGCGTCAGGATCAGGCAATTCGAGCCGCGCCGGGCGTGATCGGGGACGATCGTCAGCGCCGGGCGGCTGGCCGGGTGCCGGGCCAGGGCGCTCGCAATTTCGTCCGCCGTCGCGAGCGGCGCATCGGCGGGCAGGGTCAGGACGCCGTCCGCCCCTTCGGCCGCGAGCAGGGCCGCCGCCCGCGCCACGGCTTCCGACTGGCCGATATTGGCGGGCTCGCCTTCGACCCGCGCGCCATAGGCCGCCGCAAGCGCTCGGGCGTCCGGGTCATTGGTCAGGACCAGCACGCCGGCGAGGCTGGATGCGGCTGTCGCAGCGCATGCTGCGGCCAGCACGTCTTCCGCCATCGCCTTGAACAGGCCGCGCCGTTCCTCCGGCGTCAGCCGCGGCGCCAGCCGGGTCTTCGCATGCAGAAGGTCCTTGATCGGGATGACGCACCAGATGCCGCCCGCCATGCCAGCGCCGCCCCTAAAGGCCGAGGTTCAGGGGCGGCGGCGGCGCGCCGCCGATCATCGCATGGATGAAATAGGCATAGGCCGCGCCGGCGACGAGATTGATCATCAGATAGAATTTCTGCACGTCCGCCGCTTCGACCGGCCCCTGCCGCGATTTGTACAGGGCATAGATCTTGGTCAGCGGCTGCACGGAGAACATCTGGCAGCCGAAGGTCAGCAACGCGACGCTCACCCCCCAGGAATTATAGGCAAGCCCGGCCGGGAGCGCCCAGACCAGAATCCGGAAGAACTTGAATACGTCGTCGTTCATAGGCCGCGCGCCGCCAGGGCGATCCAGTCCGCCAAGTCTTCCTCCTGCTCATGTCCGGCCGGCGACACGCTGATGACGCCGGGCATTTCGGCTTCCGCCGTCGCATCGACGCCATTGCGCCCCAGAGCTTCCGCCGCCGCTTCCGGGGCGAGCCGCAACACCAGTTGATCGTTGATCACGCCGGCCAGCATCCGGCCGCCAATGTAAAACATCAAGCCGCCCAGCATTTCGCGTTCGGCCGCCGCGCCGTAGGCAGCCAGCGCCCGCCGCGTCCGTTCGGCCAAGATCAGGTCGTATGCCATGGCTTGCTCCCGCCCCGGACCGTATGCACGCTTCCGCCATGGAAGAAAACCGAATCGTCGCCATGTGGTCCGGTCCGCGCAATGTCTCGACCGCGCTGATGTACAGCTTCGCCCAGCGCGCCGACACGGCCGTCTGGGACGAGCCCTATTACGCCGCCTGGCTCGCCGCGACCGGCGAGCCGCACCCGATGCGCGCCGCGATCCTGACCGCCGGCCCGACCGCGCCCGCCAATGTCGCGGAGCGCATCCTTCAGCCAACTATCCAGCCGGTGCATTACCAGAAACACATGACGCACCACATGCTGCCGGACTTCGCGCTCGACCGCTGGTTCGCCCGCGCGTCCCACGCTTTCCTGATCCGCGAGCCGGCTTCGGTGCTGGCGTCCTATAGGGCGAAGTACGACCATGTCTCGCTCGCGCTCATCGGCTATCCGCAACAGGCGGACCTGTTCGACCGCGCCGCGGACGCCCTTGGCCGCGCCCCGCCGGTGATCCGGGGCCGCGACATCCAGAACGCGCCGGAGAAAGCCCTGCCCGCCCTGACCGCGGCCCTCGGCCTCGCCTTCGATCCGGCGATGCTCGTCTGGGCCAGCGGTCCGAAGCCCTATGACGGCGTCTGGGCGCCCCATTGGTACGACAAGGTCTGGGCCAGCACGGGCTTCGTGCCCGCCGTCGGCCAGAGCCATCCCGATCTGCCGGCGCCGCTGGCGCGCCTAGCCGATGCGGCCGAGGCGCAATACCGGAGGCTTGAAGCCTACGCGCTCGCGGTCTGAGGCGCGCCGATCCCGCCCGTCAGCGCGGATCGACCGGCCGGCCGGTCGGCAGGTTGAGCGCCTGCTCCAGACAGCGCGCGTAGGCGAGCGCCAGGTCTTCCCGGCGCTGGGGCGTCATGATCTGGATGCCGACAGGCAGATCGTCCC
Source organism: uncultured Alphaproteobacteria bacterium (assembly GCA_937891825.1). Classification (GTDB taxonomy): domain Bacteria; phylum Pseudomonadota; class Alphaproteobacteria; order Bin95; family Bin95; genus VMCJ01. The sequence continues at coordinate 26,256 of CALAHN010000031.1, forward strand.
GGGTGAACCCCGCCGGGATCGCGGCGACCGGGTTGGAGAGCGGCACCGTGCCCCAGCATTGATGGAACCAGCGCGGCGGGTTGGACCCGGCCCATTCGTCGACATCCGCCCCGCCGCGCAAAGATTTCGCGAAGGGCGGCACGCCGACGGTCGGCGTGACGAAGGCGTCGTAGGTCTGGAACAGCGCCGCCATGCGGTCGTAGAGTTCGGCCCGCCAGCGCTGCGCTTCCGCCAGTTGGCCGATCGTGAGAGCCCGTCCGGCGTCCAGCAACAGGCCCTGCACGGGCTCCAGCCTGGCGCGGTTGGCATCGGTGAAAGCTTCGCGCTCGGTCAGATAGTTGAAGCTGATCAGGCGCTGGAACAGAACGTCGATCCGCCCGAAGTCCGGCCGGGTCTCCTCGACGACAGCGCCCATATCCTCGAACTTCGCGACGGCGGCGCGGCAGACCCGCTCGACTTCGGGATCGACGCCGCCAAGGCCGAGGTCGAGGGCGAAGGCGACGCGCTTCGGCGGCCGGGCCGTCTGGACGGCGCGCGTGAACTGGCCTGGGTCTTCCTGCTGGGTCAGGGCGTCCTCCGGCGCGTGGGCGGACATCGCATCCAGGAAGAGCGCCACGTCGGCGACGGTCCGGGCCATCGGGCCCTGGACGGAGAGCGGGCTGAAGGCGCGCTTCGAAGGCGCGCGGGGCACGCGGCCGGGGCTTGGGCGGATGCCGACCGCGCCGGAAAACGCCGCCGGAATGCGCAAACTGCCGCCGACGTCCGAGCCATGCGCCAGCCAGACCTCGCCCGCCGCCACCGCAGCCGCCGCGCCGCCGGAGGAGCCGCCCGACGTCCGGTCATGGCCATAGGGCGTGGCGGTCGCGCCGAATACCGCATTGTCGGTGACCGGCAGCATCCCGAACTCCGGCGTGTTCGATTTGGCGATCACGTTGGCGCCGCGCGCTTCCAGCAGGCGCACCAGCGGATCGGAGGTCTTGGCGATATTGTCCTTGAACAGGGCGCAGCCATAGGTGGTCGGCAGACCGGCGACATCGATCAGGTCCTTGATCGCGATCGGCAGCCCTGCGAGATCGGCCGGGTGCTCGCCTGATCGGGCGCCCGCGGCCTCGCGGCGCTTCGCCCGGTCGCGCGCCCGCTCGAAATCCCGGATCGGCAGGGCGTTCAGGCGCCCGTCGATCGCCTCGATCCGCTGGATCGCCGCCTCGACGAATTCGGACGGTTTCGCCGCGCCAGACTGCAAGGCCGCGACCGCCTCGGTCGCCGTCATACGGATCAATTCATGCATGGAATGCCGCTCCCCCCAAACCCTTAACGAAATTTAACCATAAACCCGGTTGGACAGCGAGGCGTCAGGCTTGTAGAACCCCCGCCACACGCGCCACATGCCCGCCGAAAAAAGCGAGCGGGCGTCGCTGGGCCGCCGCGCGGTCCCGCTGGCGCAAATCTGATGCTCGTGACGCCGGGGAGGCGACTACATGGCCGACATGATTGTGGCTGACGCGCTTGTGAAGGATTTCGGGGCGCATCGCGCCGTCGACGCCGTTTCCTTGACGGTGAAGCGCGGCGAGGTCCTGGGTTTTCTCGGCCCCAACGGCGCCGGCAAGTCGACGACGATGAAAATGCTGACCGGCTTCCTGAAGCCGACGTCCGGGCGCGCCGAGATCATGGGCCATGACGTCGCGGTCGATGCGATGGCCGCCCGCCGCATGCTGGGCTATCTGCCCGAAGGCGCGCCGCTCTATCCCGACATGACGCCCTGGGGGTTCCTGCATTTCTGCGCCGAAACCCGCGGCCTGAGGGGTCGGGACCGCACCGCCAAGGTGACGGCGGCGATCGAGCGGACGAACCTTGAAGGCGTCGTCATGCAGACGATCGATACGCTGTCGAAAGGCTTCAAGCGCCGGGTCGGCCTCGCCCAGGCGCTGCTGCACGATCCCGATGTGCTGATCCTGGACGAACCGACCGATGGCCTCGACCCCAATCAGAAGCATGAGGTGCGCGAACTGATCCGCGAGATAGCGCCGGAGAAAGCCATCGTCATCTCGACCCACATCCTCGAGGAGGTCGACGCGATCTGCTCGCGCGCCGTCATCATCGCGGCCGGCAAGGTGATCGCCGACGGCTCGCCTGCCGCCCTGGCGGAGCGGTCGCCGCTCTTCAACGCCGTCGCGGTGCTGTTGCCCAAGGACATGGCGGCGGCGGGCAAGGCGGCGCTCGAGGCGCTGGATCAGGTTGCGGAGGTGCGCGTGCAGGCGCTGGCGGACGGCCTCGCCAAGCTGATCGTCGCGCCGAAGAACAAGCAGACGATCCTGAATACGGTGGCCGGCGCGCTGGCGGACGCGAATGTCGAGGCGATTTCGATCCGCCCCGAAGCAGCCGCGTTGGAAGACCTGTTCCGCCAGTTGACCCGCGGAACCGAGCAGGAGGCCGCCTGATGGGCGCGTTGATCACTGTCGCGAAACGTGAGTTCGCGGGCTATTTCGCGACCCCGGTCGCGGCGATCTTTCTGATTATTTTCCTTGCGCTGGTCGCCGCGATCACGTTCTTCATCGGCTATTTCCTGGAACGCGGCAACGCCGACCTGCAGCCGTTCTTCAATTTCCATCCCTGGCTCTACCTGTTCTTCGCGCCCGCGCTCTCCATGCGCCTCTGGGCGGAAGAACGGCGGCAGGGCACGATCGAGCTGTTCCTGACCCTGCCGATCCCGCTCTGGGCGGCCGTGCTTGGGAAGTTCGTGGCGGCCTGGATGTTCCTCGGCCTCGCGCTCGTCCTGACCTTCCCGATGTGGGTTACGGTCAATGTGCTGGGCGAGCCGGATAACGGCGTCATCCTGGCGAGCTATCTCGGCTCCTTCCTGATGGCAGGCGGATATCTCGCCATCGGCTCCTGCCTGTCGGCCGCGACCAAGAACCAGGTGATCGCCTTCGTGCTGACGGTCACGGTCGCATTCCTGTTCACGGCCGGCGGCGCCGGATTCCTCAGCGATCTGGTCGCCGAGTTCGTCTCCAAGTCCGTGCTGGACGGCATTGCGGGCGTTTCGGTGCTGCCGCACTTCAATCAGATCGTGAAAGGCATGATCGCCTTCAAGGACCTCGCCTATTTCGTGGCGCTGATCGTCGCATGGTTGTTGGCGACGATGGTGCTGGTCGACTACAAGAAAGCGGGATGACGGATATGTTTGGCGCAAAAGCCCGCAGCGGCGCGCTCGCCGCGGTTTTCCTTCTGGTGATCGCCGTCGGTTTCGTGGCGACGGTGCTTCTGGCGAATAACGCCCTGAAGACCGCCCGTGTCGACCTGACCGACCAGGGCCTCTTCACCCTGTCGCCCGGAACGCTGAACGTGATTCAGTCGATCGACGAGCCGATCACGCTGCGCTTCTATTTCTCGGACCGGCTGGCCCGGGAAATTCCGCAGATCGGCATTTACGGCAATCGCGTCCAGGACATGCTGGAAGAATTCGCGGCGCGCGGCAAAGGCAATATCCGCCTGGAAGTGCTGGATCCGCTGCCGTTCACCGATGAGGAAGACCGCGCCGTCGCCTTCGGGCTGAAGGGCGTTCCGGTCGATCAGACCGGCGAGACCGTGTATTTCGGCCTGGCCGGCTCCAACTCCACCGACTATCAACTGGCGATCCCGTTCTTCGACGAGCAGCGCGAGAAATTCCTGGAATACGATCTGGCGCGCATGGTCTACGGCCTCGCCAATCCGGACAAGCCGAAGGTCGGCGTCATCACCAAGCTGCCGCTTTCGGGCTCGCAACTCGCCCGCGGCGCCCCGACCGGGCCGGACGATAGCTGGATGGTCTGGGCCCAGGCCCAGAATCTCTTCGACCTCGAGGAGATCGATCCCCTGACCCAGAAGCTGCCGGACGACCTGCAACTTCTGGCTTTGATCCATCCGCCGTTCATGAGCGACCTCGCGCTCTATGCGATCGATCAATATGTGCTGAACGGCGGTAAGCTGATCGTGTTCGTCGACCCGCACAGCGAGGCCGACGCCTCGCGGCCGCCGACATCCGCCAGCGGCGCCCAGCAGGTCGATTTCGGCTCGACCGGCAACATGCAGACGCTGTTCGACGCCTGGGGCGTCGACGTGCCGGCCGACGATGTGGTCGGCGACCTGAAGAACGGCCAGAAGGTGCGTGCGCCCGACGAAAGCCGCACCCGCGTGCAGGCCGTGCTGTATCCGCTGTGGATGCAGCTCCGCAACAGCGATTTCTCCACGACGGACATCGCGACCAGCCAGCTCGAGGTGTTCCGCATCGCGTCGCCCGGCCATATCGTCGCCAAGGAAGGCGGCCTGACGGTCGAGCCGCTGATCGGGACCTCCGACCAGGGCGGCATCGTCTCCGTCAGCCGCATCCAGGGCCGCAAGCCCGATATCGTCGGCATCGCCAACGATATGAAGCCGGACGGCGTCAAGGTGATTTCGGCGCGGTTGACCGGAACCGCCAGGACCGCCTTTCCGGACGGTCCGCCGCAGCCGATCGACATGAAGGACGACGACGCCTCCGCCGACAAGAAAGCCGCGGCGGCCGCGAAGTGGGAGGAGTTGAAGGCGAAGCACTTGAGCGCGTCCAAGGGATCGGTCGCCGTCGTCCTGACCGCGGACGTCGACATGCTGGCCGATGGCCTCTGGGTGCGGGTGCAGGACCTGTTCGGCCAGCGCATCGCCATGCCGACCGCCAGCAATGGCGCTTTCTTCCAGAACCTGCTGGAGAACATGACCGGCTCGTCCGATCTGATCGGCTTGCGCAGCCGCGGCGGCTTCCAGCGGCCGTTCACCATGATCCAGGAGATCGAGCGCGGCGCCGAGCGGGCGTTTCGCGCCAAGGAGCAGGAACTGCTGACCCGGCTGGCGGAAGCCGAGCAGAAGCTCGGTCAGGTCAAGCAGGCGACCAATGCGGCGGGCGAAACCCAGTTGGTGCTGTCCGATGCGCAGCGCGCCGAAATCAAGTCCTTCCAGGATGAGATGCTGCGCGTCCGCAAGGAGCTGCGCGACGTGCAGTTCGCGCTCCGCTCCGACGTGGAGGAACTGAACGGCTGGATCAAGGCGATCAACATCGCCGGGATGCCGCTGATCGTCGCCTTCCTGGCGCTCGTCGGCGCCTTCGCCCGCAGCCGCGCGCGCAAGTCGTTTCAGGCGAATTTCCCGGGCAACGTCCGCGCCTAAGCTGAGGATTGAAGCTATGAACGTTCGTCTTCTGGCGCTCCTGACTGCGATCGTGCTCGGCATCGGCGCCGCCGCTTATTATTTCGGGCAGGAACGCCAGGCCCTGCAGGTCGAGGCTTTCCAGCCCGGCCCGCTGACGCCCGGCCTCGAGGTCCGCATCAACGACGTGGACGAGGCGCGCCTGCAAAGCCAGGAAGGCGGCGTGTTGACCTTGAAGCGCGCCGACGGCCAATGGGCGATCCAGGAGCATTTCGGCTACCGCGCCAATCAGGAGCGGGTCCGGACGCTGCTGAAGGCCGCGGCGACCCTGGAGAAGATCGAGCCCAAGACCGCGAAGGCGGAGAACCATGCGCGTCTCAACCTGGAAGATCCCGCCAATGAGATGTCGCTGGCGACCCGGATCACGCTGGAAGCCAAGGACGAACCCGTCCTCGATGTGGTCGTCGGCCTGAACCGGCCCGAAATCCAGGGCGGCGGCGCCTTCGTCCGGCTTTGGGGCGAAGACCAGACCTGGCTGACGAAAGAGGATTTCAAGCCGCAGCGCCGCTTGATGGACCTGATCGACCGGAACGTGGTGAATATCGACGGTCGGCGCATGCGCTCTGTCCGCGTGCAGCATCCGGCGCCGGACGCAGCCGCCGCCGGCGGCGCGGTCGCGGAGATGGTCCTGATCGCGAAGGCGACGCCGGACATGGCGTCATACAGCCTTGGCGCGGCGATCCCGGAAGGCATGGCGCCGAAGCCGGACCATGAGCTTGCAAGCGTCGTCCGCCTGCCGGATTTCCTGATCCTGGACGATGTGCAGCCCGCGAGCCAGATCGCGCTGACAAAGCCGGTCGTCACGGTCTTCGAGACCTTCGACGGCCTGCGCCTGACTTTCCGCGCCGAAGCGCAGGCGGACGGCAAGATCTGGACGACCATCGCCGCCGAAGCCGCTGACCGCACGCCCGGCCTGGAGGCGTTCATCGAAGCCGAGAAGGGCAAGGATTCCGAGGAAGGCCGGATCGCCGACCAGATGAAGTCGGTCGAAGCGGTCGCGGCCGAAATCGCGGCGATCGCGAAGAATGTCGACGGCTGGGCCTATCGCCTGACCGACTACAAAACCAAACGCCTGACCGCGACGACCGAAGACCTCGTCGAAACGCCCCCGCCCCCGCGCCCGGCCGCGCCCGAAGGCCAGGCGCCGCGGGCGCAATAGTTCGCCCGCCGGCGGCGGGTGGGGGCGGCGGAGCGGCTTGCCGCCTGCCCCGCCCCCTCGCCCTCAAACGTCGAGGTTGGCGACCTTCAGGGCGTTTTCCTGGATGAAGGCGCGGCGCGGTTCGACTTCGTCGCCCATCAGGGTCGAGAACACGTCGCCGGCTTCTTCGGCATGGGCGATCTTGACCTGGAGCAGGGTCCGCGCTTCGGGGTCGAGCGTCGTTTCCCAAAGCTGCTCTGGGTTCATCTCGCCAAGGCCTTTGTAGCGCTGGGTCGACAGGCCGCGGCGGCCTTCTTCCTGCATGGCGCGGGCGAGCGCGCTAGGGCTGGAGATCTTGGTCTCCCGGTCCTTGGCGACGAAAGTCGCGGGCTCGCCGTAGAGCCGGCCCAGGCGCTCGCGCACCGCGTTCAGATGGGCGGCTTCCTGGCTCCGCAGCAAGCGCGGCGTGATTTCGTAGATCGCTTCATAGCCATTGAAGAGATGGTAGAGGCGGAGGCCCGGTTGCCCGGCCGCGTCCGGATAGCCTTCGCCGCGCCAGCCGCCGCCGCCGCCCGACTGGGCGGTCAGGCGCGCCGCGATCTCTTCCGCCTTTTCGGTCGCGATGGCGACGTCCGTGATCAGCGCCGGATCGAGCGCGCCGATGATCGCCGCCTGTTCCGCGACGCGGCCGTCGCCGACGATATCGCCGAGGCTCTGGATCACCTGGGCCTGATCGCGCGCCTGGGCCGCGAGGGCGCGCAGATCGGCGCTCGCCCGTTGCTCGCCGTTGGAGAGGGTGAGCACGCCCACTTCGACCGCGAGATCGATCAGATGGTCTTCCAGCGCGCGTTCGTCCTTCAGGTAGACCGAACGCTGGCCGCGCTTGACCTGAAACAGCGGCGGCTGGGCGATATAGAGCCAGCCGCGCTCGATCAATTCCGGCATCTGGCGGTAGAAGAACGTCAACAGCAGCGCGCGGATATGGCTGCCGTCGACATCGGCGTCGGTCATGATGACGATCTTGTGGTATCGGCACTTCTCCGCATCGAAGCCGTCCGCGCCGATGCCGGCGCCGATCGCGGTGATAAGCGTCCCGATTTCGGCGGAATTGAGCATCTTGTCGGTGCGGGCGCGCTCGACGTTCAGAATCTTGCCGCGGATCGGCAGGATCGCCTGATAGCCCCGGTCGCGCGCCTGCTTGGCGGAGCCGCCGGCGCTGTCGCCCTCGACGATGAAGATTTCGGCGCGGGTCGGGTCCTTGGTCTGGCAGTCCGCGAGCTTGCCGGGCAACGAGGCGATGCTGGGTCCCTGCTTGCGGGTGATCTCCCTGGCGCGCCGCGCGGCTTCCCGCGCCGCGGCGGCCTGGCAGGCTTTCTGGGCGATGATCTTGGCGGCGGTCGGGTTCTCCTCGAGCCATTGGCCAAGCGCTTCGTTGACTGCGCTCTCGACCACGGGCCGGACCTCGGAGGAGACGAGTTTATCCTTGGTCTGGGAGGAGAATTTCGGGTCCGGGCATTTGACGGAAAGCACGCAGGTCAGCCCCTCGCGCGCGTCCTCGCCGGAGAGCGAAACCCTCTCGCGCTTGGCGATGCCGCTGGTGTCGGCGAAGGAATTGATCTGGCGGGTCAAGGCGCCCCGGAAGCCGGCAAGATGGGTGCCGCCATCGCGCTGTGGAATGTTGTTGGTGAAGCACAGCATGGTCTCGTGGAACTGGTCGTTCCACTGCATGGCGACCTCGATCGTGATGCCGTCCTTCTCGCGCAGGATGACGATCGGCTTTTCGATCAGCGGTTTCCTGTTGCGGTCCAGGAACGCGATATAGGCGCCCAGCCCGCCCTCGTAATAGAGCTCGACCGGCTTGTCTTCCGCGCCGCGGCCGTCGGTCAGGATCAGGCGGACGCCGGAATTCAGGAAGGCGAGCTCGCGCAGGCGGCGTTCCAGCGTCGGGAAATCCATCTCCGTCATGGTGAAGATATTGGCGGACGGCTTGAACGTCACCTCGGTGCCCGACTTCCCGACGGCATCCCCGACGATCGCCAGCGGCGCCTGGGGCTCGCCGTCCTGGAAGCGCATCCAATGCTCCTTGCCGGCGCGCCAGATGCGGATTTCCAGCCATTCCGAAAGACCGTTCACCACCGAAACGCCGACGCCGTGCAGGCCGCCCGAAACCTTGTAGGAATTCTGGTTGAACTTCCCGCCCGCATGGAGCTGGGTCATGATGACCTCGGCCGCCGATACGCCTTCCTCGGCATGGATGTCGACCGGCACGCCGCGCCCGTTGTCGCGCACGGTGACGGAGCCGTCGCTGTTCAGGATCACGTCGACCTGGTCGCAATATCCCGCCAGCGCCTCGTCGATGGCGTTGTCGACCACCTCATAGACCATGTGATGCAGGCCGGAGCCGTCGTCCGTGTCGCCGATATACATGCCGGGCCGCTTGCGCACGGCTTCCAGGCCGCGCAGCACCTGAATGCTGTCGGCGCCGTAGCTTTCCCCGCCGATGGTCGGATCGTTATCGGACATCTGTCATTCGCCCTTGAACTTGAAACTCATGTGATGATGGCGCGGTCGCCGCTTTGCCCAAGCGTCAGCCAGTCGGCCCGGCCGGATAGCGGCGCCAGTTGGCCGGCGTCCGCGCCGGAGACCCATAACTGCCCGCCGAGCGCCAGCGCCTCATCGAAGAGGGCGTCGCGCCGGACGGGATCGAAATGCGCCGCCGCCTCGTCCAGCAGCAGCAGCGGCGCCATGCCGATGGCGCGAGCGACCATGCGGGCGGCGGCGAACGTCAGCGAGACCAGCAGCGCCTTCTGCTCGCCGGTCGAGCCGTCGGCGGCGGCCATGCCGGACGCGCGGTCGACGACGGCCATGTCGCTCCGGTGCGGGCCGGCATCGGTCACGCCGGCGTCCCCGTCGCGGCGGCGGTCGGCGGCGAGCCTCGCCCGCAGCGCATCCTCGGCCCGCAGCGCCGGCCCGTCAGCCAACAGATCCTCGACCAGACCGACCACCTGCACCGCAGCGCGCGGGAAGGCGGTGACGCCGTCGGCCGCCGCATGGTCCAGCCGGTGCGCGGCTTCGGCGCGGGCGGCCGCGACAGCGACGCCGCGCGCCGCCATCTCCGCCTCGAGGGCGTCAAGCCACCGGGCGTCGGCGCCGCCTTCCTTGAGCAGCGCCAGGCGCTGGCGCATGGCGTTGCGATAAGCGGTCGTCCGTCCGATATGGGCTGGATCGAAGGTTGCGGCAAGCCTGTCCAGATAGCGGCGGCGTTCGTCGGCGCCGTCGACAAACAGGCGGTCCATCTGCGGCGTCAGCCATACAGCGGCCAGCCGTTCCGCCAGCGCGGTCTGGCCTTTCGCCGGCTCGCCATCGACCTGCACCTTGCGGCTCGAGCCGTCCTGGACAGCGTCCGCGCCGACGCCAAGCATGGCGGTTCCAAGCGGGCCCTCGACCGTCGCCGCCGCGGCCCAGCCGCCGGGTCCGTCGCGCCGGCCGATCGCCTGCAGCCGCGCGCCGCGCAGCCCGCGTCCCGGCGTCAACAGCGAGATCGCTTCCAGGATATTGGTCTTGCCGACGCCGTTCGGCCCGGTCAGCACGACAGCCGCCGCCTCGGTCTCAAGCCGGAAATCGCCGTAAGACCGGAAGTTCGTCAGCGTCAGGCGTCGCAGGGCGCATCCCGCGGCCCGGTCGGGTCCGGGCGCCAGTCGGGGCTGGCGGCGCATGAGGGCAGGTGCGGACAACCGCTACACCCGCATCGGCATCAGCACATAGAGCGCGCTCGCGTCCGCCTTGTCGCGCAGGATCGTCGGCGCGGCCGGGTCGGCGAAGGCCAGTTCCGCGATATCGCCTTCCATCTGGTTCGCAATATCGAGCAGGTAGCGCGAGTTGAAGCCGATCTCCATCGCCGTGTCGTCGTAATCGGCCTCGATCTCCTCGGAGGCGGCGCCGGCTTCGGCGTTGCTGGCCGAAACGGTGATCGTGCCCGGCTGCAGCGCCAGCTTGACCGCGCGGGATTTCTCCGTGGAGATCGTCGAGACGCGGTCGACCGCATCCTTGAAGGCCTGCCGGTCGAGCTGGGCGAACTTGTTGTTGCCGACCGGGATCACCCGCTCGTAGTCCGGGAAGGCGCCGTCGATCAGCTTGGACGTGAGGATGACGCCATCCATGGTGAAGCGGATCTTGGTCTCGGACACGCTCACCGCGACGTCGCCGTCGCCGGCTTCGTCCAGCAGCTTGCGCAGTTCGCCGACGGTCTTGCGCGGCACGATCACGCCGGACATCTCCGCCGCGCCGTCAGGCAGGGGGGCTTCGGCGCGGGCCAGGCGATGGCCGTCGGTCGCGACCGCCCGCAGCACGGACACGCCGTCATGCTCGGCCGGGTGCAGGTAGATGCCGTTCAGGTAGTAGCGCGTTTCCTCGGTCGAGATCGCGAAGCGGGTGCGGTCGATCAACAGGCGGAGGTCCCGGGCGGCCATGTTGAAGCCGACGGGCATATCGCCGTCGGCGAGGGAGGGGAAGTCCGCCGTCGGCAGCACGGCAAGCTGGAAGGTCGAGCGGCCGGCGCGGACGATCATCCGTTCGGCCTCGGCGTCCAGCACGAGTTCGACCTGTGAGCCTTCGGGCAGTTTGCGGACGATGTCATGCAAGGTGTGGGCCGGCGCGGTCGCGGAGCCCGATTCCGACGCCGGATCGGCGGCGGTGATCTCCACGAGGCCGATTTCCATGTCCGTCGCAGCGACCGAAAGCTGGCCGTTGGCGACATCGAGCTTGACGTTCGCCAGGATCGGAATGGTATTCCGGCGTTCCACGACGCTCTGCGCATGGGACAGCGTGCGGAGCAGCGCGTTCCGATCGATCATCAACTTCATGCTAAATCCCGCCTTCAAACCTGCGACGCCAACCCCTAGGGACGCCAATGCGGCCAGCCCCCAAGATATGCCCCGGAAGCCCGCCTCGAAATCACCCGACAAGATAGCCCGGCAAGCAGTCCAGCGCCAGCGTTTCCTGGGGAAAAGCAATTGCCCAACGGGCGGGAAGACGCGGCGATCAGTCTTTCGGGCGGATGGCGATCCCGGCGGCGGCCATGTGGCGCTTCGCCTCGCCGATATCGACCTCGCCGAAGTGAAAGATCGAGGCGGCGAGGACGGCGGAGGCATGGCCGTCGCGCACCCCGTCGACCAGATGGTCGAGCGTGCCGACGCCGCCTGACGCGATCACCGGAACGGGAACGGCGTCGGCGACGGCGCGGGTCAAGGCCAGGTCGAACCCGGTGCGGGCGCCGTCCCGGTCCATGGATGTCAGCAGGATTTCCCCGGCGCCGAGCGCGACCACGCGCCTGGCCCATTCGACGACGTCGAGGCCGGTGTCCCGGCGGCCGCCATAGACGTAGACCGTCCACTTGCCAGGCCCGGCCTGCTTGGCGTCGATGGCGACGACGATGCATTGCGCCCCGAATTTGCGGCTGGCTTCGGCGACGAAGTCCGGATTGGCGACGGCGGCCGAATTGATCGAAACCTTGTCGGCGCCTGCGAGCAGCAGCTTGCGCACATCCTCGACCGTCCGGACGCCGCCACCGACCGTCAACGGCATGAAGCATTGCTCGGCGGTGGCGCGCACCACATCGTAGAGCGTGTCGCGGCCCTCATGGCTGGCGGTGATGTCCAGGAAGCACAATTCGTCCGCGCCGGCGGCGTCATAGACGCGCGCCTGCTCGACCGGATCGCCGGCATCGACGAGGTTGACGAAGTTGACGCCCTTCACGACCCGGCCGCCATGCACGTCCAGGCACGGGATGATCCGCGTGGTCAGCATGGCGTCGTCAGGATGGAGAGCGCCGCCTTGGCCGAGAAGACGCCGTCATAGAGCGCCCGGCCGACGATCACGCCTTCGATCCCGGATTTCTCCTCGGCCTTCAGCCGCGTCAGGTCGTCCAGGCTGGAGACGCCGCCCGAGGCGATCACCGGCGTCGACAGCGCAAACGCCAGATCGACGGTCGCATCGACATTGACGCCGCCCATGGCGCCGTCGCGGTCGATATCGGTGAAGACGATGGCGGCGACGCCGGCATCCTCGAATTTCAGGGCCAGCTCGATGGCGCGCATGCTGCTGGTTTCGGTCCAGCCCTTGACCGCGACCATGCCGCCGCGGGCGTCGATGCCGACGGCGATCTTGCCGGGGAAGGCGCGGCAGGCGGATTTCACCAGCTCGGGATCAGTCAGGGCGACGGTGCCCAGGATGACGCGGGAGATCCCGGCTTCGAGCCAGCGCTCGATGCCCGCCATGTCGCGGATGCCGCCGCCAAGCTGGGTCGGCAGCGACGTGGCGGCCAGAATGGCGCGGACGGCGTCGCCGTTGACGGCCTCGCCTTCGATGGCGCCGTCGAGATCGACCAGATGCAGCCATTCGAAGCCGGCGGCCTCGAAGGCGCGCGCCTGATTGGCCGGGCTTTCGTTGAAGACGGTGGCCTTGCCCATGTCGCCGCGCAACAGGCGGACGCACTGGCCGCCTTTAAGGTCGATTGCAGGATACAGAATCATGTTTGGGCGGGGTCTGCTGCTGGCGGGGGATCGGTTTCGAGCAAATTCTTGTAGAAGAACAGGCCGGGCGTCCAGGCCCCCCGCACGAAGGCGTAATGGGGGTGGGTCGCCCAGTGAATGAAGCCAAGCTCGTTGTAGAGGTGAATGGCGCGCTGCTGGGTTTCGCGGACATCGAGGTTCAGGACGCGAAAGCGGCGCTTGCGGGCCCGGAGCTCGACTTCCCGGGTCAGGGCGCGGGCGGCGCCATGGCCGCGCGCCCAGGGCGCGACAAAGGCATGTTGCAGGTTGGCGGAATGCTTCTGCGCTTCGTTGTTGCGCGGCGGCGCCACCAGTTGGGCCGAGCCGCAGATCACCCCGTTCAGCCGCGCGATGAACAGTTCGCGCTCCGGCACCAGCATGACGCCGCGCCAATAGGCTTCCAGGGTCTGCCTGGGCGGCGGCTCGAGCCAGCCGAAACCGCCGCCGTCGAGGATGGCGAGGCTGGCGGCTTCGCACAGCTCCGCCACGTCTGACTCGCTCAGCTTCTCGACCATCAGGACACGCGCGCTCGCGCCGGTCATCGCATCAAGGTTCCCATTCTAGGAAATTCATGATCAGGCGGAGGCCCGCCCGCTGGCTCTTCTCTGGATGAAACTGCGTTCCCGCCATGTTGTCACGCCGAACCATCGCCGTCACGGGGCCGCCGTAATCGACCCTGGCCAGCACGTCGGCCTCGTCGTTCGCGGTCAACGCGAAGGAGTGGACGAAATAGCAATAATCCTCCGCCGCGATCCCGGCCAGAAGGGCATGGGGCTTAAGCGGCGCCTGCAAGGCGTTCCAGCCCATATGCGGGATCTTCAGGGCGGGATCGTTCGGGGCGATCGGCGCGACGACGCCGGGGATCCAGCCGAAGCCGGGCGTTTCGCCGTGCTCCAGGCCCGTCGTCGCCATCAATTGCATGCCGACGCAGATGCCGAGGAACGGCACGGCCCGCTCGCGGACGGCGACGACAAGCGCATCCGCCATGCCCGGCACGGCGTGGAGGCCGTCGCGGCAATCCCGGAACGCGCCGACGCCCGGCAGAACGACCCGGTCCGCCCGGGCGACGACGTCGGCGTCCGATGTCACGACGATTTCGGCCGCGATCCCGGCTTCCCTGGCCGAGCGCTCGAAAGCTTTCTCGGCGGACCTGAGATTGCCGGAGCCGTAGTCGACGATGGCGATCTTCACCAGCGGCGCTCCGCATCGACGAAGCGGCTGGCGTCGTCGGCGATCATTTGCGCTTCGGCGACATCCAGGTTGCGCGCCAGGATGACGTTATCCAGCCGCCAGTCCTGATCATTGAGCCAGAGCGCTTCGAGGCCGCGTGCGCTCATGCCGGACCAGTAGGCGACGATCATGTAGATCAGGCTGCCGGCGGGATTGCCCGCCAGGCTCGCGAACCCGCCCGCGACGGCCCAGCCGAGGCCAAGCGCCGCCGCGGCGCGCCAGCGCCCGTGATACATCGCCCAGAGCGGCCCGAACAAGGCTGCGCCCCAGACGAACCCGTCCTTCAGGACCAGCGTTTCGGCCCGGCCGTCATGGCCGCGCCAGCGTCGATAGGCGACAAACGTCCCGGCCATCGCCTAAAGCGAGCCCCCAAGCGTGCCCTTGGTCGACGGCATGGCGTCGCCGCGCCTGGGGTCGATCGCGACGGCCTCGCGGAGGGCGCGCGCCAGAGCCTTGAAACAGCCTTCGGCGATATGGTGGGAATTCGCCCCGCAGAGCGCCTCCACATGCAGGGTGGCGCCGGCCGCGACCGCGAAGGCCTGGAAGAATTCCCGCACGAGTTCCGTATCGAAGGCGCCGATCTTCGGCGTCGGCATCTCGACCCGCCAGACCAGAAAGGGCCGCATCGACAGGTCGATCACGACCCTGGCCAGGGTTTCGTCCATGGGCACATAGGCCTGACCGTAACGCTGGATGCCCCTGCGGTCCCCAAGCGCCTTCGCGACCGCCTGGCCAAGCACGATGCCGCAATCCTCGACCGTGTGGTGATCGTCGATATGCAGGTCGCCCGTGGCCTTCAGGTCGATGTCGATCAGGCCGTGGCGCGCGAGCTGGTCGACCATATGATCGAAGAAGCCGACGCCGGTCGCAATCGACGCGACGCCGGTTCCGTCCAGGTTGACGGTCGCGGCGATCTCGGTTTCGCGGGTTTTCCGCTGAATGGTCGCTTGGCGCATGGCCGATGCTTTCGCCAGGGGTCGGGCAGGCGCGGGTTTTAGCAGCGCTGCGGCCTGAAGGCCAGCGAGCTAGCTGGCGCGGGCGGCGTTCGCCTTGATGGCATTGACGATATCGCCCACGGCGCCGGCCGGATAGTCATGGGCCATGCCCTTGATGACCGTCATCGTCGCCCCCGGAACGGTGTTCCTGACGTCCTCGCCGGCGGCGACAGGCACCAGGGGATCGTCCGAGCCGTGGATGACTGCGGTCGGCGCCGCGATCGTCTCCAGGTGGGGCACGCGGCCGTCGGCGGAGGCGATCGAGGCCAGGAGTTGCCGGCCGTGGCCGAAGGGCCGGTAGGCGCGGTCATAGAGCGCGCCGGCCCGGGCGGTCAGGGCGGCGTCGTCGCGGGGGAAGCCGGGGCTGCCGTTGACCGAGGCGGTGTCGAGCGCTTCGGCGATGAACTCTTCGCGGCTGGCGTTCTGCTTGCGCGGCTTGTTCAGCCATGCGGTCGCGGCTTCGGTCGGGCGCGGCAGGCCGCGGCGGCCGGAGGTCGCCATGATCGAGGCGAGCGACAGGGTCTTCGCCTTGTGGCGATAGGCGAAGATCTGCGCGATCGCGCCGCCGTTCGAGCTGCCGACGATATGCGCCGCCGGAATCCCAAGCGCATCCAGCAAGCCCGCGGCGTCGTCCGCCATGTCTTCCAGATTATAGGGCGCATTGACCGGCTGCTTGGCGCGGGCGGCGGCGAAGGCGGCCGGAATGTCGGCCGGACCGTAGGCGTCGAAGTCGGTCGAAAGCCCGGAATCCCGGTTGTCGTAGACGATGACCCGGAAGCCCGCCGCCGCGAGGCCGTCGAGCAGGGCGTCCGGCCAGGAAATCAACTGGGTGCCGAGGCCGTTGATCATCAACAAGGGCTTCGCCGAAGAGTCGCCGCGAATCGCGTACTCGATCTCAATGCCGTTCGCTTTGGTTCTGGCCATGTCTTACGCTCCCCTGCGCCGTATTCTATTTGGGTACTGTCCTGCGCTTTTGGCCGGGCGTCCAGTGCCGGCCGGCCGCCGATCACTGCAGATCGGGCGCTTCAAACACCATGATCATCGTGATTTTGAACTTTGGCAGAACCGCGGTGATCGCGCCGTTCAGTTTGAGCAAAAGACGAATGAAACGCGACTGGCCGCCGAGATTGAGATTGACATACTCCGTCGCGACATGCCGGAATCCGGCGCGTTTCGCCAGGGCGATCAGCGTCGACGGCGTGTGGTAACAGACGTGCAGCCGGTGCGTTTGCGGGTCGTTCGTCAGGCGGAGAAACGACAGATATAGCCGTTCCAGGCTGAAGGTGTTCGGCGTGGTCAGGATCAATTTGCCGCCGGGAAGCAGGTTTGCCTTCGAGCATTGCAGAAACAGGCCGGGATTGCTCAGATGCTCAATCAGGTCTCCTGCTAGGACGGCGTCGAATTTGCGATCGGCGCGGTAGGTTTCGGCGTCGGCGCATAGGATATTGTACCCGGCCGCTTGGGCTTTCTCGACTTCGGCCGCTTCGATATTGATGCCTTGGACGAACGCCGCCTCCTTCAGGATAAAATCGAAAATCCAGTTCCGCGTGATAAAGTTTCCGAAGCTGTGATTGACGCTCCCGATGTCCAGGACAACCTTGCCGACGATATACGTCCGGATCGCCTGTTCCAGGAAATAGGTCGGGTATTCAGAAGCAGCGCTCATCGCATTCATTCCGCCGAAATTATCGGTCGTTTCGGGACCAAGTGCCGCCTGCGACCGGCGGGCGCGAGCGGCTTTGCCTAAACCTTACACCCCGCCACGAACGCCGCCCACATCGGGTCGGGGTCGTTCTGGCCAATCGGGAAGTAAAGGGAGGCGCGGTCGAGGACGCCGTCGGCGCGGGCGACGAGTTTCGCCGACAATTCATTGAAGTTGCCGGAAATCGTCAATTCGTCCATCAGATGGTCAGGCACGAGGCGCGGCATCCGGTCGAACTCGCCGTTGCGCATGTGCTGGGACAACTGGCGGGCTTGCTCGCCGCAGCCATGATGTTCGAACAGGCGGCGGTAATTCGGCGTCGAGCCATAGAAGGCGATCTGCTCGCGCACGGTCGCCTCGGCCCGGGCGCGCTCGGCTTCCGTGTCGCCCCAGATCGCGAAGACCGGGGCATAAAGCTCGACCGCGTCGGGGCTGCGGCCGGCCATGGCCGCGCCCTCGGCGATGGCCGGCTTCACGACCTCGTTCAGATAGCTCCGGGAGTGCATGGGATGGACATGGAAGCCGTCCGCCGCTTCGCCGGCGGCGCGGGCCATGCGCGGGTTCAGGCCGGCCAGATAGATCGGAAGCTCCGGCTTGGCGACCGGGCCCGGATTGAAGAACGGGTTCATCAGGCGGAACTGGTAGAACTCGCCCTGGTAATCCGGGCGGACATCGGTCTGGAAGGTCGTCCAGATCGCGCGCACGCAGCGGATATAGTCGGTGATGCGGGCGGCGGGCCGGTCGAAGGGCATGGAGAGGCGGCGTTCCACATGGGCGCGCACCTGGGTGCCAAGGCCAAGCCGCAGCCGGCCCTGGCTTTCCCGCTGCACGTCCCACGCGACCTGCGCCATGGAATAGGGGCTGCGGGCGAAGGCGACGGCGATATTGGTCCCGATTTCCAGCGTGCTGGTCTGGGCGGCGGCGAAGCCGAGCGGCAGGAAGGGATCGTGCTTCGCCTCGAAGGTCCAGAGGCACTCGAAGCCGAGCCGCTCGAGGCGCGCGGCCTCGGGGCCGACATCCGCCAGGGGGATATCGCGAATCTGCGTGTCGATATGCATGCAAGGACCGTCGCTGCTATGGTTTCGCGATGAGCCTATAGCGGGATCGAACGGAATGGAAATCGAAGCGTTTCGCCAGCATGCCCACGCCATGGTCGACTGGATGGCCGACTATATGGCGGGGGTCGAGCGCTTTCCCGTCCGCGCCCAGACGGCGCCGGGCACGGTCGCCGCGACCGTGCCGGCAAGCCCGCCGCAGGGACCGGAAAGCATCGCGGCCATCATGTCCGACTTCGAGCGGGATATCCTGCCCGGCGTCACCCACTGGCAGCACCCGCGCTTCTTCGCCTATTTCCCGGCGAACAGCAGCCCGCCCTCGGTGCTGGCGGAGATGCTGACGGCGACCATCGGCGCGCAATGCATGCTCTGGCAGACGTCGCCCGCCGGGACGGAGCTTGAAACCCGCGTCACCGAATGGCTCCGGCAGATGATCGGCCTGCCCGAGGGGCTGCACGGCGTCATCCAGGATTCCGCGTCCAGCGCCATTCTCTGCGCGATCCTGACGGCGCGGGAGCGGGCGACGGGCTGGCGCGTCAACGAAAGCGGCATGGCGGGCGGGCCGGCCATCGTCGTCTATACCTCCGACCAGACCCATTCCGCGACGGAGAAAGGCGCCAAGGTGGCGGGCCTCGGCCGCGAGAACGTCCGGCTGATCGAAACCGACCCCGAGACCTTCGCCATGCGTCCGCAGGCGCTTGAGGCCGCGATCCTGGCGGACAAGGCGGCCGGCCGCCTGCCCGCCTGCCTCGTCGCCAATCTGGGCGCGACCGGCGTCGGCGCGATGGACGATCTGGAGGCGCTCGGCGCCATCGCGGAGGCGCACGGCCTCTTCGCCCATGTGGACGCCGCCTGGGCTGGATCGGCGCTGATCCTGGAGGAGCATCGCCATCTGCTTCGGGGGGTCGAGCGCTTCGACAGCTTCGTCTTCAATCCGCACAAATGGCTGATGACGAATTTCGATTGCTCGGCCCATTTCGTCAAAGCGCCGGAGGATCTGATCCGCACGCTCTCGATCCTGCCGCCCTTCCTGCAAAGCCGGGAGCACGGCGCCGTCATCGATTATCGGGACTGGTCCGTGCCGCTTGGCCGGCGCTTCCGCGCCCTGAAGCTCTGGTTCGTGATCCGGAGTTATGGGGTCGACGGCCTGAAGCGCATTATCCGCAATCATATCGCCTGGGCCGAAGACCTGGAGCGCCGGATCGCGGCCGCGCCCGACTTCGACTTGATGGCGCCGCGGCAGTTATCGCTCTTGAACTTCCGCTTTGCGCCAGCGGGCGCCGGCGACCTCGATGCGCTGAACGGGCGGCTGCTGGAGGCGATCAACGACGACGGCTTCACCTACCTCACCCAGAACCGGGTGAAAGGCCAGTTCACGATCCGCTTCCAGATCGGCCAGACCGCGACGGAAGCGCGGCATGTGACGGAAGCGTGGGACCGGGTTCGGACGATCGCGCGGGCGCTGCCGCTCTGACATTGGACGCGCCATGCTCTATCTTATTGATAGCGATCGACTTATCCCGCTTTTGGCGATTCCGCCAGAAGCGGGGTTGATCTGGCCCGCAGCTTGAAGGTCTCGGTCGCGCGGACGAGCGCGGCGCGCACGCCTGGCTCCATCGCCGAATGGCCGGCGTCGTCGACGATGACATAATTCGCGCCCGGCCAGGCTTCGGCGAGCGCGTCGGCGCTGGCGGGGGGGCAGATCATGTCATAGCGGCCCTGGACGATCGTGCAGGGCAGATGCGCCACCCGGCCGATATCCCTGAGCAATTGCCCGTCCTCAAGGAACAGGCGCTGCATGAAGTAGTGGGCTTCGATGCGGGCGATGCCAAGCAAGCTTTCTCCGCTGTCCGCGCCGATCGGCAGATCGGTCGGGCGAAGCGTCGAGCAGACCGATTCGTAGCGCCCCCAGACGCGAGAGGCCGCCAGCGCCTCGGCGCGGTTGGCGCTGTTCAGGCGGCGGTAGTAGGCGGCCAAGAGGTCCCGGCGTTCGGCTGTCGGGATATGGCCGACGAAGGTCCGGTGCGCTTCCGGAAAGACCTTCGCCATGCCGCGCAGGAACCAGTCGACCTCCTCGCCCGTGC
Source organism: uncultured Alphaproteobacteria bacterium (assembly GCA_937891825.1). Classification (GTDB taxonomy): domain Bacteria; phylum Pseudomonadota; class Alphaproteobacteria; order Bin95; family Bin95; genus VMCJ01. The sequence goes on from CALAHN010000031.1 coordinate 46,222, forward strand.
CGAGGAAGATGCCGCGCAGCACGAACCCCAGGCACCGCTCCGGATGGGCCTCGCCATAGGCCAACGCAAGGGTCGAGCCCCAGGAGCCGCCGAAGGTCAGCCACTTGTCGATACGCAAATGGCGGCGAAGCGCTTCCAGATCGGCAATCAGCAACTGGGTCGTATTCGCCTCGATCGCGGCATAGGGCTTGGAGCGGCCGGCGCCGCGCTGGTCGAACAGGATGATCCGATAGGCCGAGAGATCGAAGAACCGCCGGTAGGCCGGGGCGCAGCCGGCGCCCGGTCCGCCATGCAGGAAAACCACTGGAATGCCGTCGGGCGCGCCGGATTCCTCCCACCACAGCCGATGGCCGTCGCCGACATCGAGATAGCCGGCATGATTGGCGTCGAAGGGCGGAAACAGGTCCTGGCGGGGCGGGCGAAGGATGGTCATTGGCGGCGGACTGGACTTCCCGGCAGCGGAGCGCATCGGCAAAATCTGGCATGCCTGAAATTTTTCAAGCGACCGGGTCCGCAGCGCGAAGCTCGAGATATACTTGAAACCATGCGTATCGGGCTACCCGTCCTGGCGATCTTCTTGGCGGCGCGCGCCGCGGCCGCCGATCCGGTTGTGATCGTGGCGGTTTCATCGGCGGAAACCCTGGAGCTGGCCGACGGCCGTCGCCTGCGCCTGGACGGCATGATCGCCCCCAATCCGGCGGATGACGGCGACGCCCGCGCCGCCGACGCAGCGGCGGACGCGGCGCGGGCGGCGCTGCAGGCCGCGATCCTCGGGCGGAAGGCGACCTTCAAGCCCCTGACTCAGGCGCCCGACCGCTGGGGCGCCATACCGGCGGACGTCGAGCGCCTGGCCGACGGCGCCTGGCTGCAGGGGTTGATGCTGGGCGACGGCCATGGCCGCGTCGAAGCGTGCCCCCGCGGCGGGGCGGAACGGCTGCGCCGTCTCAAGCTGGCGGAGGACGAAGCGCGCGCGGCCAGGCGCGGCCTCTGGGCCTTGCCGCACTATCGGGTCATGAACGCCGAACGGCCGATGCCGGCGCGCGGCTTCGCCATCGTCGAAGGCGTCGCAGCGGCGACGGGCGGCGGCGGCAAAATGCGCTACCTCAATTTCGCCGCAAATTGGCGCGACGATTTCACGCTGCAAGCTGTGCGCGCGGTAGAACGGCGCCTGCAGCGCGACGCGCTTGGTTTCGACGGACTTGTCGGCAGGCGCGTGCGTGTCCGCGGTTGGGTGTTCTATAACAATGGCCCGACTATTGAAATCGCCTGTTCCCAACAGATAGAGGCCGCAGGACCATGACCATGAAGACCTCCCCTTTCCGCCGCAAGATGACTGGCGCTGTCTCAGCCCTGATGCTTGCGGGCCTCGTCGGCGCGTGCGCCGACAATCCCGCAACCGGCGGCCAGGACCTGATCTTCATGTCCCAGGCCGAGGAGAGGCAGGTCGGGGCCGAAAACCATCCGAAGGTCCTGGAGCAATTCGGCGGCGCCTATCAGGACGCCGGCCTCCGCCAGTATGTCGATCGTGTGGGCCAGACGCTCGCGGCCAAGTCCGAGCTGCCGGATATCAAATGGACATTCACGCTGCTCGACAGCGACGTGACGAACGCCTTCGCCCTGCCGGGCGGCTACGTTTATGTGACGCGCGGCTTGCTGGCCCTGGCGGAGGACGAAGACCAGCTCGCGGCGGTCGTCGGCCATGAAATCGGCCATGTGACGGCCCGCCACGGCGCCCAGCGCCAGGCGCAAGGCACGCTGGCGCAGGTCGGCGTCGTCGGCCTGTCGATCCTGGGGGCGGTGTTCGGCGGCCAGCAGGCCGGCCAGTTGGTCGGGCAGGTCGCGAGCGTCGGCGCCCAGGGCCTCGTCGCCTCCTATAGCCGCGACCAGGAGTTTGAGGCGGACGAATTGGGCATCCGCTACAATGCCCGCACCGGTTACGACCCCCAGGGCATGGCTGAATTCCTGGCCAAGCTGCAGGCGGAAAAGACCCTGATGGCCAAGCTGCGCGGCAAGGCGCCCCAGGGCTCCTCCTATTTCGACACGCATCCGCCGACGCCGGACCGCGTCGCCCGCGCCCGGCGCGAGGCGTCCAAGACGAAGGTGGCGGACCCGATCGAGGGCCGCCAGCGCTATCTCAACGAGATCAACGGCATGGTCTGGGGCGATACGGAATCGCAAGGCTACGCCAGGGACGGCGTCTTCGCCCATGTCGGCCTGAATATTCGCTATGAGGTCCCGGACTCGTTCACCCTGTTCAATTCGCCCCGGAATGTCACGGCGTACGGCCCCGGCGGCGCCGCCATCATCTTCGATACCGGCTCCAAGGGCTTCAATGGCTCGATGGCGAGTTATATCCGGGATGTCTGGGGCAAGAACCTCAACTTGTCCGGTCTGGAATCCTCGACCACGAACGGCCTGGCGTCGGCGTCCGCATCCAGCCGGGCGACGGTGAACAACCAGCAGATGGACGTTCGCCTCCTCGCCATCCGCGGGCAGGGCGGCGAGATCTTCCGTCTGGCGTTCCTCAGTCCGCCAAGTCAGACCCGCGCCCTCGTCAATGATTTCCGCGATGTCGCGCAGTCCTTCCGGCCCATGTCGTCACGGGAACGCGCGGCGTTGAAGCCGTTGCGCATCCGTCTCTACACCGTGCGCCGGGGCGATACGATCGCAAGCATCGCCCGCAACCAGATGGATATCTCCAAGTTCGCGGTCGACCGGTTGATGCTGCTGAACGGCCTGTCGGACGAAACCGGCCTGGAAGCAGGACGGGTGTTGAAGGTGTTGAAGGCCGGGTAAAGCGAATGCTGCGCTTCTTACCCGCGGCTGAACAATGATGCACAGGCTCTATCTTATTGAAATATATTGATAATTTAAGATAGCGTGGCTATATCTTGAGCTTCCCCAAGCAGCCGCGGCGCGCGTCGCCGTGGCTGCCGAAGCCAAGAGGCCCAGCATGCTTCAGACCTCGATCCTGGCGTTCAGCTTGTCCGCCGACGCTTTCGCCGTATCGGTGGCGAAAGGCGCGCGGTTTCCCGGGCTGTCGCTGGGGCGGGCGGCGGGCATCGCCCTCAGCTTCGGCCTGTTCGAAGCGACGGCGCCGCTTCTGGGCTTTGCGCTCAGCCAGCCGTTCGCGGCGGAGCTTGCCGCCGTCGATCACTGGATCGCGTTTGCGATCCTGGCGGGCCTCGGCGCCCGCATGGTGTGGAAGAGCATCCATCCGGGCGATACAGCCCGCCCGGCCGCCGCGAGCCCGCGCTGGCCGATGGTGCTCGCGGCCGGGCTCGGCGCCAGCATCGACGCCGCCGCCATTGGCATGACCCTGGCCTTGTTCGGCCTCGAGATCCTGATCACGGCGTTGACGATCGGCGCGGTGACGTTCCTGATGGCGTTTCTGGGCCTGCGCCTGGGGCGCTTCTGCGGCAGTCGCGGCGGCCGGTATGCGGAGGCGCTGGGCGGCTTCGGCCTGACGTTGATCGGCGCCCACATCCTTGCGACGCATCTTGCCTGAGGCAGACTGACGAAGCTTCGGCGGCGGTCGTGGACCAGTCAGCGCGGCGTCAGATGGCGCGGCGGCGGAGGATGGCGTCGACGGCGCCGCCGGCAAGCGCGGCGTCCACCGTCTCGCGCAATGTCGCGAGATCGAACGGCTTCGGCAGGACGGCGTGGGCCAGCAGGTCCAGGTTATGGGCGCGCTGCCGCTCGTGGGCGTAGCCGGACATCAGCAGAATCCGCATCTCCGGCCAGTCGGCGGAGGCTTTAAGCGCCAGGGCGATGCCATCGACTTCGGGCATGACAATGTCGGACAGCAGGAGATCGAAGGGCTCTTCGGCGAGCGCTTCCAATGCGCGCTGGCCGTCCTCGACCGCGCGGGCGGTGTGGCCGGACAGCGTCAGCGCCCGGGCGACGAAATTGCGCACGGTTGGCTCGTCTTCCGCGACCAGGATATGCGCCATCTTCGTCATCCATCTTGTCAGGAAGGTCGGACCCTGCGAGTCGGAGAGGCCCCTTCCGAATGCTAGGAGCGTTCGGTTAACGACAGATTAAGCTCGTAGTAATACTTAAGCTGCGATCGGCTCCCCCTCGACGGTGATGCGATGCATCACCCGGCGCTCGCCCTGATAATCGTTGAGCGCCATGTGCCAGGTGGCGCGATTGTCCCAGAACGCGATCGAGCCGGGCGCCCATTGAAAGCGATAGGCGAACTCCTGGCGGGCGGCATGGGCGTAGAGCGTATCCAGCAGCGGCTGGCTCTCTTCCGCCGTCCAGCCCTCGAAATGCAGGGTGAAGCCGGGGTTCACATAAAGCGCCTTCCGGCCGCTGATCGGATGACGGATGACGACCGGATGCACGGCGTCCTGGGTCGCGGCGGCCTCATTGCCGAGCCGGCCGTTCAGGTCTTCGTTGCGGTCCTTGTAGCGCGCCGCCTTGCCGAAGACATGGCGGCTGGAATGCACGGCCTTCAACCCGTCCAGCGTCGCCTTCAATCCGTCCGAAAGCGTGTCGTAGGCGGCATACATGGAGGCGAAAAGCGTATCGCCGCCAATGGTCGGGGTTTCGCGCGCGACCAGGATGGAGCCAAGCGCCGGGATCTGGTCATAGGAATGGTCGGTGTGCCAGCCGCCGCCGATATTGGCTTTCTGCTCCGGCTCCTTGCGGACCTCGGCGATGGCGGGCCAGCCGTCCACATGGGCGAAGAAGCGGTTGATATTGACGCCGCCGAAGCGCTCCGCCATGGCGATATGCCGTTCAGGCGACAGGGTCTGATCCCGGAAGAAAATCACGCCATGGTCGCCGAGCGCCTGGCGCATGACCGCAAGCGTCTGGTCGGAGAAATCCTCCGAGAGGTCGACGCCTTCGATGAAAGCGCCGACATTCGGGCTGGCTTTGACGACGCGCGCCGTGTTCGACAATTCGGTCATGAGAGCAGCCCTTCGCTAGCGGTTTTGACGGTTTTCGATCAGGTCGTCGACGACCTGGGGATCGGCGAGGGTCGAAGTGTCGCCGAGATTGCCGAAATCGTTCTCGCCGATCTTGCGCAGGATGCGCCGCATGATCTTGCCGGACCGGGTTTTCGGCAGGCCCGGCGCCCATTGCAGCCAGTCGGGCGAGGCGATCGGGCCGATCTCCTTGCGGACCCACTGCACCAGCTCCTTCTTGAGCGCGTCCGAAGGCTCCTCGCCGGCATTCAGCGTGACATAGGCATAGATGCCCTGGCCTTTCAGATCGTGCGGCGCGCCGACGACGGCGGCTTCCGCGACCTTGGCATGGGCGACGAGCGCGCTTTCGACCTCGGCCGTGCCCATCCGGTGGCCGGAGACATTGATGACGTCATCGACCCGGCCGGTGATCCAGTAATAGCCATCTTCGTCCCGCCGGGCGCCGTCGCCGGTGAAGTACATGCCGGGATATGCGGAGAAATAGGTTTCGACGAAGCGTTGGTGGTCGCCGTAGACCGTGCGCATCTGTCCCGGCCAGCTATCGGCGATGCAGAGATTGCCGGCGCAGGCCCCTTCGAGCACCTTGCCCTCGGCGTCGACCATGACCGGCTGGACCCCGAAGAACGGCCGGGTGGCCGAGCCGGGCTTCAGGTGCGTCGCGCCCGGCAACGGCGAGATCAGGATGCCGCCGGTTTCCGTCTGCCACCATGTATCGACGATCGGGCAGCGGCCGTCGCCGACGACCCGGTGATACCAGAGCCAGGCTTCGGGATTGATCGGCTCGCCGACGGACCCGAGCAGGCGGAGGCTCTTGCGGCTGGTCCGCTTGACCGGGCCTTCGCCTTCGCGCATCAGCGCGCGGATCGCGGTCGGCGCCGTGTAGAACACCGAAACCTGATGCTTGTCGCAAACCTGCCAGAAGCGGCTGGAATCCGGGTAGTTCGGCACGCCTTCGAACATCAGCGTCGTCGCGCCGTTGGCGAGCGGGCCGTAGACGATATAGCTGTGGCCGGTCACCCAGCCGACATCGGCCGTGCACCAGTAAACCTCGCCCGGCTTGTAGTCGAAGACATATTCGTGGGTCATCGAGGCGAAGACGATATAACCGCCGGAGGTGTGGAGCACGCCCTTCGGCCGCCCGGTCGAGCCGGAGGTGTAGAGGATAAACAGCGGGTCCTCCGCGTTCATTTCCTCGGGCGGGCAGACGGCCGCCTGGCTGGCGGACAGTTCGTGATGCCAGACGTCGCGGCCGGCCGCCATCGTGACCGCGCCGCCGGTCCGGCGGACGACGATGACCGTGTCGACGCTGTCGCACTTCAGCAGCGCCGCATCGACATTGGCCTTCAGCGGCACTTTCCGGCCGCCGCGCAGGCCCTCGTCGGCGGTGATCACCATCCGGCATTTGCTGTCGTCGATGCGCTGCGCCAGGCTGTCGGGCGAAAAGCCGCCGAACACGATGGAATGCACCGCGCCGATGCGGGCGCAGGCGAGCATCGCGTAAGCAGCTTCCGGGATCATCGGCATGTAGATGCAGACCCGGTCGCCCTTGCCGACGCCGCGCGCCTTCATGGCGTTGGCGAGGCGGCAGACCTCGTCGTGCAGGTCCTGATAGGTGATCGACTTGGCGTCGGCCGGGTCGTCGCCTTCCCAGATGATCGCGACATCGTTCGCCTTCGTCGCCAGATGCCGGTCGATGCAGTTGGCGGAGACGTTCAGCGTGCCGTCCTCGAACCATTTGATCGAGAGATCCTTGGCGTCGTAGCTGACGTTCTTGACCTTGCTGTAGGGCTTGATCCAGTCGATGCGCTTGCCGTGCTCGGCCCAGAAGGTTTCCGGATCGTCGATCGAACGCTGGTACATGGCCTGGTAGCCGTCGGCGTCGATCAAGGCGTGCCTGGCGATTTCTGCGGGCGGCGCGAACAACGTGTCGGACATCTGCGAACTCTCTTCCCTGGAAGCGTCTTCTTGATTGGGCGCAGTTAATCCCCGATAGCGGCTGTATTCAAGGTCTGCGGCCGCGTTATGCTGCCGGCCCGCGCGAACTCCATCCGCTTTTTTCGGGAGGCGACCCCATGAGCGACGTCGAATTCGGTTGGTATCTGCCGACCCACGGCGACACGACGGCCTTCAATGACGCCGCCGCCGTCATTCCGCCTTCGCCGGAACTGCTGCACCGGGTCGTGGCGGCGGCGGAGGCTGCCGGCTTTACCTATCTGCTGATTCCGGTCGGCCAGACCTGCTGGGAGGCGTTCATGACGGGCGCTTTCGTCGCCGCCCATTCGAAATTCATCAAGCCGTTGATCGCCGCCCGCCCCGGCTTCATGAACCCGGTCCTGGCCGCCAAGATGATCGCGACCTTCGACCGGATGAGCGGCGGCCGCATCGCCATCAACCTGATCGCCGGCCAGGCAGACAAGGAAGTGCTGGGCGAAGGCGTCGCTTACGGCAAGGAAGACCGCTACGCCCTGATGCGGGAAGAAACCGCGATCATGAAGCTCTTGTGGACCCAGTCCGGCGGCGTCGATTACGACGGCCGGTTCCACAAGCTGGTCGGCGCCCGCGCCGCGCCGAAGCCGCTCCAGAAGCCCTATCCGAAGTTCTACCTGGGCGGCGGCTCCGACCTCGCCGCCGACATTTCGGCCGAGCATTCCGACGTGCATCTGTTCTGGGGCGACCTGCCGGAGACCATCGCCGAAAACATCAAGGACCTGAATGCCCGCGCGGCGAACTATGACCGGCGCGGCCCCCTGTGCTTCGGCATGCGCCTGCAGGTGATCTGCCGGGAGACCGAAGCCGAGGCCTGGGCCGTCGCCGAACGCCTCGTCGCCCGAACCAGCGAGGCCGACCGGGCGAAGCTGAAGGACCGGGTCGCGACCTCGGAGGCCAACCGCCGCGTCCAGGCGCTGGCGGCCGCCCATGGCGACCGGGCGGGGGATCATCTCTGGACCGGCCTGACGCGCGTCCGCCCCGGCGCCGGCGTCGCGGTCGTCGGCGACCCGGCCCAGGTCGCCCATCAATTCCGCCAGTTCATCGACGCCGGCTGCTCCAGCTTCTGCCTCTCGGGCTACCTGCACGACGAAGAAGCCGAACGCTTCGGCCGCCTCGTCCGCCCGCTGCTCGCCTGACGGCGACCGCGCCCCACTTCCGCGCCCGGCTCTGTTGCCCGCGGCAACCATCTCGCTTAGCGTGGCCGGCGCAATCTGCGGGCCTGGCCCGCGTCTGACCCCATAACCAGCGGCGCCGGCCCGGAGAGGCCGCCCGCCCCCCGAGGAGACCCGCCCCAATGACGTCCGAAGACAATCTTGTCCGGCTCGAGAAACACGGCGCCGTCGGCGTCATCACCGTCGACAATCCGCCGGTGAATGCGCTTTCGCCCGGCGTGCCGGAAGGCATTCTGGCGGCGGTCGATGCCGGCAATGCCGATCCCGCGGTCAAGGCCATGGTGCTGATCGGCGCCGGCCGCAGCTTCATTGCGGGCGCCGATATCCGCCAGTTCGGCAAGGGCCGGCCGCGGCCCTCCCGGCGGACCCATGACGTTCTGGAAGCTTCGGGCAAGCCGGTCGTCGCGGCGATCCATGGCTTCGCGCTTGGCGGCGGGCTGGAGAACGCGCTTGGCTGCCATTACCGGATCGCAGTCGCGTCGGCCAAGGTGGGCCTGCCGGAAATCCTGATCGGCCTGCTGCCGGGCGGCGGCGGCACCCAGCGCCTGCCGCGCCTGATCGGGCCGCAACTGGCGCTCGACCTGATCGTCTCCGGCCGGCATGTGCCGGCGGACGAAGCCAAAGACATGGGCATCCTCGACCGGGTGATCCCGGCCGACGGCGATCTTCTGAAGGCGGCGATCGCCTTCGCCGAGGAGATCGCGGATGTGCGGCCGCTTCGCCGCGTCGGCGAGATGACGGCTGCCCTGCCCGACGGCCCGGATATCTTCGAAGCCAAGAAGCAGGAAATCGCCCGCAAGGCCCGCAACCAGATCGCGCCCTATAACTGCATCGCCGCCGTCAAGGCCGCGACCGAACTGCCCTTCGCCGAGGGCCTGCTGCGGGAGCGGGAACTCTTCGGCGAACTGGAGAATTCCGACGAGTCCAAGGCGCTCCGCTACGCCTTCTTCGCCGAGCGCGAGGCCCAGAAGCTGCCGGACGTGCCGAAGGGCACGCCGATCCGCAAGATCGAGACGGCGGCCGTCGTCGGCGCTGGCACCATGGGCGGCGGCATCGCCATGTGCTTCGCGGACGCCGGCATCCCGGTCAAGGTCCTGGAAGCCTCCCAGGAAGCGCTCGACAAAGGCTTCGAGCGCATCCGCAACAATTACGCCGTCAGCGTGAAGCGCGGCAGCTTGACGGCCGAGGCGATGGAGGAGCGCATGGCGCTCCTGGAGAAAAGCACGAGTTACGACGAGATCGGCCAGTGCGACGTCGTCATTGAGGCGGTGTTCGAGGAGATGAGCGTCAAGCAGGCGGTCTTCAAGGAGCTTGACCGGGTGATGAAGCCGGACGCGCTGCTGCTTTCCAACACCTCGGCGCTCGACATCGACCAGATCGCGGAGGCGACCTCGCGGCCGGAAGAGGTCGGCGGCGCGCATTTCTTCAGCCCCGCCAATGTGATGAAGCTGCTGGAAGTGGTGAAAGGCGCGAAGACGAAGCCCGAGGTCACCGCATCCACCATGGCGCTCGGCAAGCTGATCGCGAAGGCCCCGGCGGCGTGCGGCAATTGCGACGGCTTCCTCGCCAATCGCAGCCGCGCGCCCTTCAATTCCGAAATGGTCATCATGCTCGAGGAAGGCTGCATGCCCGAGCAGGTCGACAAGGTCATGGTCGATTTCGGCTATCCCATGGGGCCGTTCGCGGTCGGCGATCTCGCCGGTCTCGATATCGGCTATGCCGGCCGCAAGCGCCGGGCGGAAGCGGACCCGAACTACCGGAAGCTGCCCATCGCCGACAAGCTGGTCGAAATGGGCCGCTACGGCCAGAAAACCGGCGCCGGCTGGTTCAAGTATGAAAAGGGCGACCGCACGCCCCATCCCGATCCCGTCGTCGCCGATCTGATCAAGACCATGTCCGAGGAGATGGGCAACACGCCGCGGCCTTTCACCGACGATGAAATCCTGAAGCGCCTGCTGTTCTCCTCCGTCAACGAGGCGTGCAAGATCCTGGAAGAGAAAATCGCCTACCGGGCCTCGGATGTGGACATCATGTGGCTCTACGGTTTCGGCTTCCCGCGCTATCGCGGCGGCCTGATGTTCTGGGCCGACGGCCTGGGCGTTCAGGACGTCTATAACCAGATCGCCGCCTGGCATCAGCAGTATGGCGAGCGTTGGGCGCCCTCGGCCTTGCTGAGGCGACTGGCGGACACGAAGACCTCGTTCCGCGAAGCCCATACGCTGGTGAAGTAAGCGGGCGGACCAAAGGGGGGCTGAAGCGATGCGGAACGCCATGAAGGCCAAGATCGCGGCCGGCCAGCCGGCGTTCGGCGTCTCCGTGATGTTCGCATCGCCCCAGATCGTCGAGATGGTTGCCTATGCCGGGTTCGATTGGGTCCTGCTCGATTGCGAGCATGGCTCGATCGGCCTCGCCGATCTGGAGCTGATGGCGATGGCGGCGGACGCGGCCGGAATCACGGCCATCGCCCGGCCGCGGAGCAACAGCGACGCGGATATTCAGGCGGCGATGGAAAGGGGCGTCATGGGCGTCCAGGCGCCGCACGTGACCTCACGGGCGGAGGCGGAGCGCGTCGTCCAGGCGGTCAAGTTCGGGCCGGAAGGCCGGCGGAGCCTCGCCGCCGGCACCCGGCCCGACCGCTGGGGCCTTGGCGGCAAGATGCCGGATTTCGTGGCCGAAGCGAACGCCGCCTCGCTCGTCTGCGTCCAGATCGAGGATGCCGAGGCCGTCGCCAATATCGACGACATCCTGCTGGCCCGGGGCGTCGACGTGTTCTTCATCGGCCCCTCGGACCTCTCCCAGTCCATGGGCTTTCCGGGCGACCCGAAGGCGCCGCCCGTGGCAAAGGCGATTGCGGAGACGCTGGCGAAAATCCGCGCCGCCGGCCATGCGCCGGGCATGCCCGCGACGACCGACGCCGTCGCCGACGTGGTCCAGTCCGGCTGCCGCTATATCTACACCCACCTGCCGCGCCTGCTGGGCGCAAGCGCCGGGGCATATCTGAAGGCCGCGCGGGGGTAAGGCCGCAGCTTCAGGCGATGGGCGGGCCCTTCAGCTCGACCGTATGGCCGTCCGGGTCGTCGAAATAGATCGACCAGCCTTCGCCTTCCGCCCCGTAACGCAGCGCCGGCGCCTCGGCCTTGACGCCGTGCGCTTCGAGATGCGCCAGGATCGCGTCCGCGTCCCAGGGGGCTATGCGCAGCGCGAAGTGGTCGAGATCGCCCCCCGCTCGCTCGCCCTTGGCAGGAACCAGGTCGATCATCGCCGATCCTGCGCGCATCTGCACGAGGCCGATGCTCGCGACCCGCCGTTCCTCCCGGCAGCCGAGGATAGCGCGATAGAAGGCGATGCTGCGCTCGACGTCGGCGACGCGGAGCACGATGTGATCGAGGCCAAGCGTCGCAAAGCCAGGGGTCGATGGGGCGGTCATGCTACTCTCCCGCGCGGTTTCGCCTATATTGCATGGCATAGATTTGATCCGCATGCCTGCTCGTGGCAAGGGAGGCCGACCATGGCCCGCAAAGCGACGCCGAAACCAACGCCATCCGACAAGCTGCTCGACGCTGCCCTCGCCCTCGCGGCCGAAAAGCCCTGGCCGCGCGTCACGATGCCAGAGATCGCCGCCAGCGCCGGCCTCAGCCTGGCGGAAGCGTATGACGCCTTCCCCTGCCGGGCCGGCCTGATCGCGGCCCTGGTCCATCGCCACGACCGATTGATGCTCCAAGGCGACGACCCGAGCCTCGCCGAGGAGAGCCGCCGCGACCGGCTGTTCGATGCCATTATGCGGCGTTTCGAGGCGATGCGGCCGCACAAAGCGGCGCTCAAATCCATGGCCTCCGGCGCCGTTCGCGACCTGGATACGATCTTCGCCGCCGGTCCGGCCTTGCTGACCTCAGCCAAATGGATGCTCCGCGCCGCCGGCATCCCAGCCGACGGCCCCATCGGCTTCATCCGCGCCAAGGCGGTGCTGGCCATCTACGCCGCCGCCGCCCGCGCCTTCATGCGCGACGACAGCGAAGACCTCGCCTCCACCATGGCGACGCTCGACAAGGCGTTGAAGCGGGCGGGCGGGGTGCTTGGGGGAAATTCATCTGTATAAAATGAACGCTTGCTTGCTGAAAATATAGAAGATTGTATGGGAGTAAATCACCTAGAAATCTATGTATCCCAGCATATTTCAGCTGCAAGATAGTTTCTGTATAGTATTTTTACGCGGAATGAACCGCAGTAATTGACAGAAAATTGATATACATTAGGCTGTACAACAATCCAGCCATCTACCATATTTTCTCCAGATATGAGACGAGTCAGCATTCTACTTCCGACTTCAGGGTATACATCTTCATAATCAACTCTTAAAAACTCTATCTCTGCACTTTTATTAAGAGCCTGACCGAAAAGTGTTTGAGCGATATCAGCAGGTTGTGATTCACCGT
>CALAHN010000032.1 GCA_937891825.1 uncultured Alphaproteobacteria bacterium
CGAAGGATCGCAACCCATTGCAAGCCTTCATGATCTTTTGATTCAGGCTCTTAGGCGATGACGGCGTCGCTGTCCGATCCGTAACCTTTGACCTGCTCGAGGACCCAATTACACGCGGGCTTTCGTCCGGCCAGGAACTTTCCATCGTCCAAGGCTCGATCCGGGCCGGCGGCGAAGCCAATCAGACGTTCAAGCTGACCGAGACCGGCGCGACCTTCGACAATCCTGAAGTGGTCGGCAGGGATTTCAACCTCTCTGGCTTGGACATCGCCGTCGCCGATCTTGGCCAGCAGGCGTTCATGCGCGTCACGACGGCCGGCGGCGCGACCGATTGGGTCGAAATCGAAGATTTCGATTTTTCCTTCGGCCGCGACGCCAATGGCGCCGGCGCGGCCGGCCTCTCGCCAATCTCCGGCAACGTCACAATCACCCGGCCAGTCGACGAAGCGTCCGCAAAGTTCGCTCAACTCATGGCGAACAACGCCGAGGCGGAAGTTCATATCGAAATCTGGGACGAGTTCGCCGTCCGATGGGCGCCGATCGCGCACTACAAATTTGTGGACGCGACGATCGCCAGCATCCGGACCAGCGGCGAGGCCAGCCAGTCTTTTGCCCAGGAAACCTTGCGCCTCGACTTTTCCGTCTACGAGGAATTCCTCGTGGACATTTCAAAACTCGAGCCAATCGGCGTCGACGCAGGGCAGCCGGTTGGCGTCGGCGCCGGCATCCGGCTCGATCTTGCGGCCGATACAAAAGGCGCCTTGCCGCAGCCCGCCGGGGTTACCAGCGACGCGACCGTTGATGAGCAGACCGGCGACCTCAAGCGCACGCCGATTTTCAACGACCCTCTCGTCAATTTCGGGAATGGGTCCGGCGGCTTGAAGTTGTTCTTCGAGGCGGAGGGCGTGGACTCCGGAGATGGCGATGTAGCGTTCGCTTTTTCGACCTTCGATACATGGTTCGCGGTCAACAGCTTCGACTTCGACGCTGCAGGCGCCGGTCCAGCCGCATTCGCCAACGGCATCGCGATCAGCGTCGCCGACAGCCAGAACTGGGTCGGCCTCGACAAGCTGGCGATTGACGCCCTGACGCCCGGCGGCGCGAGCGGCATATTCAATGCCCGCCTGGCCGCCGCCGACCACGGACCGGAAGGCGGCAGCAGCGGCGGCGACGGTAATATCGTCTGGGAAATCACGGCGCCGAACGCACGATTGGTTTCCGGCGAAGTTCTGAATGAAGCCGGCGGCATCGAGCGCAGCTACAGGCTGGAATTCGGCGATGAATTCAGCTGGACCGTCCGCGACAATCCCACCGGGAACCGGACCGGCAGCGGCACTATAACGGCGACCTACAATTTGGCGGGCGGCACGTTCACCGGCATGGATTTCGACGACCCGCAATTCCAGGGCTTCGACAATCCCGCCGCCTCGGGACTCATCGGCGGAGCGTGGCAGTCGAAGCTTGATACCGGGCTCGTGTTTGCGGACCCGTACCGCATGTTCATGAACGTCAACGGCGCAGCCAATCCAATCTGGAACGAGATCACCAGCTTCAACTTCGATCCGACCCAGCAGTCGAATGAACTCGTGATCAACCGGCTGCTCGACGACGAAAGCATTCAGAACCTGTTTCTCGCGGCGAGCGGCGACGCGCTGCCCCAGACATTGGAGATCGAGATTTGGGGCGGCAACGACCGGTTCCAAGGTCTGGCGGAGTATGTGTTCGAAGGCGTCCGCTACATCAACCAGGACATCGGCATCGGCACAGGCGGCGCCAATGAAAGCATCACCGCGACATTTACCGAATTCCAGCAGGCCGTCGCCCGCTATGACGATTTTGGCGCGATCTTCCCGCTGAATACGGCCTCAAGCGGCGCCAGCTTCAATGACGAGCGCGCTTTCGCATCCGACGGCGCGCTCGATTACACGCTGTTCGGCGCGGTCGAGGACGCGAGCATCGGCGGCCAGGACCAGTTCATCAATTCCTTCAGCGCGCTCGCGAACCCAGTCCTGAATGCGGGCGCCGGCGGCGGGTCCGCGTTCCTGTTCCGGGGCGGCGACGTCGGCGATGTCTCCGCCAACCAAGCGGCGCCGCCGCCGGCCGATGAGTTCCTCTCTATCGGCGCTGCGATTAACGCGGCGTCATCTGGCGACACGATCCAGGTGCGGAACGCGGACGTCGTCGGCATCGACAACGTCTCTGTCACAAAGAACAACCTGACTTTCGATCTCGCGGCTGGGGTCGCAGGCGCCTTCAGCATGGCTGCGACGAACGGGCAGATGACGTTCACCGGCGCAGGCGACGCCTCTGTCGCCGGCCGGAGCGGCAACGACGTCATCACTGGCGGGGCGGGCGACGATGCGATCGACGGCCGCGGCGGCAATGACGCGATTAACGGCGGCGACGGCGACGATCGCCTGGTCGATGGCATTGCGGGCGACAGCCAGGGCGCGGATACGTTGAATGGCGGCGCGGGCGACGATGTGATCGTCGCCGCCTTCAGTAGCGCCGGGGACGTTTACAACGGCGGCGGCGACATCGACACCATCGATTTCAGCCTGGACGCCTCCGGCGCTACCAATGTGCTGCTCGGCGCGGCGTTCACACACTTCGGCGCTTCATTCGACAACTTTGAAAACGCCATCGGCACCCAGGGCGATGACATCATCATAGGCTCCGCCGACGCAAATATTGTCGATGGCGGCGCGGGCGCCGATCAGATTGCCGGCAATGGCGGCGCCGACGTGCTGGATGGCGGCGCAGGCGATGATAATGTCACCGGCGGCGCGGGCGACGACATCATCTCCGACCTGGACTTTGTCGCGGGCGCAGAAGGCGCAGACTCAATCGACGCCGGCGATGACGACGACAGGGTGATCGTGGTCGGCGCGACGGCGGGCGACAGTTATGACGGCGGTCAGGGGATCGATCTCATCGACATCCGGAGCGAGCGCCAGGCCTATGACGGCGCCAACGCCATCGACCTGTCCGGCGCAAGCTTTACGGCCCACGGCGCGACGTTCGCCGGGTTCGAGAACGCCATCGGCACGATCTTCGGCGACGTGATTGTCGGCGGCGCAGCGACAAACAGCATCAATGGCGGCTCCGGCGATGACATGATCACCGGCGGCGGGGCGGCGGAGACGATCCTCGGCGGGAACGGCGACGACACGATTATCGACGGTTCCGCGAATATTGCAGCAGGCGTCGACACGATAGACGCAGGCGCCGGCGACGATCTTGTCCGCGTATTCTTCGCGCTCACAAATGAGGTTTTCGACGGCGGCGCGGATATCGATACCCTCGACGTCAGCAACGAAACGGCGGCCTACACGATTGACCTCTCCGGCGTCGATGCCGAGTTCGTGCAATTCGCGACCTTCCGCAATTTCGAGAATGTCATCGGCACAGCGCTAGGCGATACGATCACGGGCTCAGCTGGCGCCAACACGATCAACGCGGGCGCCGGCGTCGACATCGTCAATGCCGGCGACGGGGACGACATCATCATTGACGACGACGCGTCGAACAGCGGGCTGGAAACGCTGAACGGCGGCGACGGCGACGATATTTTCCGGGTGACGCCCGTCAATTCCGGCAATTATGACGGCGGCGCGGGCAACGACACCATCGATCTATCGACCAATGTCGATGAGTATTCCGGCGCGGAAGCGATCAATCTATCGCTTGCGGCATTCGTCAACGGCTCCCGGTTCGCGGGCTTCGAGAACGCCATAGGCTCGGTCTTCGGCGACGATATCATCGGCTCCGACGGCGCCAACATCCTCGACGGGCATTTCGGCGCGGATACGATCGATGGCGGCGCGGGCGACGATATCATTACCGACCGGGACGGCGCGGCCGACGCTATCGACGGCGGCGCCGACGATGACACGATCATCGTCCACAACGCCCAGGGCGACACATATGAGGGGGGTCAGGGCGTCGACACGCTCGACCTCTCGAACGAGAGCGCGGGCTATACGCTGGCGGACACGGTCGACCTTGCCGCCGCATTCTTCACCAAGGGCGCGGCGCAGTTCTCCGGCTTTGAGAACGTGATCGGCACCAACCAGGCCGATGTCATCGCAGGATCGGGCGTCGCCAACGCGCTGAATGGCGGCGGCGGCGCCGACATCGTCAGCGGCGGCGGCGGCGGCGATGTCCTGACCGATAGCGACGGCGCCGGCATCGACGCGCTGTTGGGCGAAGCCGGAGACGACATCATTCGCGTGTTTGCCGCGATCGCGGGCGAAACATTCGATGGCGGCGCGGGCGACACGGATACCCTCGACCTCAGCGAACATCAGACGCCGCTCGACGCCCTGACGCCGCTCGACCTGACCGGCGCCGGGTTCGCCAGCTTCACGAACTTTGAAATCGTTCTGGGCAGCGGCTTTGGCGACATCATCACGGGCGACGATAGCGGCCAGACCATTCGCGGCGCCGGCGGCAGCGACACGATCACCGGCGGCGCGGGCGACGACATCATCGAAGGCGGCGAAGGGCTCGATTTTCTGGATGGAGGCGGCGGCGGCAATACGTTGTCCTACGCGAGCCACCAATTTGACCTGACGATCGATCTCGCCACCGACATAGTTATTGCGACGGGCGATAATTTGTTCGACGTCATCCAAAACTTCCAAAGCCTGATCGGCGGCGCGGGCGACGATCAACTAGCCGGCCTCAATGGGGCAACGGTGCTGAACGGAGGGGACGGCGACGATATCCTGAACGGGCGGTTTGGCGCGGATACGATTGCCGGCGGGGACGGCGACGACACGCTGGTCTTTAACGAGGACGCTGGCGACCGTACGAAGTTCGATGTCTGGGATGGCGGCGCCGATTCCGACACCGGCGATTTCTCCGGCTTCCATTCGGCCATTCGCATCGACCTTGGCTCGGCCAACCTGCGCGCAACCCGTGACGGGGCGGACATGAACGCAGGAACCGGGGCGCTGCGGGCCATCGTCCAGACGACCGGCGTCGAAAACTTCACCGGCACGGCGTTCGACGACGAAATGCTCGGCGATAATGCGGCGAACAGATTTTTCGGCGGCGACGGCGACGACGCGCTCTTGGGCCGAAACGGCGACGATGTGCTGATTGGCGGCGCGGGCGAAGACCGACTGACCGGCGGCAGCGGTGCGGACGTCATGACTGGCGGAGACGGCGACGACATCTATGACGTCGAGAACGTCAACGACATCGTGCAGGAAAGCGCAAATGGCGGAACGAAGGACCGCATCAATACCGTGGTCGACATCGTCAATCCGGACAATGTCGAGTTCCTGATCGCGAAGTTCGCGCCGGTCGGCCTGAACCTGACCGGGAGCAACGGCTCCGACCGGATCACGGGCGCGAACAAGATCTCCTCCGGCGATGTGATTTTGGGCCTGGGCGGCAACGATAAAATCATCGGCCTCGTCGGCAACGACGTGATCGACGGCGGCGCCGGGGCAGACCGGATCTTCGGCAATTCCGGCGATGACGTGATCACGGGCGGCGCAGGCAACGATCTCCTCACCGGCCAGTTCGGCGTCGACCGCTTCGTGCATCGGCCGGGGGACAACAACGACCGCATCACGGACTTCAGCACCGTGCAGGACCTGTTGGACCTGACCGCCCACAACTTCGCGACCTTCGCCGCCGTTCAAGCGCTGATGACCGATGCCGCGGGCGGCGCGCTGATCGATCTCGCCGGCCCGGACTCGATCAAGCTGACGGGCGTGACGGTCGCGCAGATCGGGGCGGAAGACATTCTGATTTGATGGAGCGCATAATGAGCGGAATGGAGTTTGATCTGAGCGGCGACCCCGACGAACGCGGGCTTCGCGCTTCCATGTAATATGGTCGATCAACTGGTCCACTCGCTGGGAGCGCGCGCATGTTTGGAACCTTGATCCCGACCGCCCTGGTCGGCAGCTATCCGCAGCCCGAATGGCTGGTCGACAAGACGATCCTGCTGGGGAGCGGGCCGCCGCGCGTGCGCATGAAGGAAGTCTGGCGGCCGCCGGCGGCCCTGCTGGATGAGGCCCAGGACGACGCCGCCCTGACCGCGCTCCACGATCAGGAGCGCGCCGGATTGACGATTGTCGGCGACGGCGAAGTCCGGCGGGAGAGCTATTTCAA
Source organism: uncultured Alphaproteobacteria bacterium (assembly GCA_937891825.1). GTDB lineage: Bacteria > Pseudomonadota > Alphaproteobacteria > Bin95 > Bin95 > VMCJ01. Next base: position 6,133 of record CALAHN010000032.1, read on the forward strand.
CCATTTCGCCAATGCGCTCGACGGCATCGACATCGACAATCCGGGCGTCGTCCCCGGCCGCACCGGCAAGCCGACGACCGTGCCGCGGGTGGTCGGCCCGATTAGGCGGAGCACGCCCGTTCAGGTCCATGAGGTCGCGTTCATGCGGGCGCACACGGACCGGCCGATCAAGGTGACGATCCCCGGCGCGTTCACCATGGCGAAGATGGCGCTCGATGAATATTACAAGGATCAGGAAGCCCTGATCATGGCCTATGCCGACGCCCTCAAGGCGGAAATCGCCGACATGAAGGCGGCTGGCGCGGACGTGATCCAGATCGACGAGCCGCACCTGCAGGCGCATCCGGAAGAAGCCCGCCGCTTCGGCGTCAAGGCGATCGACCATGTGCTGGGCGGCGTCCAAGGGCCGACCATCGTGCATATGTGTTTCGGCTATGCCTATGTCGTCGCCGACAAGCCTTCGGGCTATTCCTTCCTGCCCGAGCTTGACGCATCGGCCGCGACGGCGATTTCGATCGAAGCCGCGCAGCCGAAACTCGATCCGGAAGTGCTGGCGCGCTTGCCCAGCAAGCAGATCATGTATGGCGTGCTGGACCTTGGCTCAGGTTTGGTCGAGACGCCGGATATCGTGGCGGGCAGGCTGCGGCAGGCGCTGAAGCATATCCCGGCGGATCGGCTGATCGCGGCGCCCGACTGCGGCATGAAGTACCTTGGCCGGGACGTCGCCTTCGCCAAGCTCAGGGCGCTGGCCGGCGGCGCGGCGATCGTCCGCCGGGAGATTCTCGGCGCATGACGTTGATCGCAGCCCATCGCGGCGGCGCCGATATCTGGCCCGAGAACAGCCGGACGGCGTTCCTGGGCGCCGCCGCGCTGCCGGTCGATTTCGTCGAGTTCGACGTGCATGTCTCGGCGGACGGGCGCCTCGTCGTGCATCATGACGCGACGCTGGACCGGATGACCGACCGCAAGGGCGCGATCATGGATATGGCCTGGGCCGACATCGCCCAGGCCGTCATCAAGGGTACGGCCGCAGATCGGCCGCTGCTGCTGGATGAGGTGATCGAGATTTTCCGGCCGACGGCGATCGACCTCCGCCTTGAGATCAAGCTGAACGCGCGCCTCGATCCCTATCCGGGCATCGAAGCCAAGGTTGCGGCCGCCTTGCAAGCTGCCGGCATGCTGGAGCGCACCCTGATCTCGGCCTTCTCGCTGGACGCCCTCGCCCGCTTCCGGGCCGCGGCGGAGCCGGGACGCGAGACCATCTGGCTGATCAACCCGGTCACGCTTCGGCATATCGGCGGCATCGAAAGCGCGCTCAAGCTCGCGGCGGCGTTCGGCGTGCCGGAGATCGCGCCCCGGTCGCCCGACCTTTCCGCCGCCATGGTCGCCGCCGCCAAAGCCGCCAGCGTCCGGATCGGGGCCTATGCCGTCAACGACGCGCCGACGATCGAGCGGATGCTCGATCTCGGTCTCGTCGCGTTCACCAGCGACCGGCCCGACCTAGCGCTGGCGGCCCGGCGCGCACGGGCCTAAGCTTGGCTCAACGCCATTTTCGACACTAGATCAAACCAGTCTTAGGCGGAAACGCCTAAGACTAGATAATTTGATCGCTATCAATAAGATAGAGCATGGACCGCGCGTCCACTTGGACGCGCCATGCTCTCTAGGGAACCAGAACCTATGCAAGTGGGATTTATCGGCCTCGGCACCATGGGCGCCAGCTTCGCCAGTAACCTGCAATCCAAGGGCGGCTATAAGCTGATCGTCCATGACATCAGCCAGCAGGCGGCCAAGCGCCACCTGGACGCCGGGGCCGAATGGGTCGAGACGCCGAAGGCGCTCGCTGAGAAATGCGATGTCGTGCTGACCTCCCTGCCCGGTCCGCCGGAAGTGCGCGCGGTCGCCTCCGATCCCGAAACCGGGCTGCTTGCCGGACTGAAGCCGGGCTCGGTCTATTTCGATCTCTCGACCAATTCGCCGACGGTGATCCGCGAATTGCATGCCCAGTTCGCCAAGAAGGGCGTGCATCTGCTGGACGCCCCGGTTTCGGGCGGGCCGAAGGGCGCCGCGTCAGGGCGCTGCGCCATCTGGGTCGGCGGCGATGAAGCCGTGTTCAACGCCAATCGCGCGCCGCTCGACGCCATGGGCGACGCGGTGCGCTATATCGGGCCGATCGGCGCCGGCTCGATCGCGAAGCTGGTTCACAACAGCGCCGGTTATGCCATCCAGCACGCCATCGGCGAAATCTTCGCGGTCGGCGTCAAGGCCGGAGTCGAGCCGCTCGCCCTGTTCGAGGCGATCCGCATGGGCGCCCGCGGTCGCACCCGCACCTTCGACAGCCTGGCCGACCACTACATGATCAACAGCTACGATCCTGCCGACTTCGCCCTGAAGCTTGCGCACAAGGACGTCAGCCTCGCGGCGGAAATGGCCCGCGACATCGGCGTCCCCGCCCGGATGATCGACCTGACGCGGGCCGAGATGACCGACGCCCTCAACCGCGGCTGGGGCCACCGCGACAGCCGCGCCTTCATGCTGCTGCAGCAGGAGCGCGCCGGCATCCTGGTCGATGTCGACAAGGACAAGGTCGAAGCCGCCTTGAAGGCCGACTGACAACAAAAAGCAGAAAACACGTTCGGGAGGGACCGTCATGTCTGTCATTCTGGGTTCGGGCGAGTATCGCTATCGGGTCTGCGAAGGTTGGGGCGAGCTGCCCGATGGCTGGGAGCTGATGGATGTGGCGGCTGTCGCGGTCGATCACAAAGACCGCGTCTATGTGTTCAATCGGGGCGCCCACCCGATGATCGTGTTCGACCGCGACGGCAAATTCATCAAGTCCTGGGGCGAAGGCGTGTTCAAGCGCCCGCACGGGCTGCATGTCGGCCCGGACGAGATGCTGTATTGCACCGACGACGGCGACCACACCGTCCGGAAATGCGATCTGGACGGCAAGGTCGTGCTGGAGATCGGCATTCCGGGCAAGCCTGCCCCGTTCATGAGCGGCGAGCCGTTTCATCGCTGCACCCATACCGCCCTCTCGCCGGATGGCCACATCTTCGTCTCCGACGGCTACGGCAACGCTCACGTCCACAAGTACGATCCGAACGGCAAGCGCGTGTTGACCTGGGGCGAGCCGGGCACGGGTCCCGGCCAGTTCAACCTGGTCCACAATATCGTCGCTGACGACGCCGGCTTCGTTTACGTGGCCGACCGGGAGAACCATCGGGTCCAGGTCTTCAATACCGAGGGCAAATACGAAGGCCAGTGGAACAACCTGCACCGGCCCTGCGGCCTGTTCATGCCGCGCGGCAAGTGCCCCCATTGCTTCATCGGCGAGCTTGGGCCGGGCATGCCGGTCAACCGCGCCTACAAGAACCTGGGGCCGCGGCTCTCCATCGTCGACAATGAAGGCAAGCTGCTGGCGCGGCTTGGCGGCGAGGACGGGCCGGGCCTGAACGTCGGCCAGTTCATGGCGCCGCATGGCCTCGCGGTCGACAGCCGCGGCGACATCTATGTGGGCGAGGTCTCCTATACCAACTGGCCGTCGAGCTTCGGCGACGCTGAAATGCCGCGCCCGCTTCGCTCCCTGCAGAAGCTGGAGCGGCTGGCCTCATAACCCGGCCCTGGACTAAGATCGGGGCGACCTAAAGCAAACTGGGACAGGAGCGATGAGCTTGGACTCGCCGATTTGGCCAGCGCAACTGGATCACTTTCGCATCGATGCGCCGGATCCGGCAGCGCTTGCGGATTTCTATTGCGACGCCATTGGCTATGAGGCGATCGACCTGCCCGGCGGCGCGCTGCTGCTCCAGGGCGCCGGCCGCCGCCTTGTCTTCGGCAAGGGCGAAGCCCATGGCCGCCCTTATGTCGCCTACCGTCTGGCGAGCCAGCAGCAATTGGCGGACGTCCGCCGCTATCTGGAAAGCCAGGGCGTCCCGATCCTGCCCAACCCCTCCCCGGTCTTCAGCGACGACGCCGTCGCTGTCCGCGATCCGGACGGTTGGGTCACCGTCTACGGCATCGGCCGCGCGGACCTGCCGAGCTTGAAGGCCGCCAACGGCCGCCCGCCGCTTTCCTTGCCGGGCCGCCTGCAGCACTTTGTCGTGGCGACGAACAATCTGCCCCGCATGATCGACTTCTATGAGAGCGCTCTTGGCTTCAGGCCATCGGACTATGTGCTGATGGATAGCGCCGACCGGTCGTCCAAGCATGTCGCTTTCTGGCGGACCGACAGCGAGCATCACAGTTTTGCCGCGTTCGGCGCGTCCTCTGTCCGCCACGATCACCACGCTTATGAGACGACGGGCTGGATGGATATCCGCGATTGGGCGGACCATTTCGCCAATCTCGAAGTCCGCATCTGGTGGGGTCCGGGCCGCCATGGCGCGGGCAACAACCTGTTTTTCATGGTCGAGGATCCGCTTGGCGACAAGATCGAGATTTCGGCCGAAATCGAAACCATGCCGCGCGATATGGCGCCGCGCTGGTGGCCCATGGACGGCCGCGCCGTCAATCTTTGGGGCGCCGGCTGGGCGCGCGATTAAGGAGAAGAAAATCATGGATGGAACGACCCTCGCCCACGCGATCAATCCGTCAATACAGACCGTCGCCGACCTGCCGCCCAAGGTGACCGGCCCGGCCGCGTGGCTCGGCAAGGATATGGCCAAATCGACCGAATGGATCGAACGCCTGTCGGACGCCGAGTGCGCCGAGATCGAAGCAGCCGCCCGCCAGGCCCTGAAGGCCGCCGGCGGCGATATCGCGAAAATTCAGGCGGCGGAGTTTCCGCTGCCGACGCTCGGCCCGCGCATTGCGAAGATTTCCAAGGACCTGCTGCAGGGTCGCGGCTTCACGCTGATGCGCGGCGTGCCGGCGGAGGCCTGGGGCACGGAACTCTCAGCCGCCGCCTTTTACGGCATTGGCGCGCATCTGGGCTCGGCCCGCTCCCAGAACGCCAAGGGACATATCCTCGGCCATGTGCGCGATCTTGGCCGCGACCCGAACGACCCCTCCGCACGCATCTACCAGACGACTGCGCGGCAGACATTTCATACGGACTCGACCGATATCGTCGGCTTGATCTGCTTGAAGACCGCGAAGAAGGGCGGCGAGTCCATGCTCGTCAGCGCCATGTCGATCTACAACGTCATGCGCGAACAGGCGCCCGAACTCGCGCTGGAGCTGTTCCGGCCGAACGCCATCGACCGGCGCGGCGAAGTGCCTGTCGGCATGAAAGGCTACTACACGCTTTCCCCGCTGACCTGGCATGAGGGCCACCTGACCGTTCATTACGCCCGCCGCTATATCGATAGCGCCCAGCGCTTCGAGGATGCGCCTAGGCTGACCGAGAAGCGCATCCAGGCGCTCGACATGTTTGACAGCCTCGCGAACGATCCGGACCTGAAACTCGACATGGAGTTCAAGCCCGGCGACATCCAGTTGGCCCACAACCACGTGCTGCTGCACGACCGCCTGGGCTACGACGATTGGCCGGAGCCGGAAAAACGCCGCCATCTCCTGCGCCTCTGGCTCGCGGCGGACGGCGCCCGGCCGCTGCCGGAGCCTTTCGCGCAGAAATTCGGGTCGGTCACGATCGGCGACCGCGGCGGCATCATCACGCCGGCGACGGTCGTGCTCAACGCGCCGCTTGAAGCCGTCTAACCGCCTGATGGCCTCCAATCTCGACATCGACCGCCTCCGTGACCGGCGGCGATTGATGCTGCGCATCCGCGCCTTTGAAACCGCCGCAATCCGGGCGGCGGATGAAAAGCTGGTGCTCGGGGCGATCCATCCCTCCGTCGGTCAGGAGGCCGTGGCGGCCGGCGTCTGCGCGCCGCTCAGGCGGGACGATCTGCTCCTCTCGACCCATCGCGGTCATGGCCACACGCTCGCCAAGGGCGCGGACGCCGCCGCGATGATGCGCGAGCTGTTCGGCCGCGACGGCGGGAACTGCGGCGGCAAGGGCGGCTCCATGCATATCGCGGATTTTTCCGTCGGCATGCTGGGGGCCAACGGCGTCGTCGGCGCCAACATCAACATCGCGGCCGGCGCGGCCCACGGCGTGAAGCTTAGGGGCGGCGATCAGGTCGTGGTTTGTATTTTCGGCGACGGAGCCATGAACCGCGGGCCTTTCCTGGAAGGTCTCAACTGGGCCGCATCCTTCAAGCTTCCGGTCTTGTTTGTCTGCGAGGATAACGGCTGGGCGGCGACCACCAGCACCCGCGCCGTCACCGGCGGCCCTGGGCCAGCCGCCCGCGCCGAAGCCCTGGGGATCGCGACCGCGGCTGTTGACGGCAACGACGTGCTGGCGGTCGAGGAAGCGGCGCAGGCGCTGGTCGAGAGCTTGCGATCCGGCGGCGGCCCCCGCTTGCTCCACGCCAGGACCTACCGACTGCTCGGCCATACCAGCGTCGATAAGGCCGCATATCGCCCGGCGGGCCAGGCCGAAGCGCGCTGGGCCGATGATCCCATCCGGCGCGCGACCGATCTGCTGCTGGGCGCCGGGGTCGCGCAAAATGTTCTCGACGCCGACGCCGCCGCCGCGACCGCGGAAATGACAGCCGCCTTCGAAGACGCAAAAGCCGCGCCCTGGCCGCCGGTCAGCGCCGCCTATGACGATGTTCAGGATATCGGCGCCGTCGCGGCGCCGGCAGGCCTTTAGGCCATGGCGCGGCTGTCCTACAGGGAAGCAGGACGGCTTGCGATCGCCGAAGCGATGCGCGCCGATCCGACCGTCTGGTGCCTCGGCGAAGACCTGGGGCGCGGTGGCGTCTTCGGCCAGTACGCCGGATTGGAAGCGGAGTTCGGGCCTGACCGCATCTGCTCCACCCCGATTTCCGAAAGCGCCATCATGGGCGCCGCCGTCGGGGCGGCCATGGCGGGAACGCGGCCGATCGTCGAAATGCGGTTCGCCGATTTCGCGCTCTGCGCCGTCGATGAACTGGTCAATCAGGCGGCGAAGGCCCGCTACATGTTCGGCGGTCAAAGCAAAGTGCCGCTGACGGTGCGCGAGCCCATGGGCATGTGGCGCTCCTCCGCCGCGCAGCATTCGCAATCGCTGGAAGCCTGGTACACGCACATTCCGGGCCTCGTCGTGATCGCGCCCGCGACGCCGGAGGACAACTATGCCCTTTTGAAAGCCGCGATCCGGAACGACGACCCGGTCGTGTTCATGGAGCACAAGAACCTTTGGGACATGGAAGGCGATGTGGCCGATGACGCGACCGCCGAAATCGGCAAGGCGCGCATCGCCTGCGCTGGCGGCGACTGCACGATCGTTTCCTGGTCGGCTCAGGTCCATGTCGCCATGCAGGCCGCCGCCGAGCTTGCGGACGACGGCATCGACGCTGAAGTGATCGACCTCCGCTCGCTTTGGCCCTGGGACGAAGCAGCGGTCGCGGCTTCGGTCGCGAAGACCGGGCGCCTGATCGTGACGCACGAGGCCGTCGGCGTCGGCGGCTTTGGCGGCGAAGTCGTCGCGACCATCGCCGAACGGCATTTCGCCAGCTTGCGGCGCCCGCCGCTCAGACTGGCGGCGCCGCGCATACCGATTTCCTACGCGCCGGAACTTGAAAATCAGGTGCGCGTCACTGCCCGCCAGATCGTCGCCGCCGTCCGCCGCCTGAATTGATCTGCCTGCCGGAAGGGCGCCCCGGATCGATCCCGTACCCACTGGTACGGTTCAAGGCCGCGTGAGCGGCTCCAGGACATGCTCGGCGAGAAATCGGACGGCCGGCGCCGCGACGCCGTCGCCCAGAAGGTGCAGCGCTGCATTGAGACGGGCCGGCAGTCGGTAATCGTCCGGCAGGCCCATCAGCCGCGCCGCTTCCCTCGGCGATATCAGCCGGGTGCGGACCCCGGCTGTGTCGCCGACGATCAAGGTTTGCCGGCTGGAGCCGCCGGCTGGCGTGCGGAGGCAGCCGGCAAGCCCGTCGAAACGCGCTTCCGCCCGTTGTTCGGACTGGCCGCCGGCGCCTTTCCGGGTGCGGCGGAACACGGCGCCGACCGCGCCGGTCTGGCGCGCCGCCTCGACCTTCGCCCGGTTCCTCGGCGACATCAGGCCGAGCAGCGCCGCCGTCCGCTCCGGCGGGTCCCAATCGACGGCGCCGGCATCGACGATCTCGTTCAAGCCGGCATTGCGTTTGGGCGGGGCGGGCAGCGGCAAGGGGCGCCAGACGGCCGCGACGGACCCGGGCAGGCCCTGAACGGCGCGGACGAGCGCGGGCGTCGTCCAGGCCGGGTCTGGATCGGCTGGCGGCAGCCTTCCGGCAAGGCTCCGGTCGAACGCCACGACGAAGAGGCGCGGGCGAGATTGCGGCGTGAAATGCCGGGCGTCGATCACGGCCGCGCCGAAGGCCATGCCGGCATCGGCGAATGCGCCGCCGAGCGCCGCGAAATCGGCGCCTCGGTTCGAGGTCAGCAGCCCGGCGACATTCTCCAGGACGATCAGCTTCGGCCGCCGCTCGCAAGCCGCCAAAGCCTCGATCACTGCCCAGAACCCCCAGAAGGCGCTGCTCCGGCCGCCGGCGAGGCCACGGCGGGCGCCGGCGAGCGACAGGTCCTGGCAGGGGAACGAGGCCCAGGCGAGGTCAGGCCGACCGGCGCCCGGAATATCGGCCGCAGTCAACGTCGCGACATCTGCGAGGCGGAAGTCGGCGTCGCCCCAGTTCGCCCGGTAGGCCTCGGCTTTCAGGGGATCGATATCGTTCGCGAACAGGCATCGCCATCCGGGGCCAAGCCCGGCCCGCGCCATGCCGCCGCCCGCAAAGAATTCAAGAAATGTCCGCATTGCAGGGAAGCCATAGGACGATTCACCGCTGGGCGCCATCGCTGACCGAGGCTTCCCTATCCGGGGGGAAGGCGCTATCTCGGACAGGATGATGGAGCAGAAGAGGTGTCGCCATTGACGGCAGACTTCAAGCCCCGCGACCGGTCCTTCGGCATATCGGCCAATCCGGTGCGGCACTGGTGGGGCGGCGACCAGCCGCTGACGGCGATCGGCGATGCGTTCTCGGTCATGCTGCCGGCGGGCGAGCGCTTTTTCATTCAGTCGCTGCTGCACTATGAAAAGCGCATCGAGGACCCGGCGCTGAAAGCGGCGCTCCGCGAATTCTGCCGCCAGGAAGCTTTTCATACGCGCGAGCACGAGGACTACAACAACGGCCTCCGCCGGCTCGGCTATGACGTCGATCGGATGGAAGTCCGGGTCAAACGCGCCTTGAAGCTGGCGCACGGCCCAATGCAGCGCCTGTATGTCACCTGCGCCCTCGAACATCTGACCACCACGTTCGCCGCGACATTCCTTGCAAACAATGAATGGTACGATACCGCCGAGGGCGCCTATGCCCGCCTCTGGCGCTGGCATGCGCTCGAAGAACTGGAGCATCGCGCCGTGGCGCTGGACGTGGCGAACACGGTGACCGGAAACTGGTCGGCATGGCGGCGATATCGCACGCGCATCGCGATCTTCAATGCCGCCGTCTTCCTGATCGCCGTCGCCTTTTTGCGGAACCTGGCGGACCTGGCCCGGCAGGACGGCGTCAAGGTCGGCCCGGTTTACTTCGCTCGCATCTTCTGGCGGCTGTTCGGCCGGCCGGGCTTGTTCCGGAAAAGCTTCTGGCGGTTCCTGACCTATTACAAACCCGGCTTCGCCCCGGCCCGTGAGCACGATCCCGCCTTTATCCGCGCGTGGCAGGCTCGGATCGAAGCCGAAGCCCTGCAGGCGGACTGACAATGGCGAGCCCGCTCTTTGAGCGGATGGTGCGGGCGATCGAGGCTGGCGCCTTTCCCCGCTCCCGCCGGTTTGCCTGGAAATTTCTCTATAATGGCCTCGGCCGTCTATGGCGCGATTCCGACTGGCGCTTCATGAACTATGGCTGGCTGCCGCCAGAGGGCGAAGCGCCGCTGAATTTGGCGCCGGAGGACGAGGCTGAGCGGCCCTTCATCGGCCTTTACGATCACGTGGCGCGGGGCCTGCCGCTGGAGGGCGCGCGGGTATTGGAAATCGGTTCCGGCCGCGGCGGCGGCGCGCGCTATGTGGCGCGATATTTTAAGCCGGATACGGTTATCGGCGTCGATTTTTCAGGCCCGGCGACAGCGCGGGCGCGCGCGCTTAACGCCGACACGCCGAACCTGCGATTCGCCGTTGGCGACGCCGAGCGCCTGGACTTTCCCGACGCCAGCTTCGACGTGGTGCTGAACGTCGAATCCTCCCATTGCTACGGCGATATGGACCGATTTGTCGCCGAGGCCGCCCGCGTGTTGAAACCGGGCGGCTGGTTCGGTTGGGCCGACATGCGTTCCAAGGGCGCAGTCACGCAAACCGACAAGAGCCTCGCCCGGCCGGAGTTTGTCCTGGAGCGACAGCGCGATATCTCCGCCGATGTCGTGCGCGCCCTGGATGCCGCCAACGACCGCAAACAGAACCGGATCGCCAAACTGCGGCTCATGCGCCGCTTCATGGCTGAATTCGCGGGCACAAAAGGCTCGCTGCTCTATCGCGGCCTCAAGTCCGGCGACGTGACGTATATGAGCCGGCGCTACAGAAAGCTGTAGGCGCGATCAGGCGACGTTGCGGCGGCGCTCGGCCTCCTCGGCCATCGCCGCGATTTCCTTCAGGATATCGGCGATCGCATAGTCTTTGGGCGTGTAGATCGCGGCTATCCCCGCCTCCTTCAGGCGCACGGCGTCCGGTCCCGGGATCACGCCGCCGACGATGACCGGGATATGCCCAAGCTCCCGCGCCCTGAGCGCCGCCAGCGTCTCCGCCGCCAGTTCCATATGCGACCCGGACAGGATCGACAGGCCGATCACATCGGGCTGAAAGTCGGCCGCCTGCTCGGCGATGGCGTCGGGGGTCTGGCGGATGCCGTCGTAGCGGGTGGCGAACCCGGCGGCGCGGGCGCGGAGCGCGATCTGCTCCGCCCCGTTGGAATGCCCGTCGAGACCGGGCTTGGCGACCAGCAGCCGCGGCGCGCGGCCCAGGCCCGGCGCGGGCGTCGGGGCCGCGACGAGCGCCTCGCCCGTCGCGACGCCTGTCGGCGCCCGATACTCGCCGTAGACCGCCCGCAGCGCCCCCGCCCACTCGCCGGTCGTGACGCCGGCGCGCGCGGCCTCGATTGAGGCTGGCATGATGTTGGCGCCGCTCGCGACCGTATCCGCCAGGCCTTTGAGCGCCGCCCGGACCGCCGCCGGGTCCCGCCGCCGCCGCCAGGCCTCGAGGCTGGCGCGGGCGCTCCGCTCCGCCTCCGCGTCCGCCGCCTGGATGGGCGCGGCGCCGCCCGCCTCCAGCGGCGAGGCCGCCGTGTCCCGGTAGCTGTTCAGCCCGACGACGACGGCTGCGCCCGTTTCCATGTCCTGGCGCCGCGCGTCGAGGGAGGCCGCGAGCGCCCGCTTCATGTAGCCCTGCTCAATTGCGGCGACGGCGCCGCCCATAGCCTCAATGGCCTGCAGTTCCGCTTCGACAGCGGCGCGGATCGCCGAAGCCTTCGCTTCGATCGCCGGCGCTCCGTCGAAGATGTCGCCGAATTCCAGAAGATCGGTTTCGTGCGCCAGGATTTGCTGCGCCCGCAAGCTCAGCTGCTGGTCCCAGGGGCGCGGCAGGCCCATCGCCTCGTTCCAGGCCGGCAATTGCACGGCCCGCGCGCGGGCGCGCTTCGAGAGCGTGACGCCCAGCATCTCGATCAGGATGCGGTGAATGTTGTTCTCGGGCTGCGCTTCCGTCAGCCCGAGGGAATTGACCTGGACGCCATAGCGAAAGCGCCGCAATTTCGGGTCCTCGACGCCGTAGCGCGTCGCTGCGATGTCGTCCCAGAGGCCGGCGAAAGCCCGGAGTTTGCAGATATCCGTCAGGAACCGCATGCCGGCGTTCACAAAAAAGCTGATGCGGCCGACGATGCGCGGCAGTTCCGACGCCGCAATCTCGCCCGAGGCGCGCAGCGCGTCGAGGACTGCGATCGCGTTGGCGAGCGCGAAGGCGACTTCCTGCACCGGGTCCGCGCCCGCTTCCTGGAGATGGTAGGAGGAAATATTGATCGGGTTCCAGCGCGGGACCTCGCGCGCCGTCCAGGCGATCAGATCGCCGGTCAGCTTCAAGCTCGGCGCCGGCGGAAAGATATAGGTTCCGCGCGCCAGATATTCTTTCAGAACATCGTTCTGGGTCGTGCCCGAAAGCGCCTTCCGGTCCGCGCCCTGGGCTTCCGCCGCCGCCACGTATAACGCCAACAGCCAGGGCGCCGTCGCGTTGATCGTCATCGACGTATTCATCTCGGCGAGCGGAATATCCCGGAACAGCGCCTGCATGTCGCCCAGATGCGCGACCGGCACGCCAACCTTGCCGACCTCGCCTTTCGCCAGCACGTGATCGGGATCGAATCCGGTTTGCGTCGGCAGGTCGAACGCGACCGAAAGACCGGTCTGCCCGCGCGCCAGGTTCTTGCGAAACAACAGGTTGCTCGCCGTCGCGGACGAATGCCCGGCATAGGTTCGGAACAGCCAGGGCTGGTCCTTGCTCGTTGCTGACATCGTCATGGCGATCGACCTCCGAATGCTGCGCATGCGCTCTGGCCGCGGCGAACGCCACGTCCCGAAGCTTATGTCGCAGGGATATAGGAGATTTTAAATATGCACAACCGTATTAAACTTGAAAAGAAATTTCACAAATGTCTTGATTGCAGCAATTTCAATCCGTATACATCTCTGGCCGACGCAGAATCGACCCGTTGCCGATCTGCGCTGCGGCGCAATATGCAGCCGACGATGCCGTTGGGCCGGCGACGACCGCCTTGCCCGGCGCGACCGAAACGAGACTTGGAGACGACAAATGCGCGATACGCCGATCAACCAATTGCCGACGACCCAGACCCCGGATCGCGCCGCCGCCCATGGCCTCCGCGATCTCTATGAAATGGGCGAAATGCCGCCGCTCGGTTATGTCCCGGCCCGGATGTACGCCTGGGCGATCCGCCGCGAGCGCCATGGCGAACCGGAGCAGGCGATGCAGCTTGAAGTGCTGCCGACGCCGGCCATCGGCGAGGACGAGGTGCTGGTTCACGTCATGGCCGCCGGCGTCAACTACAACGGCGTCTGGGCCGCCAGGGGCGAGCCGGTTTCCCCCTTCGACATTCACGGCGCCGACGCCCATGTCGCGGGCTCCGATGCGTCGGGCATCGTCTGGGCGGTCGGCAAGCGGGTGAAGCGCTGGTCGGTCGGCGACGAAGTCATCGTCCATTGCAATCAGGACGACGGCGACGACGAAGCCTGCAATGGCGGCGACCCGATGCTGAGCCCAAGCCAGCGCATCTGGGGCTATGAGACGCCCGACGGCGCGTTCTCCCAGTTCTGCCGGGTGCAGTCGCGCCAGTTGCTGCCGCGTCCGCGCCACCTGACCTGGGAAGAAAGCGCCTGCTACACCCTGACCCTCGCGACGGCGTACCGGATGCTGTTCGGCCATGCGCCCCATGCCCTCGGCCCCGGCCAGACCGTGCTGGTCTGGGGCGCGGCCGGCGGCTTGGGCTCCATGGCGGTGCAACTGGCGCACACGGTCGGCGCCAAGGCGATCGGCGTCGTCTCCGGCGACGACAAGATCGACTATGTCAAAAGCCTCGGCGCGTCAGGCGTCATCGACCGGCGCAACTACAATTGCTGGGGCGCATTGCCGGATATGAACGACGCCGAAGGCTTCAAGGCTTATATGGGCCGGGCGCGCGAATTCGGGAAAGCCATCTGGGCGCACACCGGCAAGGGCAACGATGTCGACATGGTGTTCGAGCATCCGGGCGAAGCGACGTTCCCGGTCTCCTGCATGGTGACGAAGCGCGGCGGCATGGTGGTCTTCTGCGCGGGCACGACCGGCTATAATCTGACATTCGACGCGCGCTATGTCTGGATGCGCCAGAAGCGCATTCAAGGCAGCCACTTCGCGACCCTGAAGCAGGCCGCAGCGGCCAACCAGTTGATGATCGAAGGCAAGCTCGATCCCTGCCTGTCCGAATGCTTCGCCTGGAACGACCTGCCGGCCGCCCATACGCGCATGGCGAACAATCAGCACAAGCCCGGCAACATGGCGGTGCTGGTGCAGGCTCCAGACTTCGGCCAGGGCGCGACCGCCCGCGGCACGGCCTGATTGCCGACTGGCCGGGACTTCCGACGGCAGCTCTTGCGAAGTCCCGGCCAGAGCATGGCCGGGACTTCCGCTCAAGCGGCTTCCTGTTCCAGCACTTCGAGGGCGGCGAGCCATCGGGCTTCAGCGCGCTCCAGGGCGACTTCGATGTCCGCGTACTTGCGCTGATAGTCTTCAACCTCGGCGCCGGTATGGTTGGCGTAGAGCGCGGGATCGGCGAGGCGCTTCGACAGCTTTTCGCGCATCGTCGTCAGCTTCTCGACGCGCTCCTCGCACTTCCGCGCCTGGGCGCGAAGCGCCAGCACTTCGTCGCGGCTGCGTCGCTTTGCGGGCTGAGGCTTCGGCCGCTCGCTGAGCTTCGCCGGCGCCGAAGTCTCGGCCCGGCCGCCGCGGGCGCCTTGCAGCAATTCCGCCCGATAAGCTTCAAGATCGTCTTCATAGGGCCGGACCTGGCCGCCCTTCACCAGCCATAGCCGGTCCGCCGCCATCGACAGCAGATGCATGTCATGGCTGACCAGAATGACCGCGCCCGAATAGGTCGTCAGCGCTTCGACGAGCGCTTCCCGGCTTTCGATGTCGAGATGGTTCGTCGGCTCGTCGAGGATGAGGAGATGCGGCGCCGGCAATGTGGCGAGCAGCAACGACAGCCGGGCTTTCTGGCCGCCCGAGAGCCGCCCGACCTGGGTTTCGGCCTGATCGGCGCCCAACCCGAACCCCGCCAACCGCGCCCGCAAACGCGACTGGCCTTCGTCCGGCCGCTCCCGCATCAGATGCTGCAACGGGGTTTCGTCGACGAACAGCTCATCGACCTGATGCTGGGCGAAATATCCGACCCGCAGCTTCCGGGCGGACGTCATCTGGCCCTGCATCGGCGCCAGGCGGTTCGACAGCAATTTCGCCAGGGTCGACTTGCCCTCGCCGTTCTGGCCGAGCAGCGCAATCCGGTCATCCTGATCGATCCGCAGGTTGAGGCCGCGCAGCACGGCACGGCCGCCATAGCCGACCGAGACATTTTCCGTCGTCAGGATCGGCGGCGACAGCTCCTCCGGCTCCGGGAAGGTCAGCACCGTGCGGGCCGCGTCTTCCGGCGCGCGGATGATCTCCATCTTCTCGAGCATCTTGACGCGGGACTGGGCTTGCTTGGCCTTGCTCGCTTTCGCCTTGAAGCGATCGACGAAACTTTGCAGGTGCGCGCGCCGGAGGTCCTGCTTCTTCGCCTGGGCTGCCAGAACGGCCCGCTGCTCCGCCCGCTGCCGGGCGAACTGGTCATAGGGGCCGGTGTAATAGGTCAGGGTCTTGTTTTCGAGATGCAGGATCGCGCCGACCGCCCGGTTCAGGAGCCCGCGATCGTGACTGATAATCAGGACCGTGTGCGGGTATTTCGCCAGATAATTCTCCAGCCAGACCGATCCTTCGAGGTCGAGATAGTTGGTCGGCTCATCCAGCAGCAGGTAATCGGGCTCGGAAAACAGCACGGCCGCAAGCGCGACGCGCATGCGCCAGCCGCCGGAGAAGGCGGAGCATGGCATCAATTGCTGCTCGTGGTTGAAGCCCATGCCGCTCAGGATGGTCGCGGCGCGCGCTTCGGCCGACCAGGCGTCGATATCGACGAGGCGGGTCTGGATGTCGGCGATCCGGCCGGGATCGCTCGCGGTCTCGGACTCGGCCAGCAGCGCCGCCCGCTCCTCGTCCGCCGCCAGGACCGTATCCAGCAGCGACGTTTCGTTGCCGGGCACTTCCTGGGCGACGCCGCCGATGCGGGCTTTCGCCGGAATCGAGATTTCGCCGCCATCCAGTTGCAGCTCGCCCCGGATCAGTTTGAACAGCGTCGTCTTGCCAGTGCCGTTCCGCCCGATCAGGCCGACTTTATGGCCTTTCGGGATGAACGCGGAGGCGCCCTCGAACAAGGGACGGCCTTCGATGGCGAAGTTAATTTCTGAAATTTTCAGCATACTGCGGGATGTGGCCCAAGCGCCGCCCGCCGTCAATCGTCAAGATCGCCGCGGCTGCGGCATACAATCCGCTATTGGCGAAGCCCGACGGATACTTCTAGGTTGGAGCGCCAGTAAATCCAATCCAAGCAGGCCCCTTATGACAAACGAAGCGCCCGGCGCCATCGAACGCCAATTGGCCGGATTCGCCGCAACGCTCGATTGGCAGGCGATTCCGCCGGCCGTCCGCCATGAAGCGAAACGCTCGATCCTCAACATCGTCGGCACGGCGTTCTCCGGCTGTCAGGAAGCAGCCGTCACAAAGGCGCTGCATGCCCATCTGCCCTATTCCGGCAAGCCGGCCGCCAGCTTGATCGGCCGCCAGGAACGCGCCGATCCGCCGCTTGCCGCATTCCTGAACGCCATGGCGGCGAACATCTTCGATTATGACGACAATCATGCCGCCACAATCATCCATCCAAGCGCGCCCCTGGCGCCGGCCTTGCTGGCCTGGGCCGAAGCTGCGCCGACGCAGGGCGCCGACCTGTTGCGCGCCTTCGTCATCGGCGGCGAGATCGAATGCCGGATCGGCAACGCCCTCTCGCCCTACCATTACGCCCATGGCTGGCACATCACGTCGACCGCCGGGATTTTCGGCGCGGGCTTCGGGGTCGGCGCCCTGCTCCGCCTGCCGGAAGCCGGATTTGTCGCGACGCTCGGCAACGCGGCGGTGCAGTCGGCGGGACTGGTCGAAGCGCTTGGCACGATGTCGAAGAGCATTAGCGTCGGCAACGCGGCCCGGCAGGGCATGATGTCGGCCCTCCTGGCGCGGGACGGCTTCACCGGCCCGCCTGCGCCCCTGACGGGCGCCCGCGGCTTCCTCCGCGTCTATGGCGATGCGCCCAAGCTGGCGGCCCTGACCGACGGCCTCGGCGCGGATTGGGAGATCGGCCGGAACACCTACAAGCCCTATCCGGCGGGCGTCGTGCTGAACCCCGTGATCGACGCGGCGCTGGAGCTGGCGGCGCGTCCCGGCTTCAAGCCCGACCGCGTGCAAGGCATCGCGCTCCGCGGGCATCCATTGCTCCGCGAACGCACGGACCGGCCCGACGTCATGACCGGCCGCGAAGCTCAGGTCAGCGCCCAGCACGCCATCGCGGTCGCCCTGGCGGACGGCGCGGCCGGCCTCGACGCCTTCAGCGACGCCGCCGTCGCCCGGACAGCGGCGGCGGGGCGCCCGACGCTCACTTTCATCGATGACCCAAGCTACCCGATCGCCGCCGTCGATATGACCGTCACGTTGACGGATGGCGAGACAATCGAGGCCGCCGTCAGAGCGGCGCGCGGCTCCGCCGAAAACCCGATGACCGATAGCGACCTGGAAGCGAAGCTCAAGGCCCTGGCTCAGCGCGCCGCGTTTACCGGCGACGTGAACCGCCTGATCGACGCGGTCTGGACCCTGGACACGGCCGAAGACGCCGGCGCCATCATGCGCCTCGCGGCGGCGCGGCCATGAGCGGGGCAGGCGCCGGTCACGCCATGCTGGCCGGGAAATGCGCGCTCGTCACCGGCTCGATCGGCGGTCTCGGCTTCGCGATCGCCGACCGGCTGGCGGCGGCAGGGGCGAACGTCATCCTGAACGGCCTTTGCGCCCCCGGCGAGGGCGAAGCGGCCGCGGCGCAGATCGCCGAGGCTCACGGCGTCCGGACCGGCTTCGATCCGGCGGACCTGACCGATCTCGCCGCCATCGAAGCGATGGTTCAGGGCGCCAACGACCGATTCGGCGGCGTCGATATCCTGGTCAACAACGCCGTCGTCCGGCATTTCGGGCCGCTGGAAGACCTCGCGCCCGAGAACTGGGACCGCTCGATCGCCGTCAACCTGACCGCCCCCTTTCATCTGGTCCGCCTGACGCTCGGCGGCATGAAGGCGAAAGGCTGGGGCCGGATCATCAACATGACCTCGGCCTTCAGCCAGCGCGGCTCGGTCGGGCGCATCGACTATGTGACGACCAAGACCGCCTTGCTCGGCCTGACCCGCAATGTGGCGCTTGAGGCCGCCGGCGCCGGGGTGACGTGCAACGGCCTCAGCCCCGGCTCCGTGCCGACGCCCGCGATCCTCGGCAAGCTGGAAGGCATGGCGGCCGCCGAGAACCGGACGCTCGACGATATTGCGGCAGAGTATCTGGCCGAGCGCCATCCGACCGGCCGCTTCGTCGCCATGAACAGCGTCGCGGCGGCGGCGGTATTTCTGTGCAGCCCCGCCGGCGACGACATCACCGGCGCTGTCCTGCCCATCGACGGCGGCTGGACCGCGCGCTGACGGCTGCGCCGCCGCCACTGGATCGCTAGCGAAACTGGAGGACCCCGATGCCCGACTACGTCATTCGGCCCGCGACCCTGGCCGAGTTTGAAATCGCCGTCGACTGGGCGGCGGGCGAAGGCTGGAACCCCGGCCTCGACGACGCGCCCGCTTTTTATGGCGCCGACCCGGGAGGGGTCTTGATGGGCTTCCTCGACGGCAGGCCGGTCGCCTCGCTGACCGTCGTGCGCTATGACGCGAACTATGGCTTTCTGGGCTTCTACATCGTTCGTCCCGAACTTCGCGGCACGGGGCTCGGCCTGAAAATCTGGGACGCGGGCATACGCCATCTGGGCGGCCGCATCATCGGCCTCGACGGGGTGATCGAGCAGCAGGACAATTACCGGAAAAGCGGCTTCGTCCTGAGCGAGCGCAATATCCGCTATCTCGGCCGCCCCCGCCCGACGGCGGACGCCGTCGCCGGCCTGACAGTCCGGCCGTTCGCCCCCGATGACTGGAGCGCGCTCGCCGCCCTCGACCGCCGCCATGTGCCGGCGCCGCGCCCGGCGTTTCTGGAAGCATGGATCAAGCCCGAAGCGCCCGAGACGCGGCGGACATGCCTCGTGGCCGAGCAGGACGGCGATCTCACAGGCTACGGCGTCATCCGCCCCTGCAACAGCGGCTACAAGATCGGTCCCTTGTTCGCGCCGAACCCCGGCATTGCCGCCAGCATGTTCAGCCAACTCACGGACCTGACGCCCGCCGGATCGGAAATCGCGCTAGACACGCCCGAGGTCAACACCGCCGCCGTCGCCATGGCCGAAGCCGCCGGCATGGAGCCAGCCTTCGAGACGGCGCGCATGTACAAAGGCGCCATGCCGAAGCTGCCGATGGGGCAGATCTTCGGCGTGACGACCTTCGAGCTCGGTTAGAAAACCGGCTTGGTTTCGGCGACCGCCGGCAGCGTGTGCATGGCGTCGAACCAGGCGGCGAGGCCGTCGCGGCCGCCGCGCCAGTTATCCTCGGCCATGCGCCAGTCGGCATAGCCGAGCGCCGTGACGGCGGCGATCGTGCCGACGTTCAGGGCAGGCTTCTGGCCGGCGAGCATGCCGTTCAGCGCGTCGTAGCACCGACCGGCGCGACCGGCTTCTTTTGCAATAAACGCCGGCGAGGGATCGCCCTCTTCACGGCGCTTTTCGTGCGAGCGGCCGAACAGGCTGTCGAGCAGCAAGGACGCGACGCTCTCCAGCGCCAGGACGGATTCCTGGGCGGCCGCGTCGCCGGGCAGCAGGGCGCCGCCGGATTTCTGGTTGATGTAGTTGGTGATCACCAGGGTCTCGCAGAGGTAGACGCCGCTGTCGGTCTCCAGGCCCGGCACCTTGCCGCCGGGGCCTTTCTGCAATAGCGGCTGGTCCGGCCGCACGAGCGGCGCGACATCGACTTCCTCGATCTTCAGTCCGCTCGCCCGCGCCGCGAGGCGCGCCCGGCGGGCATAGGGGGAATTGCCGGTGAAGAATACTTTCATGAAATCCCGATCCTTAAGCGAGTTCAGCAACCAAGGGCTGCTTCTGGTCAAACCATCTGAGCGCGTCATCCAGCCGCCGGGGCATGATCATCACAACCCGATCGACGCCCATTTCACGGTAGCGGCGGATGACATCGTCATTCCTAGCATCGAACGCGAAGACGGAGATCGTCAAGCTGGCGGGATCGCGCCCGGCGGCCGTCATTTTTTCCTTCAGGCTCCGCATCATCGGCGGCAGATCGTCGACGAGCACGTCGATCGGAATCCAGCCGTCGGCATAGCGCACGACGCGGTCCAGGGTCTGGGGCAGGGCGCCGCCGATGATGATCGGCGGGCCGCCCGGACGGGCTGGCTTCGGGTAGGAGATAATCCGCTCGAAGTTGGCGAATTCCCCGGCATAGCTGGCTTCGGGCTCGGTCCAAATCGCCCGCATGGCCTCGGAGCGCTCGCGGAGCGCTTTCCAGCGCTTGGCGAACGGCACGCCATGGTTTTCGCATTCGTCCCGGTTCCAACCGGCGCCGACGCCCAGAATGAACCGACCGCGGGAGAGATAATCCAATGTCGCGACCGTCTTCGCGAGCGTGATCGGATCGTGTTGCGGCACCAGACAAATGCCCGTGCCGAGCGTCAGGGTCGTGGTGACCGAAGCCGCCGCCATCAGCGACACGAACGGATCGGCCATATGATAATAGGGCTTCGGCAAGGGCTCCCCGCCCGGATAGGGCGTGAGGCGGCTGGCGGGGATGTGAGTATGCT
The DNA here is from genome assembly GCA_937891825.1 of uncultured Alphaproteobacteria bacterium. GTDB lineage: Bacteria > Pseudomonadota > Alphaproteobacteria > Bin95 > Bin95 > VMCJ01. Next base: position 26,765 of record CALAHN010000032.1, read on the forward strand.
CGCCGACCCAGAAGCTTTCGAAGCCCCGCGCTTCGATGGCCTCCGCCAGGTCGTCGGGCCGCGCGCCATAATCGACGTTGTAGCTGAAAAATCCGAGATCCATCGCCAGCCGCTCCCTGCCTGTTCTCGATCTAGCGCCGGGCGAAGCTCCGCCCGATCAACTGGCGATGCACCTGATTGGTCCCTTCCCAGATCTGCGTGATCTTGGCGTCCCGAAACAGGCGTTCCGCCGGATAGTCCGTGACGTAACCGTAACCGCCATGCAGTTGGACCGCGAGGTCGGCGGCCCGCATGGCGAGGTCGGAGGCCCGCATCTTCAGCATGCTCGATTCGATACCGACATCGCTTTCGCCGCCATCGATCATCGCCGCGACATGGGCGAGCCAGCGCTCGCACATCGCCAGATCGGTCGCGAGGTCCGCCAGCATGAACTGCACGCCCTGAAAATCGACGATCCGCCGGCCGGATTGCTTGCGGTCGTTGATGTAGTCGACCCCGGCGACGAAGGCGGCCCGCGCGATGCCAAGCGCATGGGCGGCGACGCTCGGCCGGGACTTGTTCAGGGCCGCGAACAGGATGCCGAGCCCCTCGCCCGGCTGGCCCAGCAGATTGTCCCTCGGCACGACGATGCCGTCGAACCGAAGCTCCGCCGTCGAGGACGCCCGGTGGCCGAGCTTGTCCTCCAGGCGCACGACCTCAAGGCCCGGCGCGCCCTTCTCGATCACCAGCGCGGAGATCGCGCCCTTGGGGCTGTCGATATCCGACCATTTGCCGAATACCAGATAGACGTCCGCCACATCGCCATTGGTGATGAAGCGCTTGCCGCCGTCGATCCGAATGTTGTCGCCTTCAGGCGTGAAGCGGGTGCGCATGCCGGTCGCGTCCGACCCGGCGTCTGGCTCCGTGATGCAGAGCGCCGCGAGGCCGCCCGCTGCGATTCGCGGCAAAAAGCGGCGTTTTTGGGCGTCCGTCCCGAAGTCGATCACCGGCTTGATGGCGTGAAAAACCGTGGACCAGACGATGCCCGTCGACGCGCAGGCGGCCGCGATCAGCCGCGCGCATTCGATATAGACCGCATAGCGCATCGGCGCGCCGCCATAGGCTTCCGGCACAAACAAGCCGTTCAGGCCAAGCGCGTTGATCGCCTTCACGTTCTCCCACGGGAACGCCTTCGACGCATCCAGCGCCGCCGCCCTGGGCGCGATCGCCTCGGCGGCGAGGCGGGCGACCGTCTCGATCACCTGCGCCTCGTCCTCCGCCCAGCCATGGCCGCTGTCGAGGCGGTCGAATATCTGCATCGTCGTTTCTCCCTTGGGCGCAAGCGCCTGAAAATAGGCAAGAACAAGGAGGTTGCCGAGAGTGAATTATCTGCGCGACCATGGCGGACCGCAAAGGAGCGCCGCCATGACCAACCTGATCGCCCTCGATATCCTCGACCGCCGCGCCTTTGCGGAGGGGCAGAGCTTCGGCGCCGCCGGCCCCTATGAGCGCCTGAAAGGCCGGGCGCATTTCCGCGTCGATCCGCTGGCGGCGGCGCAAGCCGGCGTCGTCGATATCCAGCATGCGCCACGGGATGACGACGGCCTCGTCCGCTTCGCCTCCGACCTTGTCATCCTGAAGCCCCTCGACCTGGCGAAGGGCAATCGGAGCTTGTTCTTCGATACCGGCAATCGCGGCAATATCCGCGCAGTCCAGTATTTCTGCGACGCGCCGCCGACGAACGATCCCATCGCCAGCGCCCATGCCGGCAATGGCTTCCTGTTCCGGCGCGGATATTCCGTCGTCGCCGCCGCGTGGCAGGGCGATCTGCTGCCGGGCCAGGGGCGCATGCTGCTCGACCTGCCCGTCGCCCGCGACGGCGACCGGCCGATCGAGGGCCTGGTGCGGACGGAGTTCATCGCCAGCGAACCGGGCATTTGCTGCTTTCCCCTGTCCGGCCGCGCCTCGACCCGGTCGCACCCGGCCGTGTCGCTGGATCAGGGCCACGCGACGCTGACCCGGCGGCGCTATCAGACGGACCCGCGCCAGGAGGCGCCGAAATCGGCATGGCGTTTCGCGCGCCTGGATGGCGGCGGCGGCTTGCACGCGACCGGCGCCGAGGAAGGCCTCGCCCCCAGTCTGGAGCATATCTACCTGGCTGAGGGCTTCGAGCCCGGCTGGATCTATGAGATCGTCTACAAGGGCCGCGACCCCTTGGTCATGGGCCTTGGCCATGTCTCCATTCGCGACCTTGCAAGCTTCCTGAAATATGGCGCGGCCGACGAGCGCGGGGCGGCCAATCCGCTCGCGGGCGGCATCGACAAGGCCTATGTCTATGGCCGGTCCCAGACCGGTCGTCTGATCCGGGACTTCATCTGGCGCGGCTTCAACGCCGATGCCGAGGGGCGCCGGGTCTTCGACGGCGCCATGCCCCATGTCTCCGGCGCTGGCGGCAAGTGGCTGAACCAGCGCTTCGCCAATGCCGTCGTCGCTGGCGGCCAGATGCATGAGGACCATTACTGCCCGGCCGATCGCTTCCCCTTCGCCTATAGCGAGACGACCGACCATAATTCCGGCCAGACCGACGCCATCCTGAAGCGCCCGGCGACCGATCCGCTGATCATCCACACCCAGACCTCGACCGAATACTGGCAGCGGCGCGGCAGCCTTGTGCATACCGATACCCAGGGCGGCGACCTGCCCTTGCCGGAGACGGTGCGCCTCTATCACTGGACGTCGACCCAGCACACATCCGACCCCAATCTGAAAATGCCGCAGACCAGCGCTGGGACCGCCTATCTGAACGTCGCCCAGACCTCGATGCTGTTCCGGGCGATGCTTGACGCCATGGACCGCTGGGCGAAGGACGGCGTTCCGCCGCCGCCGTCGCGCTACCCGACCCGGGCGGACGGCACGCTCGTGCCCTATGCTGTCTGGAAGACACAGTTTCCGGCGATCCCTGGCCAGCCGATCCCGCAAGGCCTGAACGAACTGCCGTTCATGGATTTCGGCCCCAACGCCGCCGCGGGCATCCTGGAACAGGAGCCGCCGCTCGTCTTGAACGAGGCCGCCTACACGGTGCTCGCGCCCGCGGTCGACGCCGACGGCATCGACACGTCCGGCGTCGCGGCGCCGATGGTCCAGGCGCCGCTCGGGACATATGTCGGCTGGAATGTCCGCCAGCGCGGCCATGGCGGCGGCGCGACCCATGAATTCTCCGGCGGCTACATTCCGTTTCCCGAAACGCCGGAAGTGCGCGCCGCGACGGGCGACCCGCGCCGCTCGATCCTGGAGCGCTACGGCGATCCGGCCGGGTACATTGCGGCGATCCGCAAGGCGGCGGAAGCCCTCGTCCGGGACGGCTATATGCTGGAAGAAGACATCGAGCGCAGCGTCGCCCGCGCCGCCGACTGGAGCCGCCCGCTGCACGATGTGCGTGGAATTTAGAAGTCTCCGCAATACCAAGAACCATCGCGGCGGCCCTTTGATGAGAAGCTTCGCGGATCCTGGTTTTTTTATTAATTCAATAGGTTGAAATTGATCTGCGCGACGCATGACCTGTGACGACCGTCACAGGGCGTCGCTGAGCCAAGGCGCTTTTCGCTGGAAAATGAACCCCGCCAGCCCATTTTTGTGCCAGGCGCAACGCGGATTGAACCGCGTCGACGCCGCATTGGAACAACAAAGAGTTTAGGATAGTCAGATGTCGATCAAGATGCGGAACGTAACGATCGCTGGCGCGCTTGCGTTGAGCCTTGGCGCGTGCTCCGGCATGAACGACACCCAGCAACGGACTCTTTCCGGCGGCGCCATTGGCGCCGGCGTCGGCGCTGTAGGCACCGTCGTCACCGGCGGTTGCGTCGCCTGCGGCGCAGCGGTCGGCGGCGCGGTCGGCGCGGCCGGCGGCTATATCTACGATCAGGTCGAGAAGGGCAAAAAGTAGATTGCTCTCAATATGATAAAGCATCGACAACGCGCCCGATCGGACGCGCCAAGCTTTACGCCCCTTCGAAGCCGTCCTCGCCCTTGCCGCAGACGATGAGCACGACGGTTTCGTCGGGAGTCGGCACGTAGCGACCGGTCATCAGGACGGCGAGCGCCGCCGCGCCGGCAAGTTCCACGGCGAGGCCGAATTCCTGCCACAGCAGGCGCGCGGCGGCGCGCATTTCCGGGTCCGTGACAAGCGCGATCTTGTCGACGGCGACCGCGATCATCTCGTAGTTCAGCGGCATGGAGCGGCGCGGCGCAAGCGTTCCGGCCGATGTCGCGATCGAATCCAGCGTGACGAGTTCGCCGGCCTTCAGGCTTTCATAAAGCGTCGGCGCGCCCGTCGGCTCGACGCCGATGATCCGAACGCCGGGCTGCGCCGCCTTGGCGGCCGTCGCGACGCCCGAAATCAGACCGCCGCCGCCGATGGCGACGATGATCGTGTCAACATCCGGCGCCTGCTCCAGGATCTCGAGGCCAAGCGTGCCCTGGCCTGCGATCACGTCAGGATCGGCGAAGGGATGCACATAAGTCAGACCGCGCGCGCTGGCCGCTTCGAGCGCCGCCATATTCGCCTCGTCCCAGACCGCGCCATGGGTGATGACCTCGGCGCCGAGCGCGCGCAGGCCGTCCGCCTTGGCGGTCGGGGCCGATGTGGGCAGGTAGACCGTCGCGGGCGCGCCCGCCGCCGCCGCCGACCAGGCGACCGCGAGGCCATGATTGCCGCCGGACGCCGTGATCAGCCCCCGGCGCGCCGTTTCAGGCTTGAGGCTCGCCAGCTTGTTGGCGGCGCCCCTAGCCTTGAAGGAGCCCGACGCCTGCAGGCACTCCAGCTTCAGCAGCACGCGCGCGCCCGCGCCACCGTCGAGCGCCGGTCCATGGGGCCGCGGATCGAACATCGGCGTCCGGCGGACGCGGCCTTCGATGCGCGCCGCCGCATCCCGGAAGTCCTTGAGGCCAGGCGTCATGCGTCATCTCCTGCCGCGACCGCCAGCCATTCGGCTTCGGTCCAGACGGTCAATTCCAGTTCGGCAGCCTTCTTGGCTTTGGAGCCTGCATCGACCCCAACCACGACGATATCCGTCTTCTTCGAAACGGACCCGACGACCTTCGCGCCCAGGGCTTCCGCCCGCGCCTTGGCCTCGCCGCGGGACATGCCTTCCAGCGTGCCTGTAAAAACGATCGACTTGCCCGCAATCGGCGAGGAGGTCGCGACCGGCGCTGCGACCGGCTCGATCTCCAGGATGTCGGTCAAATGCGCCAGCACCGTCTGATTCTGCGGATCGTGAAAGAACGCAGTCAAGTCCGCCGCGACGCTGACGCCGATGCCGTCAATCGCGTTCAGATCGGCGAACGCCTCGCTCGCCGGATCGTTCGCGGCCGCCATGGCGCGCTCAAGCGCCTCGAGATCGCCGTAGTGGCGGGCGAGCAGCCGGGCCGTCGCCTCGCCGACCTGGCGAATGCCGAGCGCATAGAGAAACCGGTCGAGGCCGATCGTGCGGCGGGCGCGGATCGCATCGAACAGCTTCGTGGTGCTGGCGCGGCCCCAGCCTTCCCAGGTTTCGATATCGAGCGCGCCAGCGGCGGCGCGGCGTTCAAGCATGAAGAAGTCCGCCGGCTCCGTCACGACCCCGCGCTCGATCAATTCCTCGACCCGCTTGCCGCCAAGCCCCTCGATATCGAAGGCGTTGCGGGAAACGAAATGCTTCAACCGCTCCAGCTTTTGCGCGGCGCAGGTCAGCCCGCCGGCGCAGCGCGTGACCTTGTCGTCCGCATCGGCGCCCCGCGTCGCCTCGCTGCCGCAGACCGGGCAGCGGGTCGGGAAGACGTAGGCGACCGCGTCCGCCGGGCGCTTTTCCAGGATCGGCCGGACGACCTGGGGAATGACGTCGCCCGCCCGCTGGATGACGACTGTATCGCCCTTGCGGATATCCTTCCGCTCGATCTCATAGGCGTTATGCAAGGTCGCGTTGGCGACCGTGACGCCGCCCACGAACACCGGCTTCAGCCGCGCGACCGGCGTCAGCGCGCCGGTCCGGCCGACCTGGATGTCGATATCCAGCAGCACCGTCTCCGCCTGCTCCGCCTGGAACTTGTGGGCGACGGCCCAGCGCGGCGCCCGCGCGACCTGGCCGAGTCGCTCCTGCCAGTCGAGCCGGTCGACCTTGTAGACGACGCCGTCGATATCGTAGTCGAGGCTCGGCCGGGCCGCTTCCACCTTGCCGTAGACCTTGAGCGCGCCCGCCGCGCCCACGACCGTTTCCGTCAAGGGATTGATGACGAAGCCGAATGCGCCCAGCCGCGCGAGCGCCGCCGTCTGGGTCTCTGCCAGGGGCGCGCTTGCCTCGCCCCAGCTATAGGCGAAGAAGCGGAGCTTCCGCGACGCCGTGATCGCCGCGTCCAACTGGCGAAGCGCGCCGGAGGCGGCATTGCGCGGATTGACGTAGAGCGGCGCGGCCTCGGCCGCCCGGTCCTGATTGATCCGCTGGAATTCGCGGCGACTTAGATAGACTTCGCCCCGCACCTCAAGGATATCCGGCGCGTCGTCGGGCAGTCGGTCGGGCACATCGGCGATGGTCCGCACATTGGCCGTCACATCCTCGCCTTCCTCGCCGTCGCCCCGGGTTGCGGCGAGAACCAGATCGCGGTTCTCGTAGCGGACCGAAAGCGACAAGCCGTCGATCTTCGCTTCCGCCACCAGGGCGAGCGGCGCGTCCGCATCCAGCCCGAGGAAGCGCCGGACGCGCGCCTCGAATTCCTCCACGTCGCTCGCCTCGAACGCATTGCCGAGCGACAGCATCGGCTTGGCATGGCGGACCTTGCGGAAGCCTTGCGCGGCGGCGACCGGCGCGCCGACGCGCAAGCTTGGGCTGTCCTTGCGGATGGCATCGGGGAAGCGCGCTTCGATCGCGCTGTTGCGCTGGCGGAGCGCATCGTATGCGGCGTCCGTGATCGTGGGCTGTTCCGCCAGGTAATACAGCCGGTCGTGGGTTTCGATTTCCTGGGCGAGCAGGCGGAGCTCCCGGCGGGCTTCGGTCGCGGTCAGGGCGTCGACAGGTTTGTCGCGGATATCCTCGGCCATCAGGCTTCCTCCAGGAGACGGTCGGCTTGCGCCCGCGCTTCGGCGGTGACGGCGGCGCCGGAGAGCATGCGCGCGATCTCCTCCCGGCGCGCTTCGCCCTTGAGCTCCGTCACCGTCGAGGCGACGCGGCCTTCGACCTCATGCTTCGCCACGCGGAAATGCCGGCGGCCGAGCGCCGCGACCTGCGGCGAATGGGTGACGACCAGCGCCTGAACGGTTTCGGAAAGTCGCCGGAGCCGCTCACCGACCGCGGCGGCCGTCGCGCCGCCGACGCCGGCGTCGACCTCATCGAACACCAGCGCGCTCGCCGAGCCGCTCGCCGCCAGCACGACGCGAAGGGCGAGCGCAAAGCGCGCCAGTTCGCCGCCGCTCGCGACCTTGTGCATGGCGCCGAACGCCTGGCCGGGATTGGCGCGCGCCAGGAAGCGCACCCGGTCCATGCCGCTCGGTCCCCAGCCGGACGGTTCCAGCGGCTCCACTTCGACGACAAGCTCCGCCCGCTCGAGGCGGAGCGGCGGCAATTCCCGCATCGCTGCCTTGGCGAGCGTCGCGGCCGCCGCGCGCCGGTCCTTGGAGAGGGTTTCCGCCGTCTTCTTGTACTCAGCCTCGGCCGCCGCCGCGGCGATCTTCAGTTCGGCGATCTGGCCGTCGGCTCGGTCGATCAGGTCGAGATCGCGCTCGAGCTTTTCCAACAGTTCCGGCAAAGCGCCCGCCGGGACATTGTGCTTGCGGGCCATGTCGCGGATTTCGAACAGCCGTTCCTCGGTCATCTCCTGGTTGCCGGAATCGGCCTCCAGCGCCTGGGCGGCGTCATTGAGCGCGCGCTCCGCCTCGCCGAACTCGATCGACGCCCGCTCCAGGGCCGCGAGCGCGCCGTCGAAGCGGCCCTCGGCGGCTTCCGCAACCCGGGCCAGCGCGCGTTCGCTTTTCGCAAGCGCATTGGCGCCGTTCATATCCTGCATCGCCTTGAGCGCCGTATTCAGCGCGTCGATCAGGCGGCCTCGCCCCATCTGGAACGCCCGCTCGTCCGCCAGTCGCTCCTCCTCGCCCGGCTCGACCGCGAGGCGGCGCAGTTCCTCAGTCGCGTGGCGGAGAAAATCTTCGTCGCGGCGGGCGGCGGCCGCCCGTGTTTCCGCGTCGGCCAACGCCTCGGCAGCGGCGCGCCAGGCCGCCCAGCACCCCTGGACCCGGACGGCCGCGGCCATCAGCCCGCCGGCCGCATCCAGGATTTCCCGGTGGCGCGCCGGGTTGAGCAGGCCATGCTGCTCGAACTGGCCATGCACCTCGGCGACGCTATCGCCGACAGCCTTCAGCAACGCGACCGAGACAGGAAGATCGTTCACGAAGGCTCGGCTCCGCCCGTCCGCCCCAATCGCGCGGCGCAGCAGCAGCAAGCCGCTGTCGGTTTCGGGCGATGCTGCGACGCCGGCATCGGCCAGGATCGTCCAGGCCGGATGGCTGGCAAGGAGATCGAAGGTGGCGGTGACGCTGGCGCCGTCCGCGCCCGGCTGTACCAGTCCGGCGTCCGCCCGTGCGCCAAGCGCCAGACCGAGCGAGTCGAGCAGGATCGATTTCCCCGCGCCCGTCTCGCCAGTCAGCGTCATCAGCCCCGCATCGAACTCCAGGTCGAGCGCATCGACGATGACGATCCGCCGGATCGACAGGGCGCGAAGCATGCGCGCGCAACCGTGCTAAAGCGGCGACGGCGCAGGCCGATCCAACGCGGAGACCTGCCGCACGTTCAGCCAATAATTCAGCACGGTCTGCGCCTGCGCCAGGGCAGCTTCCGCTTCGGCGCGCGCTTCCGGCGTTTCGGCTGCGCCGCGGGCCGCACGCCAATAGTCGACGGACCGCTCGGCCAGGAGGCGTTCGGCTGCGGCTTCCGCTTCCGGGGTTTCCGCCGCCGCGACGGCGCCGCGAGCGCCCCAATACTCGACCGAGGCGAGCGCCAGCGCGAGTTTCGCCCTGGCGGCGCTCTGGGCCTCGTCGCCTTCCGCGAGCGCCATGGTCCGGCGCCATTCGCCCGAGGCTTCAAGCGCCGCGAGACGCTGGCTTTCGGCCTCGGCCTTGAAGGCGGTCCGCTCCGCCGCGGTCAAGGCCGACGCCCGAGCCGGCGCTTCCGTGGCGTCCGGCGGCGCGGGCGCAGGCGACAGGTCGCGGACGACCGGATCCTGCGGGACAGGCGCTGCTGGAGCTGCTGGGATGGGCGCTACGGGGGCTTCCGGCGCTTCCGGCGCGGCCAATGCCGCCGTCGCAGTCGGCTCCTCTGGCGGCGGCGCGACCGTCGTGACAGGCGCTGCAGGCCCGGCGGTCTCTGGCGCCTGGGCTGGCGGTTGCGCCGGTTCGGAGATCGACGGCGTCGGCGCCGCCGCGACGGCAGGCGTATCCCCGTCGGATGGGGCGGCCGGGGCAGCGCCTTCGGTCGAACCCGGCAAGCCGGGCGGGACGGCGGTCACGACGCTCTCGGGCGCGTTCGGCGTCAGGACCGGGATGTCGCGGCGCTCGGCCTTCGCGATGGTCGCGTCCGGGTTCACCCAGCGCCGGTAGAAGGGCGGCGGATCGGGCCGCGGAAAGTCTTCGAGCTTCACGCCTTCGACTAGTTCATAGGCGTCCGCATACCAGGGGCTGCCGGGATAATTATGCCCAAGGATCGCCGCCATCCGGCGCGCCTCATTGCCAAGGCCGAGCGCCTTGTAGGCCTCGGTCAGGCGCAGCAGCGCTTCCGGCACATGGGTGGTGGTCTGGTAGGCCTCGACCACGCTCTTGAAGCGATTGATCGCCGCGACGATCTCGCCGCGCTTCAGATAGAACCTACCGACCGACATTTCCTTGCCGGCCAGATGGTCCCGCGTCAGGTCGAGCTTCAGCGACGCGTCGCGCGCATATTGGGTCTCAGGGAAACGCCGGACGACATCCTGAAGCGCATCCAGCGCGCGTTCGGTCGTGCGTTGGTCCCGGCCGACGTCGACGATCTGCTCGTAGTAGGCCAGCGACTTCAAATAATAGGCATAGGGCGCATCGGCATTGGTCGGGTGCAGTTGGATGAAGCGGTCGACGGCGTTGATGGCGCTGTCGTACTGGTCCTTCCGGAAATAGGCGTAGGCTCCCATGATCTGGGCCTTCGCCGCCCAGACCGAATAGGGATGCTGCCGTTCGACTTCTTCGAACTCTCTCGCCGCGACCACGTAATTCTGGTCGAGCAGTTCTTCCATGGCGCTGTTATAGATCGAGTCGACCGAGCGATCCTCGTATGGCTCCTCTTCAGGGCCGGAACAGGCAACAAGCAGCATGGCGAGCGTCGCGGCGGCGATGTGTCGAGCCGACAAATCAAGCCTCCCTAAAAATGATCCGCCCCTTATAGCAAGTCTGCCGAGGCGAAAACATGGCGCATATGCGGCCCGCGCTAGCGGCATATCGCCAGCGCCGACCGGGCCCGTCCGCCCCTTGAGGGAGAGGCAAGGGGCGGACGGGCCGTGCTCTGCCTGGCTGAAGCAGGTCGACCGATGCGCCCTTTGGCGTTTCTGCCAAAGGGCCGGTCTATCTAGTTCGCCTGACGGCGCAGGAAGGTCGGGATGTCGAGATAGTCGTCAGGCTTCTGGGTCTTCGGCTCCAGGCTTGGCTCCGCCTTGGCGGCGCGTTCGGCCTGGGGCTGCGGCGCCGGTTCGTCCGCCACGACCCGCGCGCCGGTCATCCGGTCGAACAAGCTCGTGAAGGACCGACGCTGCTTCGCCGGTTCGGCGTGCGCAGCCGCCGCCTGCAGCGGCTGAGCCGCGGCCGCAGGCTGACGGACTGACGGAGAGGGCCGGGCCGAGACGGCCGGCGCCGCCGGAATATAGACGTCCGTCGGCTTCTGGGGCTTCTTGGCGTCGATGCCGGACGGGAAGCGCCAGACCGGATCGCGAGTCGGCTCCATGCGGCGCGGCTGCTTGTCGTCCGCAGCGGCGGCCGCTTCGGAAGCTTCGCGTTCGCTCCGCAAGACAGCTTCCTTGGCTTCCGCCTCGGCTTGCGCCGCCTTGGCGGCCGTCGTCGCCTTCGCCCGCGCATCTTCGGCGTCGAGCAGTTCGGCCGCGACTTGCGGCGCCGCGGCGGTTTTGGCCGGAGCGACGCTCTGGACCTTCGGACGGCCGCCGGTAATGGTCGTGAACGGCTCCAGCGGCAGCGGCTTCTGGCCCTGGATCGAATCGATGCCCGTCGCCACGATCGAAATGCGGATCCTGCCTTCCAGTTCCGGGTCCAGGGTCGCGCCGAAGATGATGTTGGCGTCGCTATCGACTTCATCGCGAATGCGATTGGCCGCCGTATCGACTTCCGACAGGGTGATGTCGTCGCCGCCGGTGATGTTGATCAGCACGCCGCGCGCGCCGGCCATCGAGATTTCGTCGAGCAGCGGGTTGGAGATCGCCGCTTCCGCCGCCAGCCGCGCGCGATCTTCGCCCTCGGCTTCGCCGGTGCCCATCATCGCCTTGCCCATTTCGGCCATGACGGTGCGAATGTCCGCGAAGTCCAGGTTGATCAGGCCCGGCATGACCATCAGATCGGTCACGCCGCGCACGCCGGAATACAGGACGTCATCCGCCATCTGGAACGCTTCGGCGAAGGTCGTCTTCTCGTTGGCGATGCGGAACAGATTCTGGTTCGGAATGATGATCAGCGTATCGACGTGACGGGCGAGCTCCTCAATGCCCTCCTCGGCGGCGCGCATCCGATTGGCGCCCTCGAAGTGGAAAGGCTTCGTCACGACGCCGACCGTCAGCACCCCGGCTTCGCGGGCCGCGCGCGCGATCACGGGCGCAGCGCCCGTGCCCGTGCCGCCGCCCATGCCAGCCGTGATGAAGACCATGTTGCTGGCCGACAGCCGCTCCATGATCTCTTCCAGCGCTTCCTCCGCCGCGGCGCGCCCGATATCGGGCCGCGCCCCGGCGCCGAGGCCATGCGTCAGGCTGAGGCCAAGCTGGATGCACTGTTCCGCGCTCGACATCGCCAGCGCCTGGGCGTCGGTATTCGCCACCAAGAACTCGACGCCGGTCAGGTTCGAGCGGATCATATTGTTGACGGCGTTGCCGCCGGCGCCGCCGACGCCGACAACCGTAATCCGGGGCTTCAGTTCCAACGTCGGCTCCGGCATTGAGATCTTTAGCTTCATGATCTTTCCTTCTCCCTTGGCGTTTCGCCTGGGACGGTCCGAATCAATTCGGACAGTCCGATTCTACACTCAGAAATGTTCCTTGAACCAGCCCGCAAGACGGCCAAAAACACCATTGGCGCCACTTACTGCAGCCAAATGCGCAATATCTGCGGCTGCGGCATCCTTCGCGGCGTATCGAAGCAGTCCGATGGCGGCCGCAAATCCAGGATCGCTCAGCCGTTCGTCGAGGCCGAGCATCCCTGTCGGCTTGCCGATCCGGGCGCGCTTGCCCATGACCCGGCCGGCAAGATCGGAGACGCCGTGCAGACTGGCGCCGCCGCCAGTGAGCACGAGCGAGCCCCCGGACGCCCGCTCCAGGCCAGCGTCCTTGATGCGCTGTTGCAGCATCTCGAAGATTTCCTCCATGCGGACATGGATGACCCGGACCAGGTCGGCGCGGGTCGCGGGCTGCTGACCGCCGGTTTCGTCGTCGCCGATCGGCGGCGCCGCGATAAAGCGCCGCTCATCGGCGGCGGCGGCGATGCAACTGCCCTCGATCGCCTTCAGCCGCTCCGCTTCCGCGACCGGCGTCTTCAGCACCAGGGCGATATCCTGGGTGACGGTCTGGCCGCCGACGGGAATGGAATCGACGAAGATCGGTTTGCCGCCCCGGAAGATTGCGACGCTCGTCGCGCCGCCGCCGATATCGATCACCGTGGCGCCCAGTTCCGCCTCATCCCGCGACAGGACGCCGAGACCGGCCGCGTATCCGGCCGCGACAAGCCCATCCACTTCGAGATGCGCCCTGGCGGCAGCCGCCTCGACGCTGCGCGCCGGGCCTTCGTCGGCGCTGACGATGTGCAAGGACACGCCCAGCTTTTCGCCGAACAGGCCGCGCGGATCGTCGATGCCGCGCGCATCGCCGACGGAGAAGCCAAGCGGCAGCACATGCAGCACCCGCCGGCCCAGAACCTGCGCCTGGGAGCGGGCGGATTGCAGCGCGCGCTGCACGTCCGCCTCCGCGATGGCGCGGCCGCCGATCGTCGTTTCGGCATGGGCCAGCGAGGACAGGGCCCCGCCGCCGGCCATCGCGACGAAGACGCTGTCGATGCGCTCGTCCGCCATGGTCTCGGCTTCCTGGACGACGGCGGAGATTGCGGCCGTCGCCGCATCCATGTCGACGATGACGCCTTTGCGGACGCCCGCCGCCGCCTGATGGCCGAACCCCAGCAATCGCGGTTTCCGGTCGCCGCCGATGCGGGCGATCACGCAGGCCATCTTCGCGCTGCCGACATCGAGCGCGGCGACAAGTCCGGACGGCGGCCTGATCAATTGTTTCGCCATGTATACGCTATCCCCTTAACTAGGCCGGCCGGCGGCGGCCGTCGGCGCGTCTGCGGCGCCCGGCGCCATACGGACGATCAGACGGTCGTTCAAACGAAGATCGATGGCGACGATGTCGCGCCCGAACAGGTCCTGCTCCCGGTCGATGGCGACGAGGCGCGCGAGCGCTGCGCCGGGCGCGTCCGCCGGCAAGCGCAGATCGATGCGGTCGTCGATGCGGATCGTCCAGCGCCGCTCGGCGACGAAGACCGCCGCCGTCATCCGCCGCGCGATCTCGGGCGTCTCGCCGACCAGCGCCATCAAGGCGCGCACTTCATCGTTGGCGCCCTTGCCGACCAGGATGGGCAAGCGCCCGAACCCATCGGCCGCGATGCCGGGAACGACGTCGCCGTCGGCGTCGATGACCGTCAGGCGATGCTCCAGCTGCCAAAGCGCAACCGGTACGCGCTCCGTCAGATCGACATGGATCTGGCGCGGCAGGGTGCGCGCGACGACCGCGTCCTTGATCCACGGCAGTTCGAGCAGCCGGGCGCGCGCCGCCTTCGGATCGAATTCCAGGATCGGCTCGCCTCGAACGGCGCCGACCGCCGCCAGCACATCGCCCCTGTCCGAGCGGTGAAGGTTTTTGACCCAGACCTGATCGATTTCAAAGCCCAGGCGCAAGCTCGCGAGCAAAGCTTCGGACTTGACCCTGGCGGCGAAGCTATCCGGCCCGCCCTCGCTCCAGACGACCCAGACGATGCCGGCGGTCAGCCCGCCGATCAGCGCCCATGGCGCCAGCACCGCGAGCCAGGTCGCGGCTTTCCAAAGGCTGATGCGCCGCCGGCGCCGGGTCGGCGCCTTGGCGGCCGGTTTGGCTCTATGAGGGATCAAGGCCCGCATCGCGCATCCTCCACCATCCAGGCGACGAGCGACGGAAAGTCGATCCCGGCATTCTCCGCGATCTCCGGCACGAGGGAGGTTTCCGTCATGCCGGGCTGGGTATTCACTTCAAGCAGATACAGGCCCTCGGCGTCGGGCCGCCGGTCGTCCCAGCGAAAATCGGACCGCGTGACGCCGCGACAGCCCAAGGCCCGATGCGCTTCGACGGCGACCGCTTCCGCCCGACGCAACAGCACGTCCGGAAGGTCGGTCGGCTGGCGATGCAACGACCCGCCCGGCGCATATTTCGCGTCATAATCGTAGAAAGCCCGGTCGGAGACGATTTCGAGCACGCCAAGCGGCTTGCCGTCCATCACGGCGACTGTCAGTTCGCGGCCCGGCACATAGCGCTCGACCAGCGCCTCGTCGCCGAACGCCCAGTCCTGGGCCAGCGGCGGCCGGTTGTCCCGGTCGCGCACGATCAGCACCCCGACGCTGGAGCCTTCCCGCGTCGGCTTAACCACATAGGGCGCTTCAAAAACGTCGTGCGCATCCTTGAGCGCCGCGACGCGGCCTTCCGGCGTCTGGATGCCGCGGCTGCGGAAGATTGCGCAGGCGGCAGGCTTGTCCATCGCCAGCGCCGAGGCGAGCACGCCGGAATGGGTATAGGGCAGGCCAAGCAGCTCCAGCAGGCCCTGGATGCAGCCATCCTCGCCGAAGCGGCCATGCAGCGCGTTGAAGACGACGTCCGGCCTGGGCGCCAGCGCCGCGAACAGCGCCGGAACGCCGCCTTTGGCGTCGAAATCGATCGCCGCGACGTCGTAGCCCTTGGCGCGCAGGGCCGCGACGCAGGCTTCGCCTGAAGCCAGCGAGACCGCGCGCTCCGCCGACAAGCCGCCCATCAGGACTGCTACCCGTTTCATTGGCCCAACGCCCGGCCGACGCGCTTGATTTCCCAGTCGAGCATGACGCCGGTCCTTTCGCGCACCTGGCGCCGCACCGCCTCGCCAAGCGCTTCGATATCGGCGGCGGTCGCGCCCTCTTCGGCGATCAGGAAGTTGCAGTGCTTCTCGGAAACATGGACGGCGCCCATCCGCATGCCGCGACAGCCGGCGGCGTCGATCGCTTCCCAGGCCTTGCCGCCCGGCGGATTGCGGAACGTGCTGCCGCCGGTGCGGGTCCGAAGCGGCTGGCTCGCCTCGCGCGCGGCCTGCACGGCGCGGAGCCGGGCGCGGACGGCGTCCGGCGCGTCCGGCGTCCCTCGGAACGCCGCCCGCGCCACGATCGCGTCGGCGGCGAGGTCGGAATGGCGGTAGGCCAGATTCAAGCTTGCCGGCGTCATCCGGCGGACGGCGCCGTCGCGGCCGACCACGTCCGCCCAGACCAGCACGTCCTTCACTTCGCCGCCGTAAGCGCCGGCGTTCATGCGCACCGCGCCGCCGACGGAGCCCGGCACGCCGGAGAGGAATTCCAGCCCGGCAAGGCCGGCGTCCGCCGCTTTCAGGGCGACATTGGCGGACAGGCCGCCGGCGCCGGCGATGACAAGATCCCCCGCAACCTCCGACGCGGCGAACGGGCCGCGCAGCAGCACGACGACGCCTTCGATCCCGCCGTCCCGGATAATCACGTTCGAGCCGACGCCGAGCGGCCAGACCGGCGTCTCGACCGGCAGGGCCGCGAGAAAGGCCGAGAGGTCATCGGCGTCGGCCGGGCGGAACAGCACGTCGGCCGGGCCGCCGACGCGGAACCAGGTGAACCGGGCGAGCGGCGCATCGAACGCCAGTCGTCCCCTGACCTCAGGCCATGCGCTTGTCGGGAGTTTCGCCGCCGCCATCATGACCTGGCGTCCAATATGGCTTGTAGTTCGTCCGGCAGGGCGGCGGCCCAACGGGTGATCGTGCCCGCGCCCAGGCAGATGACGTAGTCGCCGGAACCGACATCGGACGCGACCGCCGCCGCCAGGGCGTCGGGTCCTGCAATGGTTTCGACCGATTTGTGGCCGTGGGCGATCAATCCGGCGGCGAGAGCCGCCGCATCGACGCCGGGCAGCGGGTCTTCGCCAGCGGCATAGACGGGCGCGACGATCACGCGGTCGGCGTCATTGAAGCAGGTGCAGAAGCCCTCCATCAGCTCCTTCAACCGGCTATAGCGATGCGGCTGCATGACGGCGATGACCCGCCCGGTCGCGACGCTTCGGGCGGCGGCCAACACCGCCGCGATCTCGACCGGGTGGTGGCCGTAATCGTCGATCACCGTGACGCCATGGACTTCGCCGGTCTTGGTGAACCGGCGCTTCACGCCGCCGAAGGCCGCCAGTCCGCGCCGGATCTGCGCATCGACCAGGCCAAGCTCCAGCCCGATCGCGACCGCGACCAGCGCGTTCTGGACGTTGTGCCGCCCGAACATCGGCAGGGACAGGCCCTCCAGCCGCGTATCCTGCCGGGCGCCGGGCAGCCGCGCGACCACATCGAAGCGGGCGCCGTCGGCGCCGAGGGTGACATCTTCCGCCCGGACGTCGGCTTGCGGGTTGAAGCCATAGGTGATGATGCGGCGGTCGCGCACCGCGGCCGTCAGGGCCTGCGCCTCCGGATGGTCGGCGCAGACGACCGCGAAGCCATAGAACGGGATGTTCTCGATGAAGGCCCGGTAGGCCTTGCGCACGGCGTCGAACGATCCCCAGTGATCCAGGTGCTCCGGATCGACATTGGTCACGACCGCGACGGTCGATGGCAGTTTCAGGAAGGCGCCGTCGCTTTCGTCGGCCTCGACGACCATCCAGTCGCCGCCGCCGAGATAGGCGTTGTTGCCAAGCGCGTTGATGATGCCGCCATTGATGACCGTCGGGTCCATGCCGGCTTCCGCCAGCACGCCGGCGACCAGCGACGTTGTCGTCGTCTTGCCGTGGGTGCCGCCGATGGCGATGGAGGACTTGAGGCGCATCAGCTCCGCCAGCATTTCCGCCCGCCGGACCACCGGCACGCGGCGGGCGCGGGCGGCGTCCACTTCCGGGTTGCCCGAGCGGATCGCCGACGACACGACGACGACCGCCGCTTCGCCGATATTGGCGGCGGCATGGCCGATATGCACCGGCACGCCAAGGTCGCGCAGCCGTTCGACATTCGGGCCGTCGGCGACGTCCGAGCCCTGCACCTTGTAGCCGAGATTGCGCAGCACTTCGGCGATGCCGCTCATGCCGATGCCGCCGATGCCGACAAAATGGATGGGTCCGATATCCAGCGGAATCCGGTTCATGCCGCAATCCCCCGAATGGCGGTCGAACGGCCGCCGCGACCGTCCGAGGGCTTGGCGGCCGTCTGGATCAGATCGGCGAGGGCTTCGGCCGCGTCGGGCCTGCCGGCGGTCAGCGCCGCGGCGGCTGCGGCGGCGAGCCCATCGGGCGCCGACAGGATGCGCTCGATTTCAGCGGCGAGCCGCTCCGGCGTCGCATCGGCTTCGGCGATCCGCCAGGCGCCGCCAGCTTCGACCAGGGCCGACGCATTCGCGGTCTGGTGATCGTCGAGCGCTGCGGCGAACGGGATCAGGATGGCGGGCCGGCCGGCGGCGGCAAGCTCCGCGACCGTCGACGCCCCGGCGCGGGCGATGACCAGGTGCGCCGCCGCAAGGCGCTGGGGCATATCGCCGAAGAACGCGGCGAGCTCCGCCTGAAGTCCGGCGTCCCGATAAGCAGCTTCGACGGCCGGAAGGTCCTCCGGCCGGCACTGCTGGACGATGCTGAGGCGGGCCTTGATCGGCGCAGGAAGTGCGGCCAGCGCCGCCGGCAGGACAGCGCTCAATACCCGTGCGCCCTGGCTGCCGCCGAAGATCAGCACAGCGATCGGGCCTTCGGCCTGCGGCGCCGCATAGGGCCGTGCGCCAATCGCCGCGATCTGGCGCCGCACGGGATTGCCGACATAAGTCGCCTGCTCCGCTTGAACGCCGCGCACCGCCGGGAAGGCTGTCGCGATACACGTGACCCGGCTGGCGAGCTTGCGGTTGACCCGGCCAAGCACCGCGTTCTGATCGTGGATGACGGTCGCCCGACCGCGCAGGATCGCCGCGATCATCGTCGGCAAGCTCGGGAACCCGCCGAAGCCGACCACGACATCGGCGCGGCCACGGCCGATCAGGCGCCAGGCTTGCAGCACTCCGCGAGCGATGGTCAGCGCGCCCAGCAGCTTCTCGCCCGGATTGCCGCTCAGCCCGCTCGCCACGACGGTGGCGGTTTCGATGTCGCTCTCGAACTGACGCCCGCGCACATCGGTCGCGATGACGACCCGATGCCCGCGCCCATGGAGCGCCGACGCCGCCGCCAGAGCCGGGAAGACATGGCCGCCGGTGCCGCCGGCTGCGAGGATGATGCGCAGGGGCCGCATTATGCGTCGTCCTCCGGCCCGAGGCGCTTGCGGGTCAGCGCAAGCGCGAAGCCCATGCCGATCGCCAGCGCGAACAAGGAGGAGCCGCCATAGCTGATGAACGGCAGCGTCATGCCCTTCGTCGGTATGAGCGCCAGGGTCGATCCCAGATTGACCAGCGCCTGGGAGCCGAACACCGCGGCCAACCCCGATACGGACAGCATGATGAACAAGCCGCCGTCCGACAGCGCGCGATAGAACGTCCGCAGCACGACGAAGGCGAAGATCGCCACGATGACGACGCAGGCGATCAGGCCGAATTCTTCGCCCGCGACCGCAAAGATGAAGTCAGAATGGGCGTCCGGCAGCGCGCCCTTGATAATCCCGTCGCCAGGTCCCTTGCCGATCAGGCCGCCGGCCCGGAAGGCGTTCAACGACATGTCGATCTGATAGGTATCGCCGGAGGCGGGGTCGAGGAAGCGGTCGACGCGGCTCGTCACGTGCGGCACATAGAGATAGGCCAGCCCGAACCCGCTAAGCGCCGCCATGCCCATCAGGCCCGCGAACCAGAGCGAGATGCCGGCGATGAAGACCTGCGCCCCGAACACGGCCGTCATCACGACCGAGGAGCCGACATCCGGCTGCACTGCGGTCAGTCCGAACGGAATTATAAAGACCAGGAAGGCGGCGATCAGGTAGCCGCTGTCGCCGCGCTGCCGGAACTGGGTCAGCATCCAGGCGGCCAGAACCGCCATGGCGGGCTTGGCGAACTCCGACGCCTGCAGCGAAAAGCCGCCGATCGGGATCCAGCGGCGGGCGCCCTTGATCTCGACGCCGATCACCTGCGTCGCGACCAACGCAATAGCCGAGCCGACGAGCAGCGCCAGCGCCGCCATGCGCGTCTGGCGCGGCGTCATCAGGGAGCAGACAAACATCGCCGCCGCCGCGAACGGCAGCAGCAGCAGATGTCGCTTGACGAAATGGAAGGTCGGCGCATCGATGCGCTCGGCGACGCTGGGACTGGCGATAATGACCATGATGAGGCCGATCGCCATCAGCCCCAACAGCGCCGCCAACAAGGACCGGTCGACCGTCCACCACCAGCGGCCGACGACGGTGTTGTCGCCTCTTTGAATGCCGATCATGCGACCGCTCCTTGATGGCGGGCGGACGGCAGTTGGCCGACGGCGTCGCGGAAGGCGGCGCCGCGGGCTTCGTAGCTCTCGAACTGATCGAAGGACGCGCATGCGGGCGACAGCAGCACGACCGACGGCAGGGGATCGGACTGCGCGGCCTTGTGCGCCGCCTGGATGGCGGGTTCGAGCGCGCCCGAGCGGACGACCGGCAGGCCCGGCGCCATCGCCGCCAACTGGCGGGCGAATTCCGCTTCCGCCTTGCCGATCAGAAACACGCCGGCGATCCGGTCGAGCCAGGGCTCGACGCCCTTCAGGCCGCCATCCTTGGGCAGTCCGCCGGCGATCCAGTAAATCCGGTCGAAGCTGGCGAGCGCCCGCGCCGTCGCCGCGGCGTTGGTCGCTTTCGAATCGTTGATATAGCGCACCCGATCGATCCGCCGCGTCAGTTCCTGACGGTGCGGCAGGCCTGGGAAATCGCCGAGGCCGGCCGCGATCACGCCGTGGCTGAGGCCGAGCGCTTCGGCCGTCCGATAGGCCGCGGCCGCATTCTGGCGATTGTGCCGGCCGAGCAAGGCGGGGCCGGGCAGCGCGCCGTTCAAGCTGTCGCTGGCGGAAATCGGCAGCACGCGCATGCGGTCGGCCAGACGTTTCTGCAGCCAGACGCCGTGCGGATCGTCCACGCCGACGATCGCGACGCCGGCCCCATCGAAAATGCGGCGCTTGACGGCGGCATAGCGGTGCATCCCGGCATGCCGGTCCAGATGGTCCGGCTCCAGGTTCAGCAGGATCGCGATATCGAAGCGCGGCCGGGGGGTCAGTTCCAATTGGTAGGACGACATCTCCAGGACGTAGATTCCGTCCGCGTTCAAGCTTGGCAGACCGAGCGTCGGCGGCCCGAGGTTGCCGCCGACCCCGACCTTCAGGCCGGCCCGTTCAAGGATATGCGCGATCAGGGCGGTCGTGGTCGATTTGCCATTCGACCCGGTGACGCCGACGAACCGCGCCCCGCCCGGCGCATCGAACAGCAGTTGGATATCGCTGATCAGCGGCACCCCGGCGATCCGCGCGGCGCGGGCGGCAGGCAGCGGGGCGGGCGCCAGGAACGGCGCGCCGGGGCTCCAGACAATCGCTTTCATGCCGTCCAGCGATGCGGTCGCCAGATCGCCGATCTTTGCGCCTGCGGCCGCGGCGGCGGCGCGCAGCGGCTCCGCGTCGTCCCATGCCAGCACGCGGGCGCCGCCGGCGACCAGCGCCTTGACCGCCGCCATGCCAGTTCGGCCAAGCCCGAAGACGCCGTAGCGTTCGCCTTTGAGGTGGGAGAGATCGATCATCGCCTCACCTGAGTTTCAATGTGGCGAGGCCGGCAAGCGCCAGCACCGATGCGATGATCCAGAAGCGGATGACGATGGTCGGTTCCGCCCAGCCCTTCTTCTCGAAATGATGGTGCAGCGGCGCCATCCGGAAGACGCGCTTGCCGGTCAGTTTGAAGGACGCGACCTGGACGATCACCGAAACCGTTTCCAGCACGAACAGGCCGCCGACGATCGCCAGCACCAGTTCGTGTTTCGCGACGACCGCAATCGCGCCGAGCGCGCCGCCGCAGGCGAGGCTGCCCGTATCGCCCATGAAGACCATGGCCGGCGGCGCGTTGAACCAGAGGAAGCCAAGGCTCGCGCCGCAAAGCGCCGCGCACAGGATCGCGAGTTCGCCGGCGCCCGGCACATAAAGAATTTGCAGGTATTCCGAAAACACGATGTTGCCCGCGAGATAGGCGATCAGCGCGAAGACCGCGGCCGCGATCATCACCGGCACGATCGCAAGGCCGTCCAGCCCGTCGGTCAGGTTCACGGCATTGGACGCGCCCGTCATCACCAGCATGGCGAAGGGAATGAAAAAGAGGCCGAGATTGAGCAGCAGGTCCTTGAAGAACGGCACGGCCAGACCGTCGGCGAGGTTCGCCGGCGTCGTCGTCATGATGGCGACCGCCGCCACGAAGCTGATCGCCAGTTGGCCTGCGAATTTCCATCGGCTTGGCAGGCCCCTGGCGTTCCGCTTGGTCAACTTCAGATAGTCGTCGCCGAAGCCGATGAGGCCGAAGCCGCCGGTGACCAGCAGCACGGTCCAGACATAGGGATTGGAGAGATCGGCCCAGAGCAGGGTCGAAACCGTCAACGCGAACAGGATCAGGACGCCGCCCATGGTCGGCGTGCCGCGCTTGGTCAGAATGTGGGATTCGGGACCGTCCGCGCGGATCGGCTGGCCCTCGCCCTGCTTCGACTTCAGCCAGCGGATGACCCAGGGACCGAACACAAAGCTGAGGAACAATGCCGTGACGACGGCGCCGGCCGCCCGGAACGTCAGATACCGGAACAGATTGAAGGCCTGAAAATCGTCCGCGAACGCGGGGAGCAGATTATAGAGCACGACCTGCCCCCTCCAAAGCTTGGACAACCTGAGCCATGCCCATCCCGAGCGAGCCCTTCACCAGCACGACATCGCCTGCCGCGACCATTTCCCCGGCCCGCGCCGCCAGCGCCGCCGCGTCGGGTTCCCAGATGCCGCATGCCGCGTCCGGCAGGGCTTGCATGAAATGCCGCGTCGCCCGACCGGCGCCGTGGGCGCGATCGAGCTTGGCCTGGATAAACGCTTCGCCGAGGCCGGCATGATCGGCGTCCGTCCGCTCGCCAAGCTCCAGCATGTCGCCCAGGACGACGACGCGGCGGCCGCCGGGGGCCGGACGCGCCAAAGCCAGAGCCGCGAACGCGGCGCGGACAGCCGCCGGGCTCGCGTTATAACTTTCGTCGATCAGGTCGATCCGCCCGGCCGTGCGGCGCTCGCCCCGTCCGGCTGGCGCTTTCGTCGCCGCGAGCGCCGCGGCAGCGGCATCGAGGTCGCCGCCAAGCGCCGCGACCGCGCCCATGACCGCAAGGCTGTTCATCGCCCAATGGCGGCCGGCCGCGCCAAGCCGCCAGCGCACGGGCTGTCCAAGCACGTCAGCCGCGACCGTCGAGCCGGCTTCGGCCAACTCCAGCCCGGTCAGGCGGATATCCGCGCCAGCCGCTTCGCCGAACCGCAAGATGCGGCGCGGCGCCGCTTTGGCCGCAAGCCGCTCGGTCAAGGAATCGTCCGCGTTCAGGACCGCGACGCCGTCGTCGGAGAGGCCCTCGAAGATTTCCGCCTTCGCATCCGCGACAGCTTCGATGCTGTCGAAGAATGCCGTGTGCGCCGGCGCAATGCGCGTGACGACGGCGACATCCGGGCGGACCATGCGCGTCAGCGGCCGAAGCTCGCCCGCATGGTTCATGCCGAGTTCGATCGCGGCGAAGCCAACGTCCTGGGGCATGCGCGCGAGCGAGAGCGGCGCGCCCCAGTGATTGTTCAGGTTGCCCATGCTGGCATGACAGGCCCCAAGCCCGCCGAGCGCCAGCCGCAGCATTTCCTTCGTGCCGGTCTTGCCGACGCTGCCTGTCACCGCGACGACCTGCGCGGCCGTGCGCTTGCGGGCGGCGATGGCCAGGGCTTCGAGGCCGCGCAAGCTATCCGCGACCGTGAGCAGGCGCGGATCGTCGGCCGCGACGTCCTTCGGCGTTCGATGGACGACGGCGGCGACGGCGCCGGCGGCGAACGCCGCCGCCACATAGTCATGACCGTCAAGCCGGTCGCCGACGATGGCGACGAAGAGGGCGCCGGCCCGAACCTGCCGGCTATCGATCTCAACGCTCTCCGCCGCCCATGACCCGACGGGCTGGAGGCCGAGGGCGCGGGCGGCGGCTTGTGACGTCCAAAGGGGGGCCTGGCTCATGCGGCGGCTCCCGTTTTTGCGGCCTGCGGCGCCGGTCCGTCGGTCGCCGCGACGGCGGCCTTGGCGGCTTCGACGTCATCGAACGGGAGCACGCGGTCGCCGACAATCTGGCCGCGCTCGTGGCCTTTGCCGGCGATCAGGAGCACGTCCGTCGGCCCAAGGCCGGCGACGGCTTCGCGGATCGCCGCCGCGCGATCCGCGATTTCCAACGCCCGCGGCGCGGCCGCCAAGATGGCCTTCCGGATGCTCGCCGGGTCTTCGGTGCGGGGATTGTCGTCCGTGACGATGACGCGGTCGGCATAGCGCGCGGCGATTTCGCCCATCATCGGACGCTTGCCGGCGTCCCGGTCGCCGCCGCAGCCGAAGACCACGGTGATCTTGCCTGCCACAACCGGTTTCAAGGCCAGGATCGCCGCCTCGAGCGCGCCGGGCTTATGGGAATAGTCCACATAGATCGGGGCGCCGGCGGCCGTGACCGCGGCGCGCTGCATCCGGCCGGGCGGTTGCTGCAAGCCTTCGATCGCTCGCAGGGCGTCCTTCGGGTCGGCGCCGGAGACGATGGCGATCGCCGCGGCCGCAAGCGCGTTCTCCGCCTGGAAGCTGGCGAAATGATCCAGCCGAACTTTCGCCTTGCCGCCCGGATAGACGATATCGAGAATCAGGCCGAAACCGTCCCGCGCAACGCCTTGCAGGTTCAAAAGGTCCCCGCCCTGACCATAGGTCAAGGCCGCCTTGCCGGCCGCGCGGGCGACCGCCTTGGCTTTGCCTGCATGGTCGGCCGTCGCGCAGATCAGCGCGAAGCCGCTCGGCGCCATCACCGCGCTGAACAGGCGGAGTTTCGCCGCCAGATAGGCAGCTTCGTCGCCATGGTAATCCAGATGGTCGCGGCTGAAGGATGTGAAGACGCCGATTTCGGCCTTCACGCCGTCCAAGCGACGTTGATCGAGGCCGTGGCTCGATGCTTCGACGGCGGCCGCGTTGACGCCCGCGCCCGCCAGGCCCGCCAGCGTCGCCATCAGCGCCACGGGATCGGGCGAGGTCAGCCCGCCATAATGCCGGGCGCCCGGCGCGATCACGCCAAGTGTCCCGACGCTCGCCGCGGGGCGGCCGACCGCGGTCCAGATCTGCCGGGCGAATTCAACGGTCGAGGTCTTGCCGCTGGAGCCTGTGACGAGCGCCACGGTCGCCGGACGCAGCACATAGAATTCCGCCGCCAGTTCCGCCAGCCGCGCGCGCGGGTCGGGGTCCTGGATGATCTGGATGCGATCCTGAAATGCTTCGAGGCCAGGGCGCATATCCGTCAGGACGGCAGCCGCGCCCTTGACGATGGCCTGCTCGATAAAGTCCCGGCCATCCGCGGCGGCGCCGGCGACCGCGACGAACAGGCCGCCGCGCGCCACCCTGCGGCTGTCCGCCGTAAGGCCCGTGAAGCGCTCGACATTGAGGTCGGGGTTGCGGCCAGGGGTCATGTCCGGGTCTCCGGCCGCTTTTCGATCTGGAGGATCGGCATTTGCCGGGCCGGATGGTCGGGGCCGATGGGCGGCATGCCGATGATCGGCGCGGCGCGCTCAATGATCGCTTTAACCGCCGGCGCGGCGACCCAGCCGCCCGTCGCATAGCCGAAGGTGTCGGCGCGCGGCTTCGGCTCATCGATCATCACGAGCAGCACATATTTCGGATCGTTGATCGGAAAGACCGAGATGAAGGAGGCCAGCTTCGCATTCTTGTCATAGCCGCGCCGACCCATCGCTTTTTCGGCCGTGCCCGTCTTGCCGCCGACCGGATAGAGCGCCGTATCGGCGTTGCGGCCAGTGCCGTTGATGACGATCTGGCGCATCAGCCAGCGGATGCTGGCGCTGACCTTGGCCGAGACCACCCGCTCGCCGCCGGCCAGGTCGCCGCCCGGCTGCTTCAACAAGGTCGCCTGCCGGTAAACGCCGCCATTGGTCAAGCTCGCGATGGCGTTCGACAGATGCATCGGCGTCACCGCCAGGCCGTGGCCGAAGGCGATGGTCAGCATATGGACTTCCGACCAGCGGCGCGGCGCCAGGGGCGACCCCAGTTCGGCGACCTCGATCGACATTTTCTTCAGCATGCCCAACCGGCCGAAGAAGTCCCGCTGCGCGGCCGGGCCGCTCAGTTCCGCTATCTTCGCGGCCCCGACGTTGGAGGAATGGATCAGCACCTCCTCAAGAGTGAGCCAGCGGTTCAAGGCATGAAAATCGCTGATCGTATGACGACCGATCCTGATCGGCGTCGTCGCGTCGAACTTCGTCGACAGCGTCGCCTTGCCTGCCTCCAGGGCCTGCGCGGCGGTCAAGAGCTTGAAGGTCGAGCCCATTTCATAGACGCCAAGCGTCGCGCGATTGAAGCGCGCATCGGCGCTCGCCGTGCCCGGATCGTTCGGATCGAAATCCGGCAGCGACACCATGGCGACGGTTTCGGAGTTCGCGATATCCATCAGCACGCCGACGCCGCCGGTCGCCTGGAAGCGATCCATCGCATATTGGACCTCGTCGCGGACGATGCGCTGCACCCGGAGGTCCAGCGACAGGCGCAGCGGATCCCGGCGTTCGTTCAAGACATCGTTATAGGCAAGTTCGATGCCGGCGATGCCGACGCCGTCGACATCGGTGAAGCCGGACACATGCGCCGCCAGGCCCGATTGGGGATAGACCCGGCGCTGCTCGCGCTCGAAGCACAGGCCCGGCTCGCCAAGCGCCAGCAGGGCCTGATGCTGCTTGGGCGTGATGTGCCGCTGCAGCCAGACGAATTCCGCCTTACGCTCCAATTGCGCCTGCACCGCCGCGGCATTCAACTCCGGCAGCACGCCCGCGACCAGAAACGCCGTCGCGACGGGATTGCGCACCAGAGGCGGGCGGGCGCAGACGGACGTCACCGGCAAGCTGGTCGCGATCAGCAGGCCATTGCGGTCCAGGATATCGGCCCGCAATTGTTCCGGCTCGGGCAGGGCTTCCGGCGCGCGGCTGTCGTCAAGGCGCACGGTGCGCGCCGGATCGTACAGCGAGGCGTCGACGAGCTTCATGGTCACGACGGCGAACGCGACCGCGAAAATGGCGCAGGTCACGAAGAGGCGGCTCCGGCCGACCTCCTGCGCGTCATGGCGGCCTGGAAACAAGCGAACGCGGACCGGCAGGTTGAACCGGGTCCGCGGCCGCGCGCGGCCGCCCGTATCGGCCCGAAGGCCTGGATCGGCGGCGTTCGAAGGCGGTTCGGCTGCGGCGAACAGGGTTTCGTTGGTTTCGCTCATTCGGTCGCCGTCCCAGCGCTATAGGCCATGGCGGACATCTGCGCCGCCAAACCGGCGATATCGAGCCCTGTCAGCGGCGAGAATACGGCGGCGTCAATCAGGTCGCCGCCCGGCGCCCCTTCCCCGTCGAACGAGGACAGCAGCAGCGGCCGGGTCTCGGCGGGCGCAATCTCCAGATCCGGGCTCGGGATCCAGCGCGGCAAGCTCGCGATGTCGCGGAACCGGTCGCCCTTGAGCTCGACCAGATGCAGCTCCTGCTTCGCCCGCTCGGCGATGCGATCGGGGCTGGAGAGATAGGCCCGCTCTGCCCTCAGGACGTGGATGGTCTCCCGCTCCCGTTCGATCGCGTCATGGAGTTCGGCCAATGCATGGTCGCGGCTGCGAACTTCGCTGCCGACGATGGTCAGGCCGCTCAGGAACAAACCGGCGACGGCGACCCAGAAAATGGCGGCGTGGCGAATCATGCGGCAATGCTCCCGAAATCGTCTGCTGGGTCGAAAGCGGCGGCGTCGGTTCGTTCGGCCGCGCGCAGCTTGGCCGAACGCGCCCGGGGATTGGCCGCGACCTCGGCGTCCGACGGCGCGGTCGGGCGGCGGTTCAGGAGCCGGAAGCTCGGCGGCGTCCTGTCGTCGAAAAGCGCGGCCGGATCATGGCGCGACGCATTGGCTTCCCGGCCGGCCCGGCGGTTCAGGAACCGCTTCACGATGCGGTCCTCCAGGCTGTGGAACGAGACGACCGCAAGCCGCCCGCCGGGACGCAAGGCCAGTTCGGCCGCGGCGAGGCCCCGGACGATCTCGCCAAGCTCATCGTTGACGTGCATGCGGATCGCCTGGAACGTGCGGGTCGCGGGATGGGTCTTGGCGTCTGGCCGGCGGCCGATGGCGCCGAGCACGATATCCGCGAGCCGCGCCGTCCGCTCGATCGGCTGTTCGGCGCGCGCGGCGACGATCGCTTCCGCGATCCGGCGCGCCCGCGGCTCCTCGCCCAGGCGGCGCAGCACCAGGACGATCTCGCGCATCTCGGCGGTATTGACGAAGTCGGCGGCGCTTGGGCCGGCGTTCTCCATGCGCATGTCGAGCGGGCCGTCGTTCTGAAAGGAAAAGCCGCGCTCCGCCCGGTCGATCTGCATCGAGGAGACGCCGAAATCGAACGCGATCCCATCCGCCGGCAAACCGTCGTTGGCGGCGGCGAGCGCCGCCATGTCGCTGAACCGGCCTTGCGCGACCTTGAGCCTGCCGCCGGACGCCGCCACGGCAGGCGCCGCTTCGCGGATCGCGTCGGGGTCGCGGTCGATGCCCAGCACAAAGCTCGCCCCGGCCGCGAGCAGCGCCGCCGCATAGCCGCCCGCGCCATATGTGGCGTCAATAAAACGGCCGCCGCCGGCCGGGGCCAGCGCCTCGACGGCCTCGACCGCGAGCACGGAGATGTGGCGGCGCTCAGTCATGCGCGCCTCCCGAGGTCCGGCCGCCGCGGTTGAACATGATCGAAAGCGCGTTCGCGCCGAAATCCTTGCCCGTCGGCGCTGGGCGCGCGGCATAGGCTTCGGGGCTCCAGACCTCGAAGGTCTGAAGGCCCTTGCCGATGAACAGCGCTTCCGTTTCGATGCCGACATAGCCGCGCAGTTCTTTCGAGAGCACGACGCGGCCGCCATCGTCGAACGGCAGCATCTCGGCATCGGAGAAGATCGCCCGCGCCATGGCGTCGGCTTCGTCGGGATCGAAATCCCCTTCCCGAATGCGCCGATCCAGGATAGTCAAGTAGGAAGCATCGCAACCGATATATGCAGGATCACTTTTCTTGAGCGACGGGAATACAGCGACGCCCTTGAAATCGGGCGCAGCGGCCAGGATGTGGCTGCGGAAAGACGCCGGGACAGACGCCCGGTTCTTGCCGTCTACCTTGCTTGTGTGCGTGCCGAGAAACATCGGCGGCGCCCATCCCTTCTTCGCTGGACCCTGCTCTGCCTACCGGCGCGTCCGCCGGCCTCCGGTCCCCTGGCCCCGCCCGCCCGATTGGCGCGGCCCTGGGGCGGCGCGACGCGGTCGAGAATAGCCATCGCTGGGACAGCATGTCCTTTCATGGCACTTTATGGGAATTCAGGGTCCGATTGAAAGGAAAAAATCTGCGCGCCTATTAATCGGGTGTTAGTAATTCCGTCACGCATACTTTGCTCGCCGAATGTTCCCATCTCGCCGATCAGTCATTCTTTGAATTCGCTATTTGTTCTGGAGAATGCCGCATGTCCGCGTGTGCGAACGCGCCGACATTATGGGTTGGCTTGGAAAATGCGCCTCAAACCAGCCGAAAGCAGCAGCGAAATGCCGAAATCGACCCTCGAACCGGAAAAACCGGCAGCCTCGGCCTTATGGCCGGTATAGATCGACCCCAGCGATCTTGGTCCGGATCCGGTAGAGCGAGGTCGAAGCC
Source organism: uncultured Alphaproteobacteria bacterium (assembly GCA_937891825.1). Lineage (GTDB taxonomy): Bacteria > Pseudomonadota > Alphaproteobacteria > Bin95 > Bin95 > VMCJ01. The sequence continues at coordinate 56,131 of CALAHN010000032.1, forward strand.
GTCAGGTAAAGCGTCCGCAAATCGGCGTCGCCCCAGGTAAAATTGGCGGTCCCTTCCGGCGTCAGGATCACGCCGAGCGGCGTCGCGTCCGGCGCGAACACATGGACGCCGCCGGGACCGGTGCAGAACAGGTTCCCGGCCTGGTCGATCTTCATGCCGTCCGGCGCGCCTGGAAGGTCGCCCTCCGGCGCGGCCCATACGGCGCCGCCGGTCAGGCGCCCGTCCTCGCCGACCGCGAAGCGGCGGATATGGCCCTTGTCCGTATCGTTGATGAAGAGATCGCGCTTATCCAGCGAGAAGCAGAGGCCGTTCGGCTGGCCGAAATCGTCGGCGACCAGCGCAAGTCCGCCATCGGGCGCGATCCGATAGACGCCCCGGAAATCCAGTTCGGCCTCACGGGCGACGCCGTAATAATCCATCCGGCCATAGGTCGGGTCGGTGAACCAGATCGCTCCGTCGGGGCCGACGACGACATCGTTCGGGCTGTTCAGCTCCTTGCCGTCCCAGTGGGTCGCGAGCACGGCGATCGCGCCCGACGCTTCGGTCCGGGTGACGCGGCTGGTCGCATGCTCGCAGGTGACGATGCGCCCCTGGCCGTCATAGGCGTTGCCATTCGCCTTGTTCGAGGGCTGCCGGAAGGTCTCGATCCCCTTGGCCGCCGTCCAGCGGCGCATATGGTCGCCGGGCATGTCGCTGAAAATCAGATCGCCCGCGACCGGATTCCAGATCGGGCCTTCGGTGAAGGCGAACCCCGTCGCGACCTGTTCCAGGACCGCATCGGGATCGATCACAGCCGTCATGCCCGCGTCGCGAATATCGATTGCGCCCATTGCCAGTCGCTCCCCTGTCCTGCTTGTTCGGGGAAGCATAAACGCCGGACCGGTCGGCCGTCCATTGGGCGTTCATCGGCCGTCCATATGGCGAAAACAGCGGAAATGCGTCAGACGGCCTGTAAGCCGGGTTCTGTCCGATGGCCTTTTAAGGGGCCATGTGGACGGCCATTCCTCTGGGACGTTCGTCGCCGAACGCCTCACGCGACCTACCCGGACGACGGCCCGAAGGCGGGCTTGCCGGTCGATGCCGAAGCGCCGATCCAGCGTGTCGTCCCTATTCGGTCTTGCTCCTGGCGGGGCTTGCCGTGCCGTCCCCGTCGCCGGGGCCGCGGTGCGCTCTTACCGCACCCTTTCACCCTTGCCGCGCCGCCGGGCCGAAGCCCGGCCATCGCTCGGCGGTTTGCTTTCTGTGGCGCTTTCCCTGGGGTCGCCCCCGCCGGGCGTTGCCCGGCGCCATGCCTCCGTGGAGCCCGGACTTTCCTCCATCGGCCCGTTACCAGACCGACAGCGGCCATCCAGCCGTCTGACGCGAGCGGACGCTAGCAGACCCGGCCCGCCGGCTCAATCGGCAAACGCGGAGCCTAAAGTCCGCCTGGCCCAAACGCAGACGGCGCTCCAGGGCCTTGGCCTTGGAGCGCCGTCGGTATTCGTCAGGTCGCCGCAGCAACCCTCAGGTCGAAATGCGATCAGGCCGCGGCGCGGTCGCCGGAATCGCCGACGCCGGAATCTTCAGGCGGGTCGCGCAGGACGTAGCCGCGTCCCCAGACCGTCTCGATATAATTGTCGCCTTCGGTCGCCGTGTTCAGCTTCTTGCGGAGCTTGCAGATGAAGACGTCGATGATCTTCACTTCCGGCTCGTCGATGCCGCCATAAAGGTGATTGAGGAACATGTCCTTGGTCAGCGTCGTGCCCTTGCGCAGCGACAGCAGCTCCAGGATCGAATATTCCTTGGCGGTCAGGTTCAGCGGCCGGTTGTCGACTTCCGCCGTGCGGCTGTCGAGGTTGACCGTCAGGCGGCCCGTCCGGATCGCCGACTGGGAATGACCGCGGGCGCGTCGCACGATGGCATGCACCCGGGCGACCAGTTCGCGTCGGTCGAACGGCTTTACCAGGTAATCGTCGGCGCCGGTGCCGAAGCCCTTGATCTTGTCGTCGGCGTCCGTCAGGCCGGAAAGGATCAGGATCGGCGTATCGATCTTGGCCGACCGCAGGCGACGCAGCACCTCATAGCCATCAATGTCCGGCAACATCAAATCAAGTATGATGATGTCATAATCGTAAAGTTTGCCGATTTCGAGACCGTCCTCCCCGAGGTCGGTCGTATCGCAAACAAAGCCTTCTTTCTTAAGAACGACCTCCATCTGGCGCGCGGTCGCGCTGTCGTCCTCTACGATTAAAACCCGCATTTCCGCTACACCCCTTCGCCCAATTCGAATTCGTTAACGTTACCATGCAGCCTAATAGTTAACGGCGAATTAATCCACCTGTCACTGATTTTTTACGTCCTCTTCACCACGCCTCTGCAAGATTTGTTGTTGAAGCCTAACAGAACCCTTCCCGATGCCAACGGCGGACCGAATGAGCGCTTACGACCTGGAAACTTTCTCCGAACGCCTGACCGCCGCCCTTCAACCTATTCCGAACGCCATCGCCTACGGCCGCGTTTCCGGCGTGTCGGGCCTGATGGCGACGATCGGCGGCTTGAAGGACGCCGCGCCCGTCGGCGCGCGCCTTCGCCTGATCGGCCGCAAGGGCGCCGGCGCCGCCGCGGAGGTCGTCGGCTTCAAGGACGGTCATGCCCAGGTGCTGGCATTCGACGGCCTGGAAGGCGTCGGCCTCGGCGCGGTCGCGGAACTGGAGACGACGGCTGCGACAATCCGTCCGAACCGCGGCTGGCTTGGCCGGGTCGTCGGCCCAATGGGCCAACCGCTCGACGGCAAGGGCCCGCTGCCGATCGGCGACATCGCCTATCCCGTCCGGAACAAGCCGCCCGGCGCCCATAGCCGCAACCGGGTCGGCGGAAAGCTGGACCTGGGCGTCCGCGCGATCAACGCCTTTCTGACCTGCTGCAAGGGCCAGCGCATGGGCATCTTCGCCGGGTCCGGCGTCGGCAAGTCCATGCTGCTTTCGATGCTCGCGCGCTATGCCGCCGCCGACGTGAACGTCATCGGGCTGATCGGCGAACGCGGCCGCGAAGTCCAGGAATTCATTCAGGAAAACCTTGGCGAGGATGGGCTCGCGAAAAGCGTCGTCGTCGTCGCGACCTCCGACGAAGCGCCGCTGGCGCGCCGGCAGGCCGGCTACCTGACGCTGACGGTGGCGGAGTATTTCCGCGACCAGGGGCTGGACGTGCTGTGCATGATGGATAGCGTCACGCGCTTCGCCATGGCGCAACGGGAAATCGGCCTCGCCGCGGGCGAGCCGCCCGCGACCAAGGGCTATACGCCGAGCGTCTTCGCCGAACTGCCGCGTCTTTTGGAGCGCGCCGGCCCTGGGGCCGGACCGAACGCGGGCGCCATCACCGGCCTGTTCACGGTTCTCGTCGACGGCGACGATCATAACGAGCCGATCGCCGACGCCGTGCGCGGCATTCTCGACGGCCATATCGTGCTGGACCGCAGCATCGCCGAGCGCGGCCGGTATCCGGCGATCGACATCCTGCGCAGCGTCTCCCGCACCATGCCTGCCTGCAACAGCCCCGACGAGACCGAGCTGGTCAAGATCGCGCGCCGTTTCATCGCGGACTATGAGCAGATGGCTGAAATGATCCGGCTCGGCGCCTACCGGGCCGGCGCGGACGCCGCCGTCGACGCCGCCATCGAAATGCAGCCGGCGCTTGACGCCTTCCTCTCCCAGCGCCCGGATGAGCGCGAAGGCCTAGAAGCAAGCTATCTGTCGCTCGCGGCCGCCATGGGCATCGAGGTTGTCGAGGATGCGCCCGCCGCCGCGCCGCCCGCCGCCGCCGCGCCGCCGCGAATGGCGGCGAAACGCCGATGACGCCGCGCCGCGCGCTCAAGTCGCTGCTGACCCTCGCCCGCGCCCGCGACCTTGAAC
>CALAHN010000033.1 GCA_937891825.1 uncultured Alphaproteobacteria bacterium
AGAGGCGGGAGGCCGGGACGCCGCCCAGCACGCCCGCCGCCGCCATCGCCTCGACGACGGCCGCCGCCGGTTTCGGCAGGCGAAGGGCGAATTCGTTGAAGAAGGCGGGCGTCAGCAGCTCGACGCCGGGGATCGCCGCCAGACGGTCGGCCGTTGCGGAGGCGCGGGCATGGTTATGGCGCGCCAGTTCGGTCATCCCGGCTTCCCCCAGGAGCGACATATGGATCGTGAAGGCCAGCGCGCAGAGGCCGGAATTGGTGCAGATATTGCTGGTCGCCTTGGCCCGGCGGATATGCTGCTCGCGGGTCGATAGCGTCAGCACGAAGCCGCGTCGGCCTTCGGCGTCGACGGTTTCGCCGCAGAGCCGACCGGGCATCTGGCGGATCAGCTTTTCCCGGCAGGCGAAAAGGCCGAGATGGGGGCCGCCGAAGTTCAGGGCGTTGCCGATGGATTGGCCTTCGCCGACCGCGATGTCCGCGCCCATGGCGCCCGGGGGCTTCAGGGCGCCCAGGGCGACGACCTCGGTCGTGACGACGATCAGGAGCGCGCCGGCCTTGTGGGCGGTCTCCGCCAGCGCCGTGAGGTCGACGATATGCCCGAATGCGTCCGGATACTGCACGATGACGGCGCTGGCCGCGTCGTCGATCTTGGCCGCCAGGGCTTCGATATCGCTGGCGGCGGGGCTCGCCGGCGCCAGATCGAAGCCGAACCCGGTCTGCCGGGCGAGCGTGCCGATCGACGCGGCATAATGGGGATGCAGATTGCCGGAGGCGACGATATGCGACCGTTTCGTCGTCCGGTTCGCCATCAGAGCTGCTTCCGCCGCCGCCGTCGCGCCGTCGTACATGGAGGCGTTGGCCACATCCATGCCGGTCAGGAGCGCCACCTGCGTCTGGAACTCGAACAGGACCTGCAGCGTGCCCTGGGCGATTTCCGGCTGGTAGGGAGTATATGCGGTCAGGAATTCGCCGCGCTGGATCAGGTAATCGACCGCGGCCGGCACATGGTGGCGATAGGCCCCGGCGCCGAGGAAGCTCGGCGCCGACCCTGCCGCCACATTCCTGGCGGCGAGGCGGGTCAGGGCGCGCTCCACCTCCATCTCGCTTTTGGCGTGGGGCAGGTCGACGGGGGCCTTGAGCAAGGCGCCCTCCGGCACGTCCACGAACAGGGCGTCGATCGAAGCCGCCCCGATCGTCTGGAGCATGGCACTGCGGTCAGCGTCGGTCAGCGGCAGATAACGCATCGGATCACCTTTTGCAGAATTCGATGTACTCGGCTTCGTCCATCAGGCCGTCCAACTCGTCGGGGTCGGACAGCCGGATCTTGAAGAACCAGCCGTCGCCGCCGGCGTCGGAGTTGACGAGGCTCGGGTCGCCCTCGAGCGTGTCATTCACTTCGATGACTTCGCCGGAGATCGGCGCGAACACGTCGCTCGCCGCTTTCACGGATTCGACGACCGCGCACTCGTCGTCCTTGTTCACGATGCGGCCGACTTCCGGCAATTCGACGAAGACGACGTCGCCCAATTGCTCCTGGGCATAATCGCTGACGCCGCAGGTCGCGATATCGTCCTCGATCAGGACCCATTCGTGCTCTTCGGTGAACTTGAGGTCCGCCATCGGACTACCCCCTGAAATAGTTGTGTGGATGGAACGGCAGCTTGACGATTTCCGCCGGGCGCGCCTGGCCGCGCACCATCAGGTCGATTCTGGTTCCGACCTTGGCGTGGGCGGCTTCGATATAGCCCATGGCGATGGGTCCATCGACGCTCGGGCCGTAGCCGCCGCTGGTGATCTGGCCGACGACGGCGCCGTCGATCCGGATTTCGACGCCGTCGCGCGCGAGCGCCCGGCCCTCGGGCCTGACGCCGACGCGGCGCCGGGCCGGCTTCTCCGCCAGTTCGCGCTGGATGCGTTCGGCGCCGAGGAAACCGCCGGCCGCCCGGCGATGCTTGGCGATGGTCCAGACGAGGCCAGCTTCAACGGGGGAAATCGTCGGATCGAGTTCATGGCCGTAGAGGCAAAGGCCTGCTTCAAGGCGCAGCGAATCGCGCGCGCCCAGGCCGACGGGCGCGACGGCCGGGTCCGCCAGCAGCAGGCGGGCGATGGCTTCGGCCGCATCGGCCGGCATGCCGATCTCATAGCCGTCCTCGCCGGTGTAGCCTGAGCGGGTGACGAGGCAGGGGACGCCAGCCAGCATCAGGGCGCGGCCGGTCATGAACGGCATGGCGGCGACATCGGGGGCATGTTTCGCCAGCACCTCGGCGGCGGCGGGGCCCTGGAGGGCGAGCAGGCCGCGATCGGCCTGATGATCGACCGTGACGCCGGGAAGGTTGGCCGTCATGTGGGCCAGGTCCTGATGCTTGCAGGCGGCGTTGACCACCAGAAAGAGGTCGTCGCCCCGATTCAGAACCATCAGATCGTCGAGCACGCCGCCCTCGGCGTTGGTGAAGAGCGTGTAGCGCATCTGGCCGTGGCCGAGACCCTGAATGTCGGCCGGGACGAGGCGCTCCAGCGCGGCCGCCGCATCCGGCCCGCTCAGGCGGACCTGGCCCATGTGGGAGACGTCGAACAGGCCGGCGGCGGCGCGGCAATGGCGATGCTCGGCCATCACGCCGGCGGGATACTGCACGGGCATCGCATGCCCGGCGAACGGAACCAGCTTCGCGCCGAGTTCGACATGCAGGTCGTATATCGGGGTCTTCAGCGGGGCGTCGTCGCTTTTGTGGTCGCTCGTGTCATCGCTCATGGCCGGTCCTTTGCAAGAGGTCGCGACCGGCCCGGCGCATTGCCTGGCAAGCCGCCCCCTCTGTCATCGGACCTGAAAGATTCCCCGCCCATCCGGCCGGAGCCGACGCACGGTTTGCATCTTCGGTGGGATGAACCGGCGTCGCCGGCGCATCCGCTTTCCAGAGCTGCCGACCCCCACGGTCCCTGGCGCCTGAGAGTTTCCGGGGCGGTTGCTCCTTCGGCGGTCGCGGCGCCTTTTCTAACAGGGCCGCAACGCTCTCCCGACAGGGGTCATTGGCATGTGGTCTTGACGATATGGAGTCTGCAGCCACTGTCAATGCTGTAGCGATCAGTTCGTGGGGGATAGAAGCGCGGCGAAATAGCCTGCCGGATCGATTGCGCAGCGGGCATGCGCCGATTAAAGTGCGCCGCGCCGGGACAAGCGGCATGAGGTGGCCCCGCTCGGGGCGTCAAGCATTGGAGGCCAGCGATGGCCGGTCTTGAAGATCTGCTGAAAGAGTATCTGCCGGTCCTGATTTTCTTCGGGATTGCGGGCGGTTTGGCCGTGGTCGCGGTCGGCGCATCCTATATCGTGGCGCGCCAGAAGCCGGACCCCGAGAAAGTGTCCGCCTATGAGTGCGGATTCGAAGCATTTACCGATAGCCGCGGCAAGTTCGACGTGCGGTTCTATCTGGTCGCCATTCTGTTCATCATCTTCGATCTTGAAGTGGCGTTCCTGTTTCCGTGGGCGGTCGCGCTTGGCGATATCGGCATGCTGGGCTTTTGGTCGATGATGGCGTTCCTTGGAATTCTGACGGTCGGCTTCATCTACGAATGGAAGAAGGGCGCGCTGGAATGGGAGTAATCGACCGAGCCGGAGCCGTCGGGCCGGGCGCCGATCAGGATGCGATTCTGCGCGGCGTCACGACCGAAATTCAGGACAAGGGCTTCGTCGTCGCGAACCTGGACAATCTGGTCAACTGGGCGCGCTCGGGCTCGCTCTGGCCGATGACCTTCGGCCTTGCCTGCTGCGCCGTCGAGATGATGCACACGGCCTGCGCCCGCTACGACCTGGACCGGTTCGGCGTCGTGTTCCGTCCGAGCCCGCGCCAGTCGGACGTGATGATCGTCGCCGGCACGCTGACCAATAAGATGGCCCCGGCGCTCCGCAAGGTCTACGACCAGATGGCGGAGCCGCGCTGGGTGATCTCCATGGGCTCCTGCGCCAATGGCGGCGGCTATTACCATTATTCCTATTCGGTCGTGCGCGGCTGCGACAGGATCGTGCCCGTCGACATTTACGTCCCGGGCTGTCCGCCGACGGCGGAGGCGCTGCTCTACGGCGTGCTGCAACTGCAGAAAAAGATCAAACGCACCGGCACGTTGCTACGCTGACGGGGAGCGGTAGATCATGAGAAATCTCGCCGAACACATCGTCGATAACATCGGCGACATCGTCCTCTCGCATTCGATCCGTCTCGGCGAACTGACGCTGATCGTGCGCCGGGATGCGATCATCCGCGCGCTGACGTTCCTGCGAGACGACGCGACGGTCGAGTGCAAGCTGCTGCTGGATGTCTGCGGCGTCGATTATCCCGGCCGGCCGGAGCGGTTCGAGGTCGTCTACAATCTCTTGAGCGTGCGCCAGAACCATCGGGTCCGGGTCAAGGTCACGACCGACGAGGACACGCCGGTGCCGTCCGTCGCCGGCGTCTTCCGGTCCGCCGACTGGTTCGAGCGCGAAGCCTGGGACATGTACGGCATCTTTTTCTCCGACCATCCGGACCTCCGCCGCATCCTGACCGACTATGGCTTCGAAGGGCATCCGCTCCGCAAGGACTTCCCGCTGACGGGCTATGTCGAAGTGCGCTACGACGATGAGGCGAAGCGCGTCGTTTATGAGCCGGTCAAGCTGCCCCAGGACTTCCGCAGCTTCGATTTCCTGAGCCCGTGGGAAGGCGCGCAGCGCCATCTGCCCGGCGACGAAAAAGCGGACGCGCCCAAGGCCGCCGCCGCAAAGACGGACTGAGGCGAAACATGGCCGAAGCGCATATCAAGAACTACACGATCAATTTCGGGCCGCAGCACCCGGCGGCGCATGGCGTGCTGCGCATGGTGATGGAGCTTGACGGCGAGATCGTCGACCGCATCGACAGCCATATCGGCTTGCTGCATCGCGGCACCGAAAAGCTGATCGAGTACAAGACCTATCTGCAGGCCCTGCCGTATTTCGACCGCCTCGATTACGTGGCGCCGATGTGTCAGGAGCATGCCTACGCGCTCGCCGTCGAGAAGCTGCTGGGCATCGAGCCGCCGCCGCGCGGAAAGTATGTCCGGGTGCTGTTCGCCGAAATCAGCCGCATCCTGAACCATCTCCTGAACGTCACGGCCTTCGCCATGGACGTCGGCGCGATGACGCCGATGCTCTGGGGCTTCGAGCAGCGCGAAAAGCTGATGGAATTCTACGAGGGCGTTTCCGGCGCGCGCCTGCATGCCGCCTATTTCCGGCCCGGCGGCGTCCACCAGGACCTGCCCGCCGGCATGCTGGAAGCGATCGACGCCTGGTGCGACGCCTTCCCGGCCTTTATCGACGACATGCGCGCGCTGCTGGACGGCAACCGGATCTTCAAGCAACGCTCCGTCGGCATCGGCGTCGTTTCCGAGCGGGACGCGCTGGGCTGGGGCTTCACCGGCCCGATGCTGCGCGGCTCCGGCGTCGCCTTCGATCTCCGCCGCGCCCAGCCTTACGACGCCTACGATCAGATCGATTTCGACGTGCCCATTGGCCGGAATGGCGACTGCTACGACCGCTATGTCTGCCGGGTCGAGGAAATGGCGCAGAGCCTGAAGATCATCAAGCAGTGCATCGCCCAGATGCCCGACGGCCCGGTCATGACCGAAGACGGCAAGATCAGCCCGCCCGGAAGGGGCGAGATGAAGCGCTCGATGGAAGCGCTGATCCATCACTTTAAGCTGTATACCGAGGGCTATCACGTGCCGGCCGGCGAAACCTATACCGCGGTCGAAGCGCCCAAGGGCGAGTTCGCCGTCTATCTCGTGTCCGACGGCACGAACAAGCCCTACCGCTGCAAGATCCGCGCGCCGGGCTTCGCCCACCTGCAGGCGATGGAATTCTGCTCCAAGGGCCACATGCTGGCGGACAGCGTCGCGATCCTCGGCTCGATGGATATCGTCTTCGGGGAGGTCGATCGATGAGCGGCCTCGATATCGCGGGCGATGACCTGCAGCCCAAAAGCTTTGAGTTCGGCCCGGCCGAGCTTGAGCGCGTCAATGTCATTATCGCGAAATACCCGGCGGCGAAGAAGCAAAGCGCGGTGATGCCGCTGCTCGATCTGGCCCAGCGCCAGCACGGCGGCTGGATTCCGCGCGCCGCTATCGAATATATCGCGGACATGCTGGAAATGCCGTCGATCCGCGTCTGGGAAGTCGCGACCTTCTACACGATGTATTTCCTGGCCCCCAAGGGCAAGCACAAGGTGCAGGTCTGCACCACGACGCCCTGCTGGCTGCGCGGCTCCGACGATGTGGTCGCCGCCTGCAAGAGCCATCTCGGCATCGGCTTCGGGCAGGTCACGACGGACGGCCTGTTCAGCTTGCATGAAGTCGAATGCCTCGGCGCCTGCGTGAACGCGCCGATGATCCAGATCGACGACGATTTTTACGAGGACCTGGACGCCGCATCGACCGCGCGCATCCTTGACGCCTTCAAAGCCGGCGAGCGGCCGAAGCCGGGACCCCAGAACGGGCGTCACGGCTCCGAACCCGCCAAGGCCGATCCGAGCGGAGATGACGCCCAGTGCTAAAGCCCGAAGACCGCATCTTCACCAATCTCTACGGCGCGGAGCCCTGGACGCTTGAAGCGGCCCGGAAGCGCGGCGATTGGGATGGCACCAAGGACCTGATCCTGAAGGGCCGCGACTGGATCGTCGACGAAATGAAGAAGTCCGGCATGCGCGGCCGCGGCGGCGCGGGCTTTCCGACCGGCCTGAAATGGTCGTTCATGCCGAAGAACGACGACGGCATGCCGCGCTATCTGGTCGTCAATGCCGACGAGGGCGAGCCCGGCACCTGCAAGGACCGGGACATGATGCGGAACGATCCGCACAAGCTGGTCGAAGGCTGCCTGCTGGCCGGCGTCGGCCTCGGCGCGACCGCGGGCTACATCTACATCCGCGGCGAGTTTAAGAACGAAGCCGACATCCTCGACGCGGCGATCGCCGAAGCTTACGAGGCCGGCCTGCTCGGCAAGAACGCCTGCGGGGCGGGCTACGATTTCGATCTCTACCTGCATCGCGGCGCCGGCGCCTATATCTGCGGCGAGGAAACCGCGCTGATCGAAAGCCTGGAAGGCAAGAAAGGCCAGCCGCGCCTGAAGCCGCCGTTCCCGGCGATGGCGGGCCTCTATGGCCGCCCGACGACCGTCAACAATGTCGAGACCATCGCCGCCGCGCCGACGATTCTGCGCCGGGGCGCGACCTGGTTCTCCAGCTTCGGCCGCGAGAACAACGCCGGCACCAAGGTGTTCTGCATCTCGGGCCATGTGAACACGCCCTGCAATGTCGAGGAGGCGATGAGCATCCCGCTCCGGGAGCTGATCGAGAAGCATGCGGGCGGCGTCCGCGGCGGCTGGGACAATCTGCTGGCGGTCATCCCCGGCGGTTCGTCGACGCCGATCCTGCCGAAATCGATCTGCGACGACGTGTTGATGGATTTCGATGCGCTGCGGGAAGCGCAGTCCGGCCTCGGCACCGCGGCGGTCATCGTCATGGACAAGTCGACGGACGTCGTGAAGGCGATTGCGCGGCTCTCCTATTTCTACATGCATGAGAGCTGCGGCCAGTGCACGCCGTGCCGCGAAGGCTTCGGCTGGGTGCATCGGGTCATGAACCGCATGGTGACGGGCGAAGCGCGTATGGAAGAGATCGACATGCTGCATCAGGTCACCAAGGAAATCGAAGGCCATACGATTTGCGCCCACGGCGATGGCGGCTCCTGGCCGATCCAGGGCCTGATCCGGCATTTCCGGCCGGAGCTTGAACGCAGAATTCGCGAGCGCCTCGGCGCGGCGGCGGCGTAAGGGGGCTTCAGGGCAATGCCGAAACTCAAAGTCGACGGCGTCGAGGTCGAAGTCCCGAAAGGGGCGACCGTGCTGCAGGCCTGCGAAGCGGCCGGCAAGGAAGTGCCGCGCTTCTGCTATCATGACCGGCTGTCGATCGCCGGCAATTGCCGCATGTGCCTGGTCGAGATCAAACCCGGCCCGCCGAAGCCGGCCGCCTCCTGCGCGATGCCGGCGGGCGACAACATGGAAGTCTTCACCGACAGCCCGATGGTCCATCACGCGCGCAAGGGCGTGATGGAGATGCTGCTCATCAACCATCCGCTGGATTGCCCGATTTGCGACCAGGGCGGCGAGTGCGATCTGCAGGATCAGGCGATGGGCTACGGCGTCGCCTCCAGCCGCTACGACGACGTCAAGCGCGCCGTCACCGAAAAACATATGGGTCCCCTGATCAAGACGTTCATGACCCGTTGCATCCATTGCACGCGCTGCGTCCGCTTCATGGACGAAATCGCGGGCGTGCCGGCCATCGGCGCCCTCGGCCGTGGCGAGCATATGGAAATCTCGACCCTGGAAGCCGGCATCGCGTCGGAGCTTTCAGGCAACATCATCGATCTCTGCCCTGTCGGCGCGCTGACCTCGAAGCCCTATGCCTTCATCGCGCGGCCCTGGGAGCTGACCAAGACCGAATCGATCGACGTCATGGACGCCGTCGGCAGCAATATCCGGATCGACGCGCGCGGCCCGGAAGTGCTGCGCGTGCTCCCGCGCCTGCATGAGGATGTCAACGAGGAGTGGATCTCCGACAAGACGCGTTTCGCCGTCGACGGCCTGAAGCGGCAGCGGCTGGACCGCGCCTATGTGCGCGGCGCCGATGGCAAGTTGAAGCCGACAAGCTGGCAGGCGGCGTTGAATGTCGTCGCCGACAAGCTCAAGGCGACCGACGCCGCGGCGACCGGCGTGATCGCCGGCGACCAGACCGATTGCGAGACCCTGTTCGCGGCCAAGAGCCTGTTTCATGGCCTCGGCGTGCAGAACCTGGACTGTCGTCAGGATGGCGCCAAGCTGAACGGCGGGCCGCGCGGCGGCTATATCCTGAACGCCGGCCTCGCGGGCGTCGAAGCGGCCGACCGGCTGCTGCTGATCGGCTGCAATCCCCGAATCGAGGCGGCGGTCTTCAATGCCCGCATCCGCAAGCGCTGGCTCGCCGGCGGCTTCAAGGTCGGCGTCATCGGCCACACCGGGGACCTGACCTACCCGGCCGAAGCAATCGATTTCGATGGCGCTGCAGATTTCCTCGAAGGCGCCGAGCGGCCGCTGACGATTGTCGGCGCGGGCGCGCTGGCGCGGGCCGACGGGGCTGCGATCCTGGCGCAAGCTCGGGCGCTCGCCAGCGTTTCCGAGGACTGGAACGGCTTCGGCGTGCTGCACACGGCGGCGAGCCGCGTCGGCGGCCTCGACCTCGGCTTCCTTCCGGGCGAAGGCGGGCTCGACGTGGCGGGCATGCTGGACGCGGCCGCATCGGGCGCGCTCAAGACGGTTTATCTTCTGGGCGCGGACGAACTTGACGCCGCCAAGCTCGCCGACGCCTTCGTGATCTATCAGGGCGCCATCGGCGACGCGGGGGCCCATGTGGCGGACGTGATCCTGCCAGGCGCCGCCTACACTGAAAAAGACGGCACCTACGTCAATACCGAAGGCCGCGCCCAGCGGGCCATGCGGGCGGTGTTTCCGCCGGGAGAGGGCCGGGAAGACTGGTCGATCCTGCGGGCGCTTTCGGGCGCGCTCGGCGCGCCGCTGCCGTTCGACGACCTTCGCCAGTTGCGCGAAGCGATGATCGCGGCTTGCCCGGCTTTGGGCGCCATCGACGCGCAGGCCCCTGGCGACTGGGGGTCGTTCGGGGTAGAAGGCCCCATTGATCCAGCGCCGCTCGCAAGCGGCGTCCTGAATTTCTACATGACCGACCCGATTTCCCGCGCCAGCGCCACCATGGCGAAGTGCATGGCGGAATTCGGCGGAAAAGCGACATCGGAACGGACCGAAGCGCATGGATAGTTTCTGGACAGGATATGCGTGGCCGACGATGATCATCGTCCTCCACATCCTCGCGACAGTGCTGCCGCTGATGGGCGCGGTCGCTTACCTGACCCTGGCGGAACGCAAGGTCATCGCGGCCATGCAGATGCGGCGCGGGCCGAATGTCGTCGGCCCGTTCGGCCTGCTGCAGCCGCTTGCGGACGGCCTGAAGCTGTTCACCAAGGAAACCATCATCCCGGCGGGCGCCAACGCGACGCTGTTCGTCGCGGCCCCGATGCTGACCTTCATGCTGGCCTTCGTCGCCTGGGCGGTCATCCCGGTCGACGAGGGCTGGGCGATCGCCGATCTCAACGTCGGCATCTTGTATCTGTTCGCGATTTCCTCGCTCGGCGTCTACGGCATCATCATCGCCGGCTGGGCCTCGAATTCCCGCTATCCGTTCCTCGGCGCGCTCCGATCGGCGGCGCAGATGGTCTCCTATGAAGTCTCAATCGGCTTCGTCATCATCACGGTGCTGCTTTGCGTCGGCTCCCTGAACCTGACCGACATCGTGATGGCGCAGCAGGGCCTCTGGTTCGCGGTGCCGCTGTTCCCGATGTTCGTGATCTTCTTCATTTCGGCGCTGGCGGAAACCAACCGGGCGCCGTTCGACCTGCCGGAAGCGGAAGCCGAGCTGGTCTCGGGCTACAACGTCGAATATTCGTCGATGGCGTTCGCGCTGTTTTTCCTCGGCGAGTACGCCAACATGATCCTGATGAGCGCCATGACAGTGACGCTGTTCCTGGGCGGCTGGCTGCCGATCCTGGATGTCGCGCCGTTCAACTGGATCCCGGGCTTCTTCTGGTTCGCGGGCAAAACGGCGGCCGTGCTGTTCTGCTTCCTCTGGGTGCGCGCCACCTTCCCGCGGTATCGCTACGACCAGTTGATGCGGCTTGGCTGGAAGGTCTTTCTGCCGTTCTCGCTGCTCTGGGTCGTGTTGACGGCCGGCGTACTGGTCGCCTTCGACTGGCTGCCGAAGTCGTAAGGCGAGGATAGGGGTTCACACATGGCATTCATCGATCGCGCCGCACGGAGTTTCTTTCTGGCCGAGCTTGTCTCGGGCATGGCGCTGACCTTCAGCTACATGTTCAAGAAGAAGGTGACGCTGAATTATCCCTACGAGAAAGGCCCGCTCAGCCCCCGGTTCCGCGGCGAGCATGCGTTGCGCCGCTATCCGAACGGCGAGGAGCGCTGCATCGCCTGCAAGCTGTGCGAGGCGATCTGCCCGGCCCAGGCGATCACCATCGAGGCGGAGCCGCGCGAAGACGGCAGCCGCCGCACGACCCGCTATGACATCGACATGACGAAATGCATCTACTGCGGCTTCTGTCAGGAAGCCTGCCCGGTCGATGCGATCGTCGAGGGTCCGAACTTCGAGTTCGCGACCGAAACCCGCGAAGAGCTGATGTACAACAAGCAGAAGCTGCTCGATAACGGCGATCGGTGGGAAACCGCCATCGCGCAGAACCTGGCGCAGGACGCGCCCTACCGCTAATCGCCGAACCGCCGACGCGAACGCAATACCGTTCACGCTGGCAGGGGGGAGTTGCATGATCGTCGCCACTTTATGTTTTTACCTGTTCGCCGGGGTCGCGATCGTCTCCGGCCTGATGGTGGTGACGGCCCGCAACCCCGTGCATGCGGTGCTGTTCCTGATCCTGACATTCTTCAATGCCGCGGGGCTGTTCGTGCTGCTGGGCGCGGAATTCCTGGCGATGGCCCTGGTCGTCGTCTATGTCGGCGCGGTCGCTGTCCTGTTCCTGTTCGTCGTGATGATGCTCGACGTGAACTTCCAGGAGCTGCGGGCCGGCGCCGCGCGTTACATGTCCGTCGGCGCGCTGGTCGGCCTGGCGCTGCTGGCGGAACTGGCGCTGGTGCTGGGCGGCATGACGCTTGGCGGCGTCGAGGTCAGCGGCGGCGCCCTGCCGACGCCGCCCGCCGATCAGGTTCATAACACCCGGGCGCTCGGGCAGATCATCTATACCGACCTCTTCGTGCTGTTCCAGATCGCGGGCTTGATCCTGCTGGTCGCGATGATCGGCGCCATCGTGCTGACCTTGCGCAGCCGGCCGGGCGTCCGCAAGCAGAAGATCGCCGACCAATTGGCGCGCACGCCGGAACAGGCTGTCGAAGTCGTCAAGGTTCCGCTCGGAGGGGGCGCACAATGAGCATCGGGCTCGGCCATTATCTCGCAGTCGCGGCTGTGCTGTTCACGCTCGGCATCTTCGGCATTTTCCTGAACCGGCGGAACGTCATCGTCATTCTGATGTCGATCGAACTGATGCTGCTGGCGGTCAACATCAACCTCGTCGCGTTTTCCGCATATCTGGGCGATCTCGGCGGCCAGGCGTTCGCGATGTTCATCCTGACGGTGGCCGCGGCGGAAGCTGCGATCGGTCTTGCAATTCTCGTCGTCTATTTCCGCAACCGCGGTTCGATCGCGGTTGAAGACGTCAGCATGATGAAGGGCTGATCTGAGCCATGAACGCCCTTTACGTCATCGCGATCTTTCTGCCCCTGATCGGAGCCCTGTCGGCTGGCTTGTTCGGGCGCAGCCTCGGCGACCGCGGTTCGCAGTTAGTCACCTGTTCGGCGTTGATCTTGGCGGCGGTCCTGTCCGTGATCGCCTTCATCGATGTCGGCCTCGGCCACAATCCGCGCAGCGTCGAGCTGATGCGGTGGATCGAGTCCGGCAATTTCGAGGCCGGGTGGGCGCTCCGCTTCGATACGCTCTCCGTCGTGATGATGTGCGTCGTCACCATCGTGTCGGCCTGCGTGCACGTCTATTCGGTCGGCTACATGAGCCACGACCACTCCAAGCCGCGCTTCATGGCCTATCTGTCGCTCTTCACCTTCGCGATGCTGATGCTGGTGACGGCCGACAATCTGGTGCAGATGTTCTTTGGCTGGGAAGGCGTCGGCGTCTGCTCCTATCTGCTGATCGGCTTCTGGTATGACCGGCCGAGCGCCAACGCCGCGGCGATGAAGGCGTTCATCGTCAACCGGGTCGGCGACTTCGGCTTCGCGCTTGGCATCTTCGGCATCTTCCTGCTGTTCGATACCGTGTCCTTCGACACGATCTTCGGAGCGGCCGCGCAGTTCACCGACGCCCGCATCCACTTCCTCGGCCTCGATCTCGACGCCATCGAAACCCTGTGCTTCCTGCTGTTCATCGGCGCCATGGGCAAGTCGGCCCAGCTTGGCCTGCACACCTGGCTGCCGGACGCGATGGAAGGCCCGACGCCGGTCTCCGCGCTGATCCATGCGGCCACCATGGTGACCGCGGGCGTCTTCATGGTCTGCCGCCTGTCGCCGATCTTCGAATATGCGCCGAACGTGCTGGCCTTCGTCACCATCGTCGGGGCCGCGACCGCGTTCTTCGCAGCGACCGTCGGCCTGACCCAGTTCGACATCAAGCGCGTGATCGCCTACTCGACCTGTTCCCAGCTTGGCTACATGTTCTTTGCGGCCGGGCTGTCCGCCTATCCGGCGGCCATGTTCCACCTGACGACCCATGCGTTCTTCAAGGCGCTGTTGTTCCTCGGCGCCGGCGCGGTCATCCATGCCATGTCCGATGAGCAGGACATGCGCAAGATGGGCGGCATCCGGGGCCACATCAAGCAGACCTATATCCTGATGTGGATCGGCAGTCTGGCGCTGGCGGGGGTCGGCATTCCGGGCGTGATTGGCTTCGCCGGCTTCTATTCCAAGGACATGATCCTGGAAGTCGCCTACGGCGCCCACACGATCCCCGGCTTCATCGCCTTCACGCTCGGCATCGCGGCCGCGCTGATGACCGCCTTCTATTCATGGCGCTTGATCTTCATGACCTTCCATGGCGCGCCGCGCGCGGATGAAAAGGTGATGGCGCATGTGCATGAATCGCCGCCGATCATGCTCTGGCCGCTCTATGTGCTGGCGCTCGGCGCCGTGATTTCCGGCGTCGCGCTCTACGGGCCTTTCGTCGGCCATCATTTCCAGGAATTCTGGGGCGATTCCATCGTCATCCTGGCGAACGTCCAGGGCGAGACGATCATCGACAAGGCGCACCATGTGCCGTTCTGGGTGAAAGCCCTGCCGGTCGTCGTGACGGCGCTCGGCATCTATCTGGCGTGGCGCTTCTACATCAAGCAGACCGACCTGCCGGCCAAGACGGTCGCCGCGTTCGAAGGCCTGCACGCCTTCTTCTTCAACAAATGGTATTTCGACGAAGCTTACGACTTCCTGTTCGTGCGCCCCGCCAAATGGCTTGGCCGGCAGCTCTGGCAGCGCGGCGACATCGGCGTCATCGACCGCTTCGGCCCGGACGGCATTTCGTCGATGGCGAAGCGCGTCGCGGACCGGGCTAGCAAGCTGCAGTCAGGCTACGTCTACCATTACGCTTTTGCGATGCTGATCGGGGTCGTCGCCCTGGTCGCGTGGCGCATCATCCAAGAGGGGGCTTGATCACCCGTGTCCGGCGCACCGCTCCTCTCGCTCATCACGTTCGGCCCGCTCGTCGGGGCGCTGCTGATTCTTCTGTTCGCCCGCGGGCCGGAGAAGGCGCAGAACGCCCGTTGGGTCGCCCTCTGGGCGTCCAGCTTCGTCTTCCTGGTCTCGCTGCTGGTCTGGGCGCAGTTCGAAACGGGCCTGCCCGGCTTCCAGTTGCGCGAAACCTATGAATGGTTCCCGGAATTCAACATCGCCTTCCAGCTCGGCGTCGACGGCCTGTCGATCTATTTCGTGCTGCTGTCGACCTTCCTGACGCCGATCTGCATCCTGGCGTCGTGGACCTCCGTCACGACCCGCGTCAGCGAATACATGGCGGCGTTCCTGGCGCTTGAGACCTTCATGGTCGGCATGTTCTGCGCCCTCGACCTGATCGGGTTCTACGTCTTCTTCGAAGGCGTGCTGATACCGATGTTCCTGATCATCGGCGTCTGGGGCGGCGCCCGGCGCATCTATGCCTCCTTCAAGTTCTTCCTCTATACGCTGCTCGGCTCGGTGCTGATGCTGGTCGCTATCGTCGCCATGATCGCGACCGTCGGCGGCTCCGGCATCGAGGAAGTGACCGCCTATTCCTTCTCCGAAAGCATGCAGATCTGGCTCTGGCTGGCGTTCTTCGCCTCGTTCTCGGTCAAGATGCCCATGTGGCCGGTGCATACCTGGCTGCCCGACGCCCATGTCGAGGCGCCGACGGCAGGGTCCGTCATCCTGGCGGGCGTGCTCTTGAAGATGGGCGGTTACGGCTTCCTCCGCTTCTCGCTGCCGATGTTCCCGGACGCCTCGGAATTCTTCACGCCGCTGGTCTACACGCTCAGCATAGTCGCGATCATCTACACCTCGCTCGTGGCGCTCGCCCAGACCGACATGAAGAAGCTGATCGCCTATTCCTCCGTCGCCCACATGGGCTATGTGACGCTCGGCATCTTCACCGGCACGGCGCAGGGCGTCGAAGGCGCCGTGTTCCAGATGTTGAGCCATGGCATCGTATCGGCCGCGCTCTTCCTCTGCGTCGGCGTTGTCTATGACCGGATGCACACCCGCGAGATCAGCCGCTATGGCGGCCTCGTCCATCGGATGCCGCGCTATGCGGCGGTGATGATGGTCTTCACCATGGCGTCCGTCGGCTTGCCGGGGACAAGCGGCTTCGTCGGCGAGTTCCTCGTGCTCGCCGGCGCGTTCCTCGACAATACCTGGGTCGCGGCCCTGGCGGCGACCGGCCTGGTGCTTGGCGCGGCCTATATGCTGATGCTCTACCGCCGGGTGATCTTCGGCCGGCTGGAGCATGACGACCTCAAGACCATCACGGATCTGAACTGGCGGGAAGCGGCGGTGTTCGCGCCGCTGGTGCTGCTGGTCCTGTGGATGGGGATCTATCCCTCGACATTCCTGGACGGCATTCAGCCGGCCGTCGCGGAAACTCTGCGCCATGCGGCGACGGCGACCGCTTCACTCAGCGACAGCGCGGCCGCGCTCGTCGCGCAGATGCGCTAAGGGAGGCGACCGATGCAAGCTGCGCCCATGCTTCCCGAAATCCTTCTGGCCATTGCGGGCATGGTTCTGCTGATGGTCGGCGTCTTCGTCGGCGACAAGTCAGCGAAGCCGCTCACCTATGTCGTCGCGGCGGCGCTGTTCGCGGCCCTCGCCCTGGGCTGGACGACGCCCCACGGCGATGCGTTCGGCGGGTTGTTCGTCGCGGACAAGCTGGCCTATTTCGCCAAGGCGCTGATCGTCATCGGCGCGGCTGCGACCGTGCTCATGGCGGCCGGCCGCGCTACGCCGTCCGACGGCTCCGGCCCCATGCGCTTCGAGCAGCCGGTGCTGATGCTGTTCGCATCCGTCGGCATGATGCTGATGGTCTCCGCCAATGACCTGATGTCGCTTTATGTCGGCCTCGAGCTGCAAAGCCTGGCGCTTTATGTGCTGGCCGCGATCCGGCGGGATTCGCTGCGCGCGACGGAAGCCGGGCTGAAATATTTCGTCCTTGGCGCGCTCTCCTCCGGCATGCTGCTTTATGGGGCGGGCATGATCTACGGCTTCACAGGCGCCACGAATTTCGACCGCATCGCCGCCAGCGTCACGGCGATGGGCACGCCGTCCCTAGGACTTGTCGTCGGCATCGTCTTCCTGATGGCGGGCCTGGCGTTCAAGGTATCGGCGGCGCCGTTCCATATGTGGACGCCGGACGTCTATGAAGGCGCCGACACGCCGATCACCGCATTTTTCGCGGCCGCGCCCAAGGCGGCGGCCCTGGCGCTGTTCGCCCGGGTCATGACCGATCCGCTGGGCGACGCCGCCAGCGCCTGGGGCCAGATCGTCGCGATGATCGCCGGGTTGTCCGTTATCGTCGGCGCGTTCGGCGCCCTCGCCCAGCGCAATATCAAGCGGCTGATGGCCTATAGCTCCATCGGCCATGTCGGCTTCGCGCTGATCGGCCTTGCCGCGGCGTCGGAAAACGGCGTGCGCAGCTTGCTGATCTATTCGGCGATCTATCTGTTCATGAACCTCGCGGCTTTCGCGTTCATTCTGGCGATGCGCCGGGACGAGCATGCGGTCGAAACCATCGACGATCTCGCCGGCGCCAGCCAGACCCATCCCTACATGGCGTTGGCGCTGGCGGCGGTGCTGTTCTCGATGGCGGGCATCCCGCCGCTCGCGGGCTTCTTTGCCAAGCTCTATGTGCTGAGCGCTGCGGTCGATTCCGGCCTGTACGTCCTCGCCGTCGTCGGCGTCCTCGCGAGCGTCATAAGCTGCTTCTACTATCTCCGCCTGATCAAGCTGATGTATTTCGACGCGCCGCGCGATGCGATGGACAGCCCGATGCCACGCGATCTGGGTTTGGTGCTGGGCGTTGCGACGGCGATCATCCTGGTCTTCATCCTGATCCCGAGCCCGATCGTCGCGACCGCCACGGCCGCCGCCCAGGAACTGTTCCAGCGTTGATCGAGCCCTGGGCGCCGGGGGGGCGGTGGCGGATCGAACGCCACGTCGAAATCGACAGCACGAACGCCGAAGCCGCCCGCCAGGCGAAGGCCGGCGCGGCGGCGGGCCTCGCGGTCACGGCACGCGCCCAGACCCAGGGCCGCGGCCGCGGCGACCGTGTCTGGAGCACCGCCGGCCAGGATCTCGCGCTCTCGATCCTGCTGCGGCCCGCGCTCGCGCCCTCCGCCGCCGCGACGGTGGGCTTCGTCGCGGCGCTCGCGGTCTACGATCTCGCGAAAAGCCTATTGCCCGCGGATGCGCCGGTGGCGATCAAGTGGCCGAACGATGTGATGATCGGCGACGCCAAGCTTTCCGGCATTCTGGCGGAGGCGTCCGGCGCCGGCCCGACGGTCGACTGGCTGGTGCTGGGGATCGGCGTCAATCTTGTCCCGACGGACCGGCCCGGCGCCGCCAATCCCATCGACCTGACGACGGCCGGCGGCCCGACGCTCGATCCGGATGACGCGGCGGACCGGCTGCTCGGCCATCTCAATCCCTGGCTGGCGCAATGGCTCGGCCAAGGCTTCGCCCCGATCCGGGCGGCATGGCTCGCCCGGGCGCGGGATATCGGCCGCCAGGTGATCGCCCGCCTGCCGAATGAGCTGGTGGCCGGGCAGGCGCTCGATCTTGCCGATGACGGCGCGCTCGTGCTTGCCTTGCCCGATGGCCGGCGACGGCGGATCGCAGCCGGCGACGTATTCCCCCTAACCAAAGACGTGTGACCCCCATGCTTCTCGCCATTGACGCAGGCAACACCAACACGGTTTTCGCAATTTATGACGGCGATCGGCAGCTTGGCCTCTGGCGAGCGGCGACGGATACGCGCCGCACGGCCGATGAGCACTATGTCTGGCTGATGCAGTTGATGGGCGTGGAAGGCATTTCGACCGACAATATCGATGCCGCGATCATCGCGACCGTGGTGCCGGCGTCGCTGTTCAATCTGACCCGGCTCTGCCAGCGCTATTTCAATTGCGAGGCCCTGGTCGTCGGCGAACCCGGCGTCGATCTCGGCATCGAAGTCCACCTCGACAATCCGGGCGAAGTCGGCGCCGACCGGCTGGTCAACGCCGTCGCCGCGAAGACCGCCTATGGCGGCCCGCTGATCCTGATCGATTTCGGCACCGCGACGACGTTCGATGTGATAGATGAAGCGGGAAACTATGTCGGCGGCATCATCGCGCCCGGCGCCAACCTCTCGATGGAGGCCCTGCACATGGCTGCCGCCAAGCTGCCGCTGGTGGCTGTCAGGCAGCCGCAGCAGGTGGTCGGGCGCAATACGGTGCAGGCGATGCAGTCCGGCATCTACTATGGCTATCTCAGCCTGATCGAAGGTCTGGTGCAACGCATCCGGACCGAACGCAACGACCCGGATATCCGCGCCGTCGCCACTGGCGGCCTGGCTCCGCTTTTCTTCGGCGCGACAGACGCCATCACCGCCGTGGACAGGGACCTTACCCTGCGCGGCCTGCTTGAAATTTATGAACGGAACTCGAAGTGACCGAATCTAACGTAACCCTGCCAATTCCGAGCGACACGGAGACCCTGTTTGTCGCCCTTGGCGGGCTCGGCGAAATTGGCATGAACCTCGCCCTCTATGGCCATGCCGGCAAATGGATCGCCGTCGACATGGGCGTGACCTTTGGCGACGAGGATACCCCCGGCGTCGATATCATCGTGCCCGATATCAGCGTGCTGACGGCGCTTGGCGACAAGCTCGCCGGCGTGCTGATCACCCATGCCCATGAAGACCATATCGGCGCTGTCCCCTACCTCGCCGGGCGCTTCAAATGCCCGGTCTATTGCTCGCCGTTCGCGGCGACCTTCCTGCGGCGCAAGCTCGAGGACGACGGCGGCTCGGCCGGCAAGAAGGTCAAGATCGTCGAAATCCCATCGGGCGGCCGCAAGAAGATCGGCCCGTTCGAGGTCGAGTTGATCGGCATGCCCCACTCGGTGCCGGAAGCGCATTTGACGGCGCTCCGCTCGGCGGCGGGCATGGTGGTGCATTCGGGCGACTGGAAGCTCGATCCGGGGCCGGTCGTCGGCAAACCGGCGGACGAAAAGCGCCTGGCCGCGCTTGGCAAGGAAGGTGTGGCTGCGCTGGTCTGCGATTCGACCAACGCCCTCCGGGAAGGTTGGACGCGCAGCGAGTCCGAACTGGGCGAGCCGATCACCGACCTGATCCGCTCCCGCGACCGCCGGGTGCTGTTCGCCTGTTTCTCCTCCAACGTCGCCCGGTTGAACACGATCGCGCTGGCGGCGAAGGCGGCCGGCCGGCAAGTCGGCCTCGTCGGCCGCTCGCTCTGGCGCATGCATGACGTCGCAAGCGCCCATGGCTACCTGAAGGGCCTGCCGCCGTTCCTGAAGGAAAACGAACTCGGCCAGTTGCCCGCCAACAAGATCGTCGCAATCTGCACCGGCAGCCAGGGCGAGCCGCGCGCTGCGCTGCACCGCATTTCAGACGCCCAGCATCGCCACATCCAGGTCGAGGCGGGCGATACGGTGGTCTTCTCGTCCCGGGATATTCCGGGCAACGAAAAGGCCATCGGCCGCCTGCAGAACAAGCTGGTGGCGATGCATGTCGACGTGGTGACCGACGGCACCGCGAAGGTTCACGTCTCCGGGCATCCGGCGCGGGACGAGTTGAAACATCTCTACAGCTTGCTGAAGCCAGCCCGGTTGCTGCCGGCGCACGGCGAGGGCCGACACCTGCACGGCCACGCGATCTTCGGCCGGGAATGCGGCATTCCGGAAGTCCGGGTCGCGTTCAACGGCGACGTCATCCGGCTCGCCGGCGGCGACTACGAAGAACTGACCAAGGTCAAGGTCGGCCGGGTCGGCATGGACGGCGACGTCAAGATCGCGCTCGATGGCGACGCGCTCAGGGAGCGGCGGCTGATGCGGCTTGACGGGATCGCGATGATCACCGTCATTCTGGACGGCAAGGGCAACCTTGCCGCCGATAGCATGGTGACCTTGTCCGGGCTTGAGGCCGCGGCCGACGAAGACCTGCTGGAAGCAGCCGAGATCGCCGTCGACGAGGCGGTTGAGGATCTGTCCCAGAAGGCGCGTCGGGACGATGCGCCGGTCGAGGATGCGGCGCGTTCGGCGCTCCGCCGGGTGTTGCGCAAGCAGACCGGCAAGCGGCCGCGCATCAGCGTGCACGTCGCGCGCGTCTAGGTCTTGAAGTCGCGTCCTGGACGGCGCGCCTGACACGTCATCCCTCCACGCCCGCGATATCTCGTAAATGTTCGATCCTGAGACGATAGGCCAACTCAAGGCGCTGGTGTCGGTGATCGGCATCGACATTGTGCTGGCCGGCGACAATGCGGTGGTGGTCGGCATGGCGGCGGCGGGGCTGTCGCGCGAACTCAGGTCGCGGGCGATCCTCATCGGCATCCTGGCCGCGATGGGGATGCGCATCGCCTTCGCGCTGGTCGCAGCGGAACTGATGACGATCGTCGGCTTGATGGCGGCCGGCGGCGTGCTCTTGCTCTGGGTCGCATGGAAGCTTTGGCGCGAACTCCGCGAAAGCGCCGCCGCCAGCGCGGCGATCAAGGACCTGGAAGCCGAAGAGGCGGGCGGCGATGGCGTTGGGGACGGCGCCGGCGGCGGCGATGGCAAGACCCTGAAACAGGCGGTGATCCAGATCCTGATCGCCGACCTCACCATGTCGCTCGACAATGTCCTCGCGGTCGCGGGCGCGGCGCACGAACATCCCTACATCATGGCGTTCGGACTCGTGCTCTCGGTCGCGCTGATGGGCATCGCCGCGACCTGGATCGCCCGCATGCTGGAGACGCATCGCTGGATCGCCTATGTCGGCCTCGCCTTGATCGTTTACGTAGCGCTCAGCATGATCTGGGATGGCGGGCACGCGCTCGCGCAAATCAGCTGACGGGGAACCCCGCCCAGTCGGCTTCCCCCTGGTAAGGATGACCGCCCCATGCCGCGTTATGCCCAGAGCCTCGCCGCCTTCACTATTCCCGGCTTGCCCGAAGTGCGGCCCGGGGACGATGTCGCGGCGCTGATCGGCGATGCGCTCGACGCGGCCGACATTCAGCTCAAGCCCGGCGACGTGATCGTCGTCGCGCAGAAGATCGTCTCCAAGGCGGAAGGGCGCTATGTCGATCTGGCGGATGTTCAGCCAGGCGCGGAGGCCGAGGCCTGGGCCGCGAAGACCGGCAAGGACCCGCGCCTCGTCGAAGCGATTCTCGGCGAGACGACCAGCGTGTTGCGCTGGCGCCCGAACCTCCTTGTCGTGGAGCACAAGCGCGGCTGGGTGATGGCGAACGCCGGCGCCGACCAATCCAATATCGAGGGCCGGGAGGGCGAGCGCGTGCTGCTGCTGCCGGTGGACCCGGACGCATCGGCCGCGCGCATCAGGGCGGCCCTGGAAGCCCGTTATGGCGGCCCATACGGGGTCCTGATCGCGGACAGCGTCGGCCGCGCCTGGCGGGTCGGCACGGTCGGCCTCGCCCTTGGCGCGGCGGGCGTTCAGACGGTCGCGGACATTCGCGGCCAGCTCGACCGGCAGGGGCGCGAACTGAAGGTCTCGATCGTCGGCATTGGCGACGAGATCGCGGCGGCGGCGAACCTGCTGATCGGCGAGGCGGCGGAAGGCACGCCGGTCGCGGTGGTCTCGGGCCTCAAGGTCCTGTCGGAAACCCAGACCGGCGCCGATCTGGTGCGGCCGTCGTCGGAAGACCTGTTCCGATGAAGGTCGCCGCGCTTTCCGGCGGCGTCGGCGGCGCCAAGCTGGCGCTTGGGCTCGACCGGGCGCTGCCGTCGGGCGGCTTGACCCTGATCGCCAATACCGGCGACGATTTCCGCTTCCACGGGCTTCCGGTCTCGCCGGATATCGACACGCTGATCTACACGCTCGCCGGCTTGAACGACGAAGCGCGGGGCTGGGGACTGGCTGGGGAAACCTGGGGGTTCATGGGAGCGCTGGGGACGCTCGGCGGCGAGGCGTGGTTTAATCTGGGAGACCGCGACCTGGCGATGCATGTGCTGCGGCGCCAGGCGCTCGACGCCGGCCGGAGCCTCTCCGCCCTGACCGAGTCGATCCGGACCCAATTGAACATTCGCGCCCGTATCCTGCCGATGTCCGACATGCCGACGCCGACCGTCGTCGACACGGTCGAGCACGGACCCATCCCGTTCCAACGCTATTTCGTCGAGCGGCAGGCGGCGCCCACTGTGACGGGCTTTGTATTCGAGGGCATCGCCGAAGCGGCGCCCGCCCCCGGCGTGCTCGACGCGCTGGCGGCGGCGGACGTGATCGTCGTCTGCCCATCGAACCCGTTCATCTCGATCGAGCCGATCCTGGAGGTTCCGGGCATCCGGCAGGCCCTGCGCCAGGCCTCTGCGCCCGTCATCGCGATTTCGCCGATCGTCGCCGGCGAGGCGATCAAGGGACCGACGGCGAAGATGTTCCGGGAACTGGGCTTCACGCCCTCGCCGGCCGCCGTCGCGGAGCGCTACCGCGATTTCCTCGATATCATGATCGTCGACGAGCAGGACGCCGCCGCCGAGCCCGCCGTTCAGGCGCTTGGGGTGGAAACGCGGCTTGCCCAGACGGTCATGCGCACGCTGGACGACAAGATCCGGCTGGCGCGGACCGTGCTGGACCTTGCCGCCGTCTGATCAGGCTTCGAGATCAGGCAGGTTGAAGCGGTCGTCCGGGTTGTTCCAGCCGGTCCAGTTGGGCTTCCGCTTTTCGGCGAAGGCGGCGCGCGATTCGATCAGGTCGCTCTTGGCGCCATGATCGTGCAGCCGGTCCGCCAGCTTCTGGTGGGCCGGGCCGATGGACGGCCGCATGCGGCGCATCATGTGCACCGTGTTGACGCGGGACGCGGGCGGCAGGGTCAGCAGGTGCTCCGCCATTTCGACGGCCACGGGCACGACCTGGTCGGCTGGCGCCAGCCGATTGACGAAACCCAGTTCGTGGAAGCGCTTGGCGGTGAAACGGAAGCCAAGCGCCATCTCCATCGCGACCGGATAGGGCAGATTGGCCAGATGGCCGTGATTATAGCCGCCCAGCAGCCAGCGCTTCGCCTCCGAAACCTCGAAGATGGCCGTGTCGGCGGCGACCCGAAGGTCCGTGCCCTCGACCAGCATGAAGCCGCCGCCCATGGCGAAGCCGTTGATCGCGCCGATGACGGGCTTTTCCAGCGCGCCGGTGCGGAACGGATCCTCGATCGGCAGGTTGCGGCCGCCGGGCGTCTTGTCCTTGAGGGCTTCCTTCATGTCCTCGCCTGCGCAGAAGCCCCGGCCGGTTCCGGTGAACACGGCGACCTCAAGGTCCCGGCTTTCGCGGAACTCGGTCCAGGCTTCGGCCAGCCCCATCCGAAGCTCGAAATTGAGGGCGTTCAGCGCCTCCGGCCGGTTCATCCGGACGATGAAAATCTGTCCGCGCTTTTCCGTCTCCAAGACCGCCATCGGGCCGCTCCCTCACATCATAATCAGGGGCGAGAGACTAGCCGCCGGGGCGCAGGAGCGAAAGAGCTGCCTGGATCAGGAGGCCTTCGGCAGCACGCCTTCGATGACATAGGCCAGGATGTCGGCCGCCTGATCCGGGCGTTCGATCACCGCGAGCGCCGCCCCGTCGACTTCCTTCAGCGCGTGGGCATGGTCCGGCCCATGCATGACGATCAGCGACTTGCCGAGCGCGGCCGCCATGCCGGCGTCGAAGGCGGCGTTCCACTGGCGATACTTGTCGCCGAAGCGGACGATCACGATGTCGGCCTTTTCCAGCAGCGTGCGGGTGCGGATCGCGTTCAGCTTGGCGCCCTTGTGGTCGTGCCAGAACTTGTTCTGCTCGCCGCCCATGATGACGACGCCGCAATCGTCGGAAGCGTCATGGTCGGTCACGGGCCCGGAGAACGCCACATCGAGGCCGCGGGCCTTGACCGCGCTTTCGATTTCATCGCGCCAATCGCTATGGATTTCGCCGGAAAGATATACCTGCCACGTCATTGGGATGCTCCTTTTCTGGTCTGGAGCATGGCGCGCTCAGGTGAGCGCGCCATGCTCTACCGAATTGAGATCGTTCAAATTATCCACTCTTAGTCGATTCCGCCGAAAAGTGGTTTGATCTAGGCGGCGGCGACGGCCGCGCCGTCGAGCCAACCCCGGATATCGGTCTTGGCGCGCTCGGTCATCAGGCGGCGCCGTTCGATGCGGCCGCGCCGGCCCTTGGGCGCTGGACCGGCGAGCGGCGGCAACAGGCCGAAATTCACGTTCATCGGCTGGTAGTCGCCGGGCGCGTCCGCCAGCGCGCCGGTCACGTGCTCGACCAGCGCGCCGAGCGCCGTCGTCGTCGGCGGCGGGGCCAGCGGGCGGCCCAGGGCCTCGGCGGCGGCGAAGCGGCCTGCCACCAGCCCAAGGCCGGCGCTCTCGACATATCCCTCGACGCCCGCGACCTGGCCGGCGAAGCGCAAGCTCGGGCGCGCCTTCAGGCGAAGATTGGCGTCCAGCAGCCGCGGGCCGTCGATGAAGGTATTCCGGTGGATGCCGCCAAGCCGGGCGAAGCGGGCGCCCTCAAGGCCGGGGATCGTCCGGAAGATTTCCGTCTGGGGTCCGTGTTTCAGCTTGGTCTGGAAGCCGACGATGTTAAACAGCGTGGCGGCCCGGTTGTCTTGACGGAGCTGCACGACGGCATATGGCTTCTGGGGATTGTGCGGATTGGTCAACCCGACCGGCTTCATCGGCCCGAAGCGCAGCGTCTCCGGTCCCCGTTCCGCCATGACCTCGATCGGCAGGCAGCCCTCGAAATAGGGGGTGTCCTTCTCCCAGTCGCGGAATTCGGTCTTGTCGCCATCGACCAGGGCCTGCACGAAGGCCTGGTACTGAGCTTTGTCCATCGGGCAATTGATGTAGTCCTTGCCGTCGCCGCCGGGGCCGGGCTTGTCGTAGCGGGACTGCTTCCAGGCGACGGACATGTCTATCGAGTCCGCGTGGACGATCGGCGCGATCGCATCGAAGAACGCCAGAGCGTCCGCGCCGGTCAGGCCGCGGATGGCTTCCGCGAGCGGCGTGCTGGTCAGGGGGCCGGTCGCGATGATGACCGAGGCCCAATCTTCCGGCGGCAGGCCTTTCAGTTCCTCCCGGCGGATTTCGATCAGCGGCTCGGCTTCGATCGCGGCCGTGACGCTGGCGGCGAAAACCTCCCGGTCGACCGCGAGCGCGTCGCCGGCCGGCACTTGCGCCGCGTCCGCCGCTCGCATCACCAGGGAGCCTGCCGCCCGCATTTCCCAATGCAGCAGGCCGACGGCGTTGGCTTCCGAATCGTCGGAGCGGAAGGAGTTCGAGCAGACCAGCTCCGCCAGACTGTCGGTCTGGTGGGCGGCGGTCCCGGAAACAGGGCGCATTTCGTGCAGGATTACCGGAAGCCCGGCCTTGGCGCATTGCCAAGCGGCTTCGGAGCCGGCCAGGCCGCCTCCTACAATATGAATGGGGTGTGTCATGCTGCCATCACCTAAGGCCTGATGGCGTTCGCTGCAAGCGATGTGTGGGTCCGGGCAGCGCAAGCGCCCCATGTCGGATTCAGGCTGCCGAATGGGCTTTACTGTGGAGGCTCAGTATAAATCGCACTGATGAGTAAATGCCGCCCGCGACGATCTCATTGTCGCCTTCATTGAGCATCGCCACCGGACCTTGTTCAATGCGCTCGAACGACGAGATGCGGCGACCGTTGACGATGCAGCCAAGCTGGCTTTCCAGATCGCGCACCGACAGTGCGCCATCGGCGCCCAACTCTATTCGGAAGTGGCCGGGACCGAGTTGTGGCGATGGCCCGGGGACTGGAAGTTCCAATCTGTCACGTTGCAAAATGACCGTATCGCCCGCCGCCAGCCCGATCTCAAACGGCAGGTGGTCGATGGGTATGCCTGTTGAGCCGAGGAACGATTGCGTTTCCCGATTGGCGCCAAGCAGGCGGATTTCGGCGACGTTCTGGCGCTTGGCTTTGTCTCTGCCGACGGTGGCGCCCGTGGTATTGGCCCCGGACAGGCGGTCGCAAATCATGCGCAGCAGCTTCAATGGCACGTCATCCGCTCCGCCAAAAGCCTTCAGGAAACTGGCGCCTTGGATTTTGAGGAGGGAAACCGGGGTCGATGCGACGAGGGTTACCGACCGTGGCGCTCCACGGATCACGCCCATTTCCCCCAGAATTTCGCCTTTTCCAAGCGTCGCTAGCGGGATCAAGGCCGCTGCGGAGCCGCGTCGGACTTCGACAGCACCCGCTTCGATGAAATACACGTGGTCGCTCTCGTCACCTTCGCGATAGAGCGTTTCGCCAGGGTTCAGGTGGATGACTTCCATCGGTCGCCGCGCTTCCCATGATTTAGCACACAGTTTACCGGCGGTCGCCTAACGCCGCGTTAAACTAATGCCAAGGATCAGGCGTGGCGCGGACGGTCGGTGGTCGCAATCCAGCACCAGAGACCTGCAAGCAATTGCAGCAGCAAAACGCCCCCAAAAACCGTGGCATAGGCGATTGGCGGCCGGGCGCCGTCGGTCGCCGGCCACAGCTCCAGGGCCGCGCCGATCCCGAATTGCAGGCCCGCCGCCATGCCGAACAGCAGCAGATTCAACGCCGTGTTCGACCGGCCGGCGAGCGCCGCGCCGAAATAGTCCGCGAGATGGGCATAAGCGAGCACGCCGAGCTGGCCGAACAGCGCGAAGCTCAGCCAAAGCGGCCAGGTCCACTCCGTATAGCCAAGGACGATGAATATCTGGCAGGCGATGAAGGCGCCGAGCGCGATATGCATCACCAGCAAGGGGCCCTTGCCGAAGCGCCGGGCGAAGTCGCATGCGGTGCCGGCGCCGAGGATTCCGACCAGGAACGCCGCCGCCATGCCGGTCAGGACCGTGGCGACGCCGGACCGCGACAGGCCCGTGACATCGCTGAGATAGGGCGCCGCCCAGAGCGTCTGGATGGCGATATGCGCGCCGCCCGTCGTCATGACAAAAGGGGCGATCCGCCAGAACTCCCATGAGGCGTAGACCCGGCCAAGGCCTTTAAGCGCTGCGCCCAGGCCCTCAGTCGCCGAGACCTCGCCGCGCTTCGGGGCCGCCGTCAGAATGAAGATCGCGACCGCCGCCGTCACACCGGCCAGGACGAAGAACAGGCCGCGCCAGCCCAGCAGCAATGCTGCCTGATGCGCCGGGTAGGAGGCGCAGAGCACGCCGACGCCGCCGAACGCCATCACCCAGGAATTCAGCAGCGGAATGCGCCCCGGCGGCGCGAAGGTCGCGACCGCCTTGAAGCTCGCCATCAGGCCGCCGGCGAACCCGAGGCCGATCAGCCCGCGCGCCACGATCAGGACGCCTTCGCTGGTCGCGACGGCGAACAGCGCCGCGCCGAGCGCCGCCGTCAGCAGCAGGCCCGTCTGCACCCGACGCGGCCCGAACCGGTCCAGCAGCACCCCGAGGGGCGGCTGGAAGGCGGCGAACGCGATCAGATAGGCGGCGGTCAGCAGGCCGAGGCCTTCTGTCGTCAGCCCGACGTCGCGGATCAGATCGGGCGCGACGACGGCGTTCACCGCCCGGAACAGATAGGAAAGGAAATAGCCGCAGCCGAACGGCAGCAGGACTGTGGCCGCGATCCGGCCAAGCGTCAGGTCGGGCGCATTCATCGGCGCATTCATGGCCGCGCGCTTCAGAGACGCTTGGTGACGCCGCCGCGCCCGCCCGTATTCAACCGGTCCGCATAGTCGGGCGCCAGCGGGCGGCCGTTCGGAATGTTCAGCCAGAGCCGCAGCAGCATGCGGCGCTTTTCCGGCGCATCGAAATCTTCATAGCCGCCGCGGCTGTGCAAGGTGGTGTGATTGTTGAGCAGTTGGATGTCGCCCGGTTGAAACGCCATCGGCAGCAGCAATTCTTCCGACATCGCAAGCTCTTCGACGAGCGCGATCGCCTCACGCTGGGCGTCGGTCAATGTCTCGCCGAGACGCGCCGCGCCAAGCTCGATCTGCTGCTTGTTGAAGCGGCAGGAGAGCAAGCCTTCGTGCCAACTGTAGACCGGCACCCGATTGGCGGTGAGTTCGTCGGCGGTGCGGCCCTTGCCGACGAGATCGTAGCGGAAGCCGGCGAACAAGGGGGCCAGCAAGTCCGGCCGCTGCGACCGAATGCGGTTGTAAATGGCGATCGAGGAGGCGATCCAGCTTTCGCCGCCGCGCCGGGCCGGCCGCACGCAGAGCAAGCCCACCACATCGGACGAGTCGGAATGGGGGGCGAGGAACGCATTGGTGCGATGGCCGCGCACGCCTTGCTCGTAATAGCCGCCGCCAGCGTACTTGCCGCCCTCCATATCCATGACCCGGCCCAGCAGGTCGCCCTGGCTGTTCTGGGAAATCACCTGGCCGAGATGGGCGCCGAGGCCCCAGTACAGCAGCGACAGCCGGTCGATATCGTAGGCGGCGACATCCAGGCCGCGCAGCAGCACGAAGCCGCGGCCATATTCGATATCGTGCAACAGGCCGACGAGCTTCGGCCCAAGCGTCGGCAGCACGAAATCGTCGCGCCCGAACTCCAGCGGCCCCAGCCCGCGCGCCGCGAGGGCGTCGGTCGCGGTCGCCAGCTCCGCCAGATCGGAGGGCGTGAAGCGGAAAATCCAGCTCTGGTCGCGCTCCATTTCCGGGCGCGTCCATACGGCGGGGCCGTCGGCGACGGGGGGCAGGGGAGCTTCGGGCATGATGATCTGTGACTGCTTGGTTGGTTGAAAGCCTACGGGCGGCGTCGCCTTAGATCAAACCATGCCTGGGCGCATCTGCCGAGAGGCCGGCCGATCCCGTCACCACGCGAGCGCGGGCAGCACGTAGTCGGGGGCGGGAAAGCCTTCCTCCGCCGCCTTTGCCCGAACCGCTTCGGGGGCGGGATCGTTTGTGCCGAACCCGTCGGCATAGATCCCGCCGGCGAGGAACAGGGCGTCGGCCCCGGCGGCCTTCGCGCCCGCGACATCGGTGCGGATCGCGTCGCCGATGCCGAGCACCCGCGCCGGCTTGGGGCCGCCCAGGGCTTCGAAGCACATCCGGTAAACGCTCGGGTGGGGCTTGCCGTGATAGACGACTTCGCCGCCGAGTTCGCTGTAGCGTTCGGCGATCAAGCCAGCGCAGATCGTCAACTGATCGCCGACATGCACTACCAGATCCGGGTTGGCGCAGACCATCGGCAGGCCGAGCCGCGCCGCTTCGACCAACCGCGCCTCGTAGTCGGCGAGGACATCGGCATTGTCGTCGGCGCCGGTATTGACGATGAAATCCGCCTGATCGAGGTCGCGGACCATGGTCAGCCCCGCATCCTGATACACCGAGGCGTCGCGGTCCGGCCCAAGGTGGTAGCACCGTCGGCCAAGCTTCCGATGCCAGTCGTCGCTGGGCGTCGCGAGCGCGCGCCAGGTCGCTTCGCCGGACGTGACGGCATGCCGGTAGCAGCCCCTGGGCACGCCCATCTCGTCGAGCCGGGCGACGATGGGGCCGATCCGGCGCGGCCCGTTCGAGAGCAGGCAGACCTCGACGCCGGCCGCCGTCGCGCGCTCCAGGGCGTCGATCGCGGCCGGGAAGGGGGTCACGCCATTGTGGACGCAGCCCCAGAGGTCGACCAGGAGCGCGTCATAGCGGTCGATGACCGCGCTGAGGCCAGCGATGCGCGCGGTCATTGCGCCGCGCCGCGATTTGGAAGCATTCGGACTGTCATGGCGGCCATGGTCTCCTGGCGGAAAGGGTCGATTGCATGCGGGCGAGAGGCAAGGAGATGCGGCCTAGCCGCGCGCGATATTGCCGGAACGAAGCGGCACGCCGAATTCCCGGTGGCAGATATCGGCGAGCTTGGCGACGCCTTCGCGGATGGTCTCGACGCTCGGATTGGCGAAGCAGAGCCGGATCCGGCGGCCGCCATAGCCGGGATCGGTCGACCATTCCCGGCCGGGATTGATGGCGACGCCTTCCGCGCCCGCCGCCTGGAACAGGCGGGTCGTGTCGACTTCCTTCGGCAGGGTCACCCAGAGGAAGATGCCGCCGGCGGGCACGTCGAATTCCGCCGCGGCGCCGAAATGCTCGCCCAGCGCTTCGACGAGGGCGTCGGCCTTGGCTTTCAGCGTGCCGCGAAGCGCATCCACATGGGCGTCGAATTGATCCGCGATGTATCCGGCAAGCGCCATCTGCTCGATCGCGCCGGTGCCGCCGTCGCCTT
Source organism: uncultured Alphaproteobacteria bacterium (assembly GCA_937891825.1). GTDB lineage: Bacteria > Pseudomonadota > Alphaproteobacteria > Bin95 > Bin95 > VMCJ01. Next base: position 30,547 of record CALAHN010000033.1, read on the forward strand.
TCAAAGGCAAGAGACGGCTGATGACGGCCCAGTCGGCGACGATGAAGCCGACCCGCAGCGCCGGCGCCAGCGACTTCGAGAACGAGCCGCAATAAACCACCCGGCCCGACGTATCGAGGGCGCGAAACGCTTTCGGCCGTCCGCCCGCGAACACCAGGTCGGCGTAGCAGTCGTCCTCGAAGATCGACAGGCCGTGACGAGCCGCGACGTCCAGAATGGCGCGTCGCCGCGCTTCGGACATGACGGAGGCGGTCGGGTTTTGCACAGTCGGGATCGTGTAGATCATCTTGGCGCGTTTGCCGGCCGCCTTCGCCGCTTGAATGGCCGCGTCCAGCGCGTCCGCCCGCATGCCGTCCTCGTCCAGCTCGATGCCGACGATCTCGACGCCGCGGGCCTTGAGCCGCGTCAGCGTGCCGCCGTAGCAGGCCGCTTCCAGGAACACCACGTCGCCGGCGTCGAGAAACAGGCCGAAGACGAGATCGAGCGCCTGTAGCGAGCCGGATGTCGCGAGGATCTGATCCAGGCTGGCATCGATCCCGGTCCGGCGCTTCAGCATGGCCGCGATGGCGGCGCGGAACGGCGTATAGCCCTGGGGGCCGCTCTCCAGCCCGTAGGTCGCCAGCGTCGCGCCTTCCTTCAGCAGCGCCGCCTCAGCGGCTGCAGCGAGCGCCGCAGCCGGCACGCTCGCGGCGTCATTGTGCCCGCCGACGAAATTGTAGGCTGGGAAGCCTTTCCAGGGCAGCGCTGGCGCGGGCGGCGACTGGCGAAGGGCGGCGGCGATATCGAAGGTCATGGCGGGCCTCATTGGCGTGGATCATGCAGGGATCAAGCGGGGATCAAGCGGGGGTCGGGCGAGCGGGCGGGATGTCTGAAGGTCAGGCGGCCGCGCCGAAGCATAGCCGCCGGTCCCGCCCCCCGGCAACGCAGTCGTGATCGGGCGCGTCTTGAACGATCCGATGGCGATCCCATCTCGTATTCAAGATCATGCAAGCACGCAAAGGAACCCGTTCGATGAGCGCCAGCATCGCCACAGCCTCGATCACCGCCCTCAGACTGCGCCGTCAGTTCGACGTGGACGCCGTCACCGTTTGGCTGGGCGTGATGTCTGTCCTGGCGGCCGCCTCCGCGCTGGCGCTCTTTAGCGCCTGATCCCGGGCGCTTGCGGAGACCTGCGGACGTTAGATCGTTCCGGCGCGCGGTCAGGCCGCGTCGAGGCCGGGCCGGGTCCGGCGGGCTTTTTCGGTCGTCGACTTCAACTGGCCGCAGGCCGCGAGGATATCCTCGCCGCGCGGCGTGCGGACTGGCGTCGGGTAGCCCGCATCCATCAGAATGCCAGCGAAATTATGGATCCGCGCCGCCGTCGAGCGCTCGAAGGCTGAGCCCGGCCACGGATTGAACGGGATCAGATTGATCTTCGCCGGGATATCGCTCAGCATCGCCGCAAGCGCATGGGCGTGTTCGTCCAGGTCGTTCACATCCCGCAGCATCACATATTCAAACGTGATGCGCCGGGCATTGTTGAGCGTCGGGTAGGCGCGGCAGGCGGCCAGCAGCTCTTCCAGCGGATATTTCCTGTTGATCGGCACGATCCGGTCGCGGATTTCGTTATTCGTGGCATGGAGCGAGATCGCCAGGTTGACGCCGATTTCGGCGCCCGCCCGTTCGATCATCGGTACGACGCCGGCGGTCGACAGCGTGATCCGGCGGCGCGAGAAGCCCAGGCCCTCGCCGTCGAGCGCGATCAGCATCGCCTGCTTCACGTTCTCGAAGTTATAGAGCGGCTCGCCCATTCCCATCAGCACGATATTCGTGATCTTGCGGTCCGGGCGCGGGGCCGGCCAATCGTCGAGGGCGTCTTTCGCCGTCAGCACCTGGCCCAGGATTTCCTCGGCCGTCAGGTTGCGGACCAGCCGCTGAGTGCCGGTGTGGCAGAAGCGGCAATTCAAGGTGCAGCCGACCTGGGACGAGATACAAAGCGTGCCGCGGTCGGTTTCGGGAATGTACACGGTCTCGACCAGCGAGCCGTCGGCCAGCTTGTAGAGCCACTTCCGCGTGCCGTCCTTCGATATCTGCTCGCTTTCGATCGCCAGCCGGCCGATGGCGAAATGATCCGCCAGGTCCGCCCGCGCCGCCTTGGCGATGGTCGTCATGGCGGGAAATTCGTTCGCGCCGAGACGGTAGATCTGCTGCCAGAGCTGGCCGATGCGATAGCCCTTCAGGCCGTGGGGCGCCAGCGTCGCCGCGAGCGTCTCACGGTCGAGCCCGACAAGCTGGGCTGGCGCCGGCGCCGCAGCCTTTGCTTGATCCGTCAGCGCTTCGGGCATGATTTCGCGATCGCGCCAGCCGCCGCCGTGAAGCCGAGCAGGGAAAATGTGTCCTCGGTCGGGGTGCCGCGGGAGGAAACGCCGCTGAGCTCCAGCGTGCTGCCGCCCTTCATCGCCGCGACCAATTGCGCGCGGTCGCCGACCTTGGGCCATGCCACATCGCCGCGGGCGTCGGCTTCGAATCGGCGGGTCCCGACTTGCAGCGTCGGCTTGCTGTTGGCCTGGTAGTCGTAGCCGGCGATCGCGGTCACGTCGTCATAGACGCCTTCGGCGGGACGGCGGATCAGCATCAGGAAGGTCGCGCCCCGGCTGGTATAGTCGCCTTTCTGCTCCTGGGGAGAGGTCGAGGCGTAGCAGATCGTGGCATTGCCTTCCTTGGCGGAAAACGCTTCCCAGTCCCGGAAACGGCCGAGAGACTCGGGGTCGGCCGCCCAGGCGGCGCTGCCGGCGAACGCTGCGAGGGCCAGCGTCGCCGCGATGAGGGGTGTGAAACGAGCCATGAGTTTCCTATCCGCACAATGCGAGGCGCAAAAGCCATCGCAGAATCAGGTCGCCAAGGACGCCAGAGCAATCGGGCAGAACTGTGACAGAAGCCTGCGCGGCCGCTTGCGTCGCGGTTCGGCGGGACATTAGCCTTTTGGACCGGATCGGCCAAGTGCCAAGGCTGAATCGCCGCATTTTGGCGTTTGACGGGGATTGAGGACCATAAAGCACCTTGCATCCCGCCGCCTGATCTGTATAACAGCGCCTTCTTCGCTGGGCCGGCCGCCTGCGCGAGCAATTTTTGGCGCGGCCTTCCGGCGGCTTTTGCATTTCCAACAGCGCGCAGGTGCGGTTTGAATATGGCGTATTACGAGAACATTTTCATTGTCCGTCAGGACATGTCCCCAGGACAGGTCGAGGCGTTGGCGGACACCTATTCCGCGCTGGTCGAAGGCGCTGGCGGTAAAATCGTGAAGCGCGAGCTTTGGGGCCTGAAGTCCCTTGCTTATCGCATCAAGAAGAATCGCAAAGGCCACTACGTGATGTTGGATATGGAATCCAACGGCGATACCGTGGTGGAGCTTGAGCGCCAGATGCGCCTCAGCGAAGACGTGATCCGGTTCATGACCGTGCGTCTGGATGAAGTTGACGACGCGCCGTCGCCGATGATGGCGCGCCGCGACCGGGACGACCGCCGTCGCGGCGGCGACCGGGATGACGACCGCCCGCGTGACGACCGTTCCCGCGATGATCGCCCGCGCGACGATCGGCCCCGTGACGACCGCCCGCGTGACGACCGTCCCCGTGATGACCGGCCGCGCGACGACCGCCCGCGCGGCGGCGACGCTGAAGGATCCGGCGAGGAGAATCGATAATGGCTATGGGTGGCGGCCGCCGGCCGTTTTTCCGGCGCAAGAAATCCTGCCCGTTTTCGGGTCCGAACGCGCCTGCGATCGATTTTCGCGACGTTCGCCTGCTGCAGCGCTTCCTGACCGAACGCGGCAAGATCGTGCCGAGCCGTATTTCCGCCGTGTCGGCCAAGAAGCAGCGCCTGCTCTCGCAAGCGATCAAGCGGGCGCGCCACATCGGCCTTCTTCCCTACATCATTCGCTGATCGAAGGGGGCGCCGCCGCGTGATCGCGGCGAGGCTCCCGAAGTTCAGCGCTGGAGACTGACGCAATGGATATCATTCTGCTCGAGCGCGTCGAGAACCTCGGCCAGATGGGCGCTCTGGTTAAGGTCAAGAACGGGTATGCGCGCAATTTCCTGTTGCCGCAGAAGAAAGCTCTGCGCGCCAGCAAGGAAAACATCGCCTACTTCGAGAAGCAGAAGGCGCAGCTTGAAGCCCAGAACCTGCAGAAGCGGGCTGAGGCGGAAGATGTCGCGAAGTCGATCGGCGCCGTGACGGTCGTGTTGATCCGCTCCGCCGGCGATACCGGCCAGCTTTATGGCTCGGTCTCCGGCCGCGACGTGGCGGAAGCCGCGGAAGATGCCGGCATCAAGATCGACCGCCGTCAGGTCGAACTGGAACGCCCGATCAAGACCCTCGGCCTGCACCCGGTCAAGGTCCGCCTGCACCCGGAAGTGACGATCACCGTCACCGCTAACGTGGCGCGCAGCAATGACGAAGCCGCCGCCCAGGCGCGCGGCGAAGACGTGCTGTCCCGCGACGACGGCTTCGAATTCGACGACGATCTGGATGCGGACGACGAGGCCCCGGCGCTCGACGATCTGCTGTCGGATCGCGCGTCGGCGAATGAAGATATCGACGGCAAGAACTGATCCTGCCGCTGGAGCATGGCGCGTCCAGGCGGACGCGCGGTCCATGCTCTATCTTATTGATGGCGATCAACCGTCCTCAGCCTTTGCAAGGCGCGTCGCGAAAGCGGCGCGCCTTTCGCGTTTCAGGAGACGTTGCGCCGAGGCGGATTCAGGGCTTGAACCAGTCGTGCCGGACCTGGTCGCCATAGTCGATCGCGAGCCGGGTCGCCATGCCCGCGCGCAATTCAAGCACCGCCGCGACGCGCGCGTTCGTGCCGATGGCGTTGGTCGAAAAAGGGATCGTGTGTTCGGCGATGTAGACGACCCGGCCGGCATCGTCCAGGAACACCATGTCGAGCGGCTGCGGGGTGTTCTTCATCCAGAAATAGGACGGGCCGGGCGGGCTTTGCCGGAACAGCATGCCGGCGTCGGCCGCAAGGCGGGGACGGCGCATCAGGCCGCAGGACTTCTCGTCCTCCCCGACCGCGATCTCGACCGTGAAATCGAACGCGCCGCGCAAGGTCTCGATGGTGAGCGGCGTCGTCGGCAAGGGCGGCTGCGGCGCTGCAGGGCAGTCGGCCCGCGCCGGGACGGCCGCCGATATCGCCAGCGCCGCCGCGCTCGCCAGAAACAGAATAATGCGCAGCATGTGAGCCTCGCTCGTCAATCCCCGGAGCAAACCCTGCCCGCCCTGTCTTCATGTAGCGAGCGTGCGGCCGCCTTGAAAGTCTTTTCGCCGGAGCGCGGCTTCCGGCGGCCTTCCGACTTGACGCCGTCGGCCCCGCGCGGCCAAAACAGTCGCAATCGATCAAAGGAACGACATTATGGCCGCAATCGACCGCACAGCGCAGATGACCGTGCTGAAAGCCTTCGGCAAGGCCTTCAACGCGGGCGACATCGACGGCATCCTCGCCCAGGTGACCGACGACTTCGAATGGCGCCTGCATGAAGGCCCGGACGCCCCTGAAGGCGCGGTCGCCAAGGGTCGGGACGCGGTCAAGGCGGCCCTCGTCGCGCGCGCCGGCCGCATCGAGAGCATTCGCTTCTCGGAAACCGAGGTCCTGTTCGGCGACGATCACGTCGTCGGCCGTTTCCGGGCGACGGGCGCCTATAAATCCGGCCAGCCGATCGACGTGCGCGGCATCGATATCTACAGCTTCCGCGACGGCAAGATCGCCGTGAAAGACAGTTACTGGAAAGCGATAGGCTGAGCGCATGACCATTCTGCCCATCGTCATCGCGCCCGACGCGCGCCTGAAAGTCCGTTGCAAGCCGGTTGCGACGGTGGACGACAGCGTGCGCGCGAAACTCGACGCCATGCTGGCCACGATGTACGACGCGCCCGGCATCGGCCTTGCGGCGCCCCAGGTCGCCGACGACCGCCGGCTGGTCGTGATCGACGTCGCCCGCGAAGGCGCGCCGCCGACGCCGCTCCGGCTGGTCAATCCGGAGGTGCTTTGGGCGTCGAGCGAAAAGGTCGTGATGAGCGAAGGCTGCTTGTCGCTGCCCGATGTCTATTACGATGTGAAACGGCCGGAGCGCATCCGCGCCGCGTTCCTGGACGAGGCTGGCGCCCGCCATGAGATCGACGCCGACGGCCTGCTCGCCCGCTGTATCCAGCACGAGATCGACCATTTGGACGGGGTGCTGTTCATCGACCATATATCCATGCTGAAACGCAACATGGCGCTCTCGAAAATGCGGAAGCTGAAAGCCGCCGAAGCCAACCGACGCCCGAGCCGTCCATGACGCCGCTTCGCCTGGCGTTCATGGGCACGCCGGATTTCTCGGTTCCGGCGCTTGCGGCGATCCTCGACGCCGGCCATGCGGTTGTCGCAGTCTATGCCCAGCCGCCGCGCCCGTCCGGCCGGGGCCACAAGCTGAAGCCGTCGCCGGTCCAGGCGTTCGCCGAAGCGCGCGGCATTCCCGTGCGCACGCCGAAGTCCCTGCGTAAAGCGCCGGAGCAGGCGGCATTTCAGGCGCTCGCCCTCGACGCCGCCGTGGTCGTCGCCTATGGCCTGATCCTGCCGGAGCTGATCCTCGCCGCGCCGCGGCTTGGCTGCATCAATATTCATGCCTCGCTGTTGCCGCGCTGGCGGGGCGCCGCGCCGATCCAGCGGGCGATCATGGCGGGCGACGCGGAAACCGGCGTCGTCACCATGCTGATGGACGCCGGCCTCGATACCGGCCCGATGCTGCTTTGGGAACGCACGGCGATCGCGGCCGAAACCACAGGCGGCGATCTGCATGACCGCTTGTCCGCCATGGGCGCGCGGCTGATCGTCCCGACGCTCGCCGGCCTCGCCGAAGGCGCGCTTCAGCCGACGCCGCAGCCGGAGACGGGCGCGGTGTATGCCCACAAGCTCGTCAAGGCCGATGGCTGGCTCGACTGGCGCCGGCCGGCGGTCGAACTGGAGCGGCAGATCCGCGCGCTCGCCCCGCAGCCGCGCGCCTGGACGCGGCTTGGCGGCGTCGAGATCAAGATCGGCCAGGCCAGCGTCGAGGCCGCGGCCGGGCCGCCGGGCGTGACGCTCGATGACGCCCTCCTGGTCGGCACGGGCGCGGGCGCCCTCCGGCTGGAGCGGCTGCAACGGCCAGGGAAGGCGATGCTGGATCGCGCGGCCTTCCTGAACGGCTTCGCGACGCCCAGGGGCGCCGCATTCGACCTGGAGCCCTGATGCCGCGTTACCGGCTCAACCTCGAATATGACGGCGGCGGTTTCGTCGGCTGGCAGCGGCAGGCCAATGGCCTCTCCGTGCAGGAAGCCCTCGAGGCGGCGCTGCTGGCGTTGACCGGCGTCGAAACGCGGGTCAACGGCGCCGGGCGGACGGACGCCGGCGTCCATGCCATGGGCCAGGTCGCCCATATCGACCTCCCGGCGCCCTGGTCCCTGAAGGCGCTGCGGGACGGCTTGAATTTCCATGCCCGCCCGGCGCCGGTCGCGGTGCTGGAGGCGTTCGACGCGCCGCCTGAATTCGACGCCCGCTTCTCCGCGACCCGCCGGCGCTATCGCTACCGCATCCTGAACCGCCGCAGCCCGCCGATGCTGGAGCGCGGCCATGTCTGGTATGTAGCGAAGCCCCTGGATGCGGCGGCGATGCAAGCGGGGGCGAACTGCCTGCTCGGCCGGCATGATTTCTCCAGCTTCCGCGCCGTCCACTGCCAGGCGAAATCGCCGATCCGCACCCTGGACCGGCTCGATGTCGTGCAGCGCGGCGAGGAGATCCATCTGGAGGTCGAAGCCAGGTCGTTCCTGCACAATCAGGTGCGGATCACGGCCGGCACGCTCGCCCGCGTCGGGGACGGCGCCTGGCCGCCGGAGCGGGTGGGCGAGGCCCTGGCGGCGCGGGCGCGCGCCGCCGCCGGGCCGACGGCGCCGCCGGAAGGCCTCTACCTCATGGAGGTCGGCTACGACAGCTTGTAGGCCGCCGTCGCCGCGCCGGAAAACAGCGCCTGCTTCTCGGCGTCGGACGCGCCGGCCGCGATCAGCTTGAAGGCGTTCCAGGTGGTCTGGTAGCTCGACCAGCGCTTCTGGACGGGAAAGTTGGATTCGAACATCCCTCGCGTCGGCCCGAAAGCTTCGATGCAGGTCTCGAGCCAGGGCCGCCACGCCGCCGCGATCTCCGCCGAGCCCGGCGGCAGGCGCTTGTCGGTCGTGCGTTTGATCGGCATGGCGCCGAGCTTCACGAACACATTGGGGCGCTTTGCGACAGCCCGGATCAACCGGCGCCAGTCGGCGAAAACCTCATCCTGCCGGTCCCTGTAGGGACCGCCCAGGATCGGCGAACCGATGTGATTGAGCACGATGGCAAGGTCCGGATGGGCTTCGGCCAGCGCCACGACTTCGCCCAATTGCGGATGATACAGCCAGACATCGAGCGTCAGCCCCATGTCCGCGAGCACCCCCGCCGCCGCCAGGGCTTCCGGCGCGATCAGGGCGCCGGCCGCGGGCGCGACATTGGGGATGCGGTCGCTTGCATCCCAGCCGGTCGAATAGCGCACGCCCTTGAAGCGCCCGGCCGAACGCTCGATATGCGCTTCAAGCAGCGGGCGAACGGCGGCGCCCAGGGTCATGTCGACCCGGCCGAACATGGCGGCGCAGGCGCGGTGCGGGCCGAAGGCGCCGCTCGCGGCCATTGCGGCGCAACCGGTCACGAATTCCGTCTCGCCGAGCGAGCGCTCGGCCTCAGGCCCCTCCGTCCGGTACATGGAGCGGCATTCGGCATAGACGGTCGAGACAATGCGGTGGCCGCTCGCGAGGTCGGCCGCCAGTTCCGGCATCAGGTAGCGGTAGCCGTCGCGCAGCCACAAATGATGGTGCGGGTCGACGATCGCGAGTTCCGGCTCCAGCACATCCTCGACGACCTGGGCGAGCCAGGCATCGTCAGGCGCGGCGTGGGCCAAAGGAGCGGGGGCGGCTTGGCTGCGGTTCATGGGCGTCTCCCGAAAGGTCGATGGGCCGGGGTTCGGTTCGGACAAAGCCAATCACGGCTGGCGGCGAAACGCAAAGCCAGCGCCGCCGGAAATCGCGCCGCGTCAGCCTGCCGCGCCAAGCCTGCCGCGTATTCCCCTCGCCGCGCCATCCGGCTATTTTCCGCCCGCCGGTTCGGCCTGTGACAGGCTCAGAGCTTCGCGCCATTTTTTCTCGGACCCGGGAGTCTCCTCGCCGCCATGACCAGCCCTCTCTTCCAACCGCTCGATCTGCGCGGCGTCACGCTTCAGAACCGCATCGTCATCGCGCCGATGTGCCAGTATTCCGCCGTCGACGGCGTCGCGACCGACTGGCACATGATCCATGTCGGCCAGATGGCGCTTTCCGGCGCGGCGCTCGCCTTCATCGAGGCGACCGCGTCGGACCCGCGCGGCCGCATTACGCCAGATTGCCTCGGCCTCTGGACCGACGAACAGGAAGCTGCGATCGCCCGGGTCATCAGGGCCTGCGACGCCAATGGCGTGACGCCCTTGGGCATCCAGATTGGCCATGCCGGCCGCAAGGCCTCGGCCAATGCGCCGCAAAAGGGCGGCGGGCCGCTCAAGGCCGGCGCCGGCGCCTGGGAGACGCTTGGCCCGTCCGCGGTTCCGTTCGACGACGGCTGGCACACGCCGAAGGCGATGGACCGGGCGGACATGGACGCGGTCATCGAAGGCTTTGTCGAAACCACGAAGCGCGCCGCCCGGGCCGGGTTCGTCGCGGCTGAAATGCATGCGGCCCATGGCTATCTCTGCTCGTCGTTCCTCTCCCCCATCGCCAACCGCCGGAACGACAGCTATGGCGGCGACATCGAGGGCCGGATGAAGTTCCCGCTCGAGGCGTTCGAGGCGATGCGCGCCGCCTGGCCCGACGACAAGCCGATGGGCGTGCGCATGAACGGCGTCGACTGGGACGACCGGGGCCTGACGATCGAGGACGCGATCGCCTTCGCCCAGGCCCTGAAGCCGCTTGGCTGCGATTTCTTCGACATTTCCGGCGGCGGCAACAGCGCCGGCATCCGGCCGGACCTGGGGCCGGCCTATCAGGCCGGCCACGCGGCGGCGGTCGAGGCCGCGACCGGCGTGCCGACGATGGCCGTCGGCATGATCCGCGACCCGAAGCTCGCCGAAAGCCTGATCCGCGACGGCAAGGTCTCGATGGTCGCCATGGCGCGCGGCATGCTCTACGAGCCGAAATGGCCCTGGCGCGCCGCATTCGAACTCGGCGAGGAAGCCCCGATGGCCGCGCAACATGCCCGCGGCTTCCCCACCAAATGGCGCCACGCCTTCCCCGAGATCGCGGCGGAGTAGGGGCGCTCAAGCGAAGGGCGGCTCGAGGCGGCGGCGCAGTTTGCAGCGCCACCGGCGTCGGTTACTGGTTATGGGTCAGGAGCCTTGAAGGACCGTTGCGCCATGTCCAATGCTGTCGAGTCGTATGATTATATCGTCGTCGGGGCCGGGTCTGCGGGCGCGGCCGTCGCCGCTCGGCTTTCCGAGTGTGGGCGCTACCGCGTGCTGTGCCTCGAGGCGGGCGCCAAGGGATCGGAGTTTTTCTGGTCCCGCGTGCCGGCGGGCATCGCCAAGCTGATCGACAATCCGGAGGTCAACTGGTGCTACGAGTCCGAACCGGACGAGACTTTCGGCGGCCGGCGCATCCCCGTGCCGCGCGGCAAGATGCTGGGCGGCTCCAGTTCGATCAACGGCATGGTCTTCATGCGCGGCCAGCCGCAGGACTATGACCACTGGGCGCAACTCGGCAATCGCGGCTGGTCGTTCCAGGACGTGCTGCCGGTCTTCAAACGCCTGGAAAGCTACGATGGCGGGTCGGATGCCTTGCGCGGCCGCGACGGCCCGGTGCGCGTGACGGACTCGCCGCGCCGCCGGACCCCCATTCTGGAAAAGCTGATCGCGTCGGCGGCGCATATCGGCCTGCCGTTCAATCCCGACCTGAATGGGGAAACCCAGGAAGGCATCGGCATGTCCCAGGTGACGATTTCCAGGGGGCGGCGCCAGTCGACCGCGGCCTGCTACCTGGACCCGGCGCGCCGCCGCCCGAACCTGACGATCCAGTCGAACGCCATGGCGGAGACGCTGATCCTGGAAGGCAAGCGCTGCGTCGGCGTGCGCTATGCCGTCGGCGGGGAAGCGCGGCAGGCGCGCGCAACGCGGGAAGTGATCGTCTCCGCCGGGTCGATCAATTCGCCCAAACTGCTGGAGCTTTCGGGCATCGGCCGGCCGGACGTGCTGGCCGCTGCGGGCGTCGACCTGGTCCATGCGCTTGCGGGCGTCGGCGAAGGCCTCCGCGATCATTGCTCGCCGCGCATGACCTTCGAAATCGGGGAAGCCAACGCGACCGAAAACGATACGGCGCGCGGCTGGCGGCTCCTCCGGGAGATCGCGAAATACGTGCTGTTCAAGGATGGCTTCGTCGCGCGCACGGCGGTGCCGGCCCGCCTGTATTTCCGCACCCGCGAGGGCCTGGAGTCGCCGGACGCCACCATGTCGATCATGCCGTTCATCTTCGAAATGCGAAACCGGGAGCGTCGGGTCGCGAAGCGGCGCGGCGTCACGCTCGCGATCAACGTGCTCCGGTCGGAGAGTTTGGGCTCGGTGCACATAAAATCCAGCGACCCGAAGGCCCCGCCCGCCATCCGCTTCAATTTCCTCCAGGCGGCGGAAGACCGGCGCGGCCTGCTCGCCGCCCTCAGAAAAGCGCGCGAGTTGATGGCGGCGCCGCCGGTCGCCGATGTCGTCACGATGGAAATCTCGCCCGGCGCCCAGGCGCAAAGCGACGAAGCCCTGCTCGATTGGGTGCGCGCGAAGGCGGAGACCACCTACCACCCTGTCGGCACCTGCCGCATGGGCCCGGACCCCATGGCCGTCGTGGATTCCGAACTCCGCGTCCACGGCATCCATGGCCTCCGCATCGCCGACGCCTCCATCATGCCGACGCTGACCAGCGGCAATACCAACGCGCCCTGCATGATGATCGGCGAAAAATGCGCGGAGATGACGCTGGCGGCGGCGGCGAATGCGGCGCGGGCGGCGGCTTGAAGGAGGGTAGTTGATCGATAGTCCAGCCGCTTTGGGGTGCTGTCGAACGCAAGAATCGGGGTAAGACACGGCGCTAACTCGTGAATTCAAGGCGACGGTTAAAACGCGGGTCGATAGCGATCCAGCGTTTCGCGCCGCTGTCGCATCTTGTGCGCATAGTTCATGTACGCATATGGAGCGCGCCGTGCATGTATCCCTCACAGACACGCTCGATCGCTATGTGCGCGAGAAGATCGCGAGCGGCCTTTACAATAACGCGAGCGAGCTTGTGCGCGAGGCGTTGCGCGAGAAGAATCGCGCTGACGAGAGCAGGCAGGTCCAGCTCGAAGCTTCGCGACGCGAGCTTGATCCTGCATGGGAGGCGGCCGATCGCGGCGAGTTCGTCGCTCTCGATCCCGATGCGATCAACCGAACCCTCGACGCCGAGCTGCATGGCTGAATGCCGCATCACGCGCATTGCGCGTGCGGATCTGCTGGCTATCGGTCGCTACGCCCGGCGCCAATGGGGCGCGCGACAACGTGCGGTCTACCTGGGCGATCTGTTCGCGGCGTTCGAGCGCTTGGCGGCGACGCCGGACCTTGGGCGCCCTTGTGACGAGATCCGACCCGACATGCGTTTCTATCGCTGCGGCCGCCACGTCGTCTTTTTCCGACTTCACGACGACAGAGTCGAAGTGCTCCGCGTACTACATGAATGACAGAGCAGAGGGCAGGCATTCTGGAACAGGTAGCCGGACGCCTGCATCGACCTGACCGCGCCCTACCGACTCCCCGCCGTCAGCGTCTCCGAAACCGCCCATAGCCGTTCCTGCGCCGCCTCGTCCCGTGCGGCGGCTGAGGGCGTCTTTTGTTTGCAGTCGGCGAAGTACTTTCCGGTGACGCCTTCGACCGCAGGGCTGCTCGCAAGATAGATCGGGGTTTCGGCGCCTTTTTCGACCGAGATTGCGCCGAAGCGCATGCCGATGCCGAGGATGAGGGCGAAGAGGCCGCCGTTGTCCTTGCCGAAGCGGCTGCGCACGAAGCCTGGATGCAAGCTGTTCGCCGTGACGCTCGTGCCTTCCAGCCGCCGCGCCAATGCGGCGGTGAACATGATGTTGGCGAGCTTCGAGCGCTGGTAGGCCGTCCACCCGCCCTTGAAGCGCTTGTAGCCCTTGACGCAGCCCAGGTCGTCGAAGTCGATCCGCTCGCCGATATGGGCGATGGAGGCGACGTTGACGATGCGGGCTTTGGGCGCCGCCTTCAGGCGGTCCAGCAACAGGTTCGTCAGCAGGAAATAGTTCAGGTGGTTGAGGGCGAGGGTGCGCTCGACGCCCTCCGCCGTCTCCTGGCGTTTCCAGAAGATCGCGCCGGCATTGTTGATCAGCACGTCGAGCCGTGGCCAGACTTCGGCGACGTCGCGGGCGACGCGGCGGACGTCCCGTTGCAGGGCGAGATCGGCCTGCTTGAAGAAAATCTCCTCGTTCCGGCAGGCGGCGCGAAGCTCGCGGGCGACCCGCTCGCCTTTCTGGGCGTTGCGCGCGACCAGGATCAGCGTCCACCCCAGCTTGCCGAGTTCAAGCGCCGTCACCCGGCCGATGCCGTCGGTCGCGCCGGTGATCAGGCAGATTTTCTGGTCCATCGGGCCTCTCCCATGCGTCGCCTTGGATATAGCGCGAATTGGGCGCCATGGTGCAAACTGTCGAGACCTTACCCGATCCGACCTGCCCCGAAGGAGCCCGATCCCATGGCGCTGACCGAAGCCGACCTCGCCCGTATCGCCGCCGCCGTCGATGAAGACCGGCTCTGGCGGATGCATATGGAGATGGCCAAGTTCGGCGCGACGGCCAAGGGCGGCGTCTGCCGGGAATGCCTGACGGACGAGGATAACCAGGCCCGCAAGCTGCTGATCCAGTGGGCGCACGAACTGCGCTGCACGGTCGCGGTCGACGCCATCGGCAACATGTTCATCCGCCGCCCCGGCACGGACCCGGACGCGGTCCCGGTCGCGACCGGCTCCCACCTGGATTCGCAGCCGACGGGCGGCAAGTTCGACGGCGCCTTCGGCGTGCTCGCCGGCATCGAGATGCTGCACGCCCTCGACGCCGCGGAGATCACGACGACGCGGCCGGTCGAGGTCATCAATTTCACGAATGAGGAAGGCGGCCGCTTCCAGCCGGGCGTCATGGGCAGCCAAGTCTATACCCGCCCCGAGGAGCTTGAGCGCATGTTGAGCGCCGTCGGCGCCGACGGGGTGATCCTGCGCGACGCGCTCGCCGCATTCCGGGCGATGGCGGGGCCGATGGAGGACCGCGCCCTCAACCTGCCTTATGCCGGCTTCGTCGAAGCGCATATCGAGCAGGCCCCCATGCTGGAGGAGACCGGCAACACCATCGGCGTCGTCACCGGCATCCAGGGCTCGCGCAAGTATCAGGTGACGGTGACGGGCGAGGAAGCACATTCCGGCACCATGCCGATGCGGCGCCGGAAGGATGCCGTGCTCGCGGCCTCGACCATGGTCGTCGGCCTGCACCGGATGATGGAGGACCCGGCCGACCTGACGCGCTTCAATGTCGGCCGTTTCCAGGCCTATCCGGGAGCGCCCTCGGTCGTGCCGGGGCAGGTCAGGTTCGCGATCGATTTCCGCTGCCCGGACGATGCGCTCCGCGAAGGCCTCGGCGGCCAGATCGCGGGCCTCTGCCAGGCGCTCGCGGGGCCGTGCGACGTGCAGGTGGACGAAATTCAGCGCTCGGAAACGACGCCGTTCGATCCGGGCGTGATGGCGATGATCCGCAAGGCCGCCAGCCGGGCCGACGCGCCTTCGATGGACCTGCTCTCCGGCGCCGGCCACGACGCCCGCAACATGACGAAGCTCTGCCCGACGGGCATGGTGTTCGTGCCCTGCAAGGATGGCGTCAGCCACAACGAAGCCGAATCCGCGACCGCCGCCGACCTCGCCGCCGGCGCGCGGGTTGTGGCGCAGGTCGTGGCGGAAATGGCAGGATAGCCGCCTTTTGTATTGAGGGAGGGCGCGCAATGGCGCTGTCGATTGGGCCGCTTCGGGCGGATAAGCCGGATTTCGTCGGCGCTGTCGAAGGCGTCGATATCGCGGCGGGCGTTTCGGCCGAAGATGCGGCCAACATCGAAGCGGCGATGGATCATTACGCGGTGTTGATTTTCCGCGATCAGGCCATCGACGACGCCCAGCAATACGCCTTCTCGGAGCATTTCGGCCCGATGGAGCAGGCGACCGGGGATATTCACAAAGCGGCGGAACGGCGGCTTTCCCTCAAGGTCAACGACATCTCCAATCTCGACGAGAAGGGCGAGGTGCTGCGCCGCGAGGACCGACGGCTGCAATTCGGCATCGGCAACATGCTCTGGCATTCGGACAGTTCGTTCAAACCGACGCCCGCGAAATACTCGCTGCTGTCGGCACGCGCGATTCCGGGCAAGGGCGGCGCCACCGAGTTCGCGGACATGCGCGCGGCCTGGGATGCGCTCGACCCCGAGCTCCAGGCGGAATGCATGGATCAGGTCTGCGAGCACAGCCAGATCTATTCCCGCGGCCTCCTGGGCTTCACGGAATGGACAGCGGATGAGTTGGCCTTGAACCAGCCCGTACCGCAGCGCCTGGTCAGGCGGCATGCGGGCAGCGGGCGGCTTTCCCTGTTCCTGGCGTCCCACGCGGGCGCCCTGCGGGGCTGGCCGATGCCCGAGGCGCGCATGTTTCTCCGCGACCTGACGGAGCACGCGACCCGACCGCAGTTCGTCTATGCCCATCAATGGCGCGTCGGCGATCTCGTGATGTGGGACAACCGCGCCGTCATGCACCGCGCCCGCCGTTATAACTTCGCCGAAGTGCGCGACATGCGCCGCACCACCGTCGCCGACAGCGCGCCGACGCTGGAACAGCCGTTGTAAGGCTGTTCAGCGGCCGTCGCGCTATTCGTCCAGGCCGAACTTCGGCGGTTTCGGGAAGCCGAAGGGCGGGGGCGCGCCGCTTTGGGCGCGCTTGCCCAGCCATGCCGCGAGGTTGGTTTCATGGCGGACCCGGTCGCCGGACGGCCATTTCAACCCGTCCGCCAGCTTGAAGCCGATGGCGTCCGCCAATCCGCCGCCCTTGTACCGTTGCAGGATGACGCCCTTGCCGCGGCCCATCTCGGGCATTTCCTCGATCGGGAAGATCAGCAGGCGGCGATTGTCGCCGACGACGGCGATATGGTCGGCGTCCTCAGGCATCGGGCGCATGATCGCGGCCTTGGCGGGCAAGCTGACATTCAGGACCATGCGGCCGGCGCGGGTCTGGGCGCTGAGGGCGTCCGCCGGCGCAAGGAAGCCCCGTCCGTCGCTCGTCGCCATCAGCACGCGGCCGCCGGCGGGCAGCAGGATGAGATCGACGATTTCCGCGTCGGCGGCCAGATCGGCCTGCAGGCGGATCGGTTCGCCCGCGCCCCGGCCGCCGGGCAGCTTGTCGCCGTCCAGGGTGAAGACCCGGCCGTCTGACGCCAGCGCCAGGATGCGGTCGGTCGATTGGGCATGGAACCGGAAACGCTCGCCGTCGCCTTCGCGGTATTTCAACTCGGCGTCGGGCGCGAGGTGCCCCTTGAGCGCCCGGAGCCAGCCTTCGGCCGAGCAGACGACCGTGATCGGCTCGCGCTCGATCTCGGCGGCGCGCGGCACCTCGACGTCCATGGGCGGGCCCTGGATGCTCGTCCGCCTCCGGCCAAGGCGCGTGTCCTTGCCGAAGACCTTGCGCATCTCGCGGATTTCCGCGCCGACGCGCCGCCACTGCTTCGCCTCGTCGCCGACCAGTTCGGCAAGCTCCGCCTGCTCGCCTTCAAGGGCGGTCATCTCGGTCCTGATTTCCATCTCCTCCAGGCGGCGCAAACTCCGGAGGCGCATGTTCAGGATGGCGTCGGCTTGAAGTTCGGTCAGCTTGAAGGCGGCGATCAGCTCGGCCTTGGGGTCGTCCTCGTAGCGGATGATGCGGATCACTTCATCCAGGTTCAGATAGACGACCATGTATCCGGCCAGCATCTCCAGCCGGCGCGCGATGGCGGCGAGGCGGTGGCGGCTGCGGCGCAGCAGCACCTCGCGGCGATGCTCCAGAAAGATCTCGAGCAGATCCTTCAGCGACATGACGCGCGGACTGCCCTCGGCGTCGAGCGCGTTCATGTTGATCGAGATCCGCACCTCGAAATCCGCCTGGCGGAACAACTGCTCCATCATCGCCTTCGGGTCGACATTGCGCGCCCGCGGCGTCAGGACGATGCGCACGTCTTCGGCCGACTCGTCCTGGATATCGCCCAGCAGAAAGACCTTCTTATCCTCCAGCAAGGTCGCGGTCCGCTCGATCAGGCGGCTTTTCGAAACCTGATAGGGGATTTCGGTGACGATCACGCGCCATTGGCCGCGCGCCAGTTCCTCGATCTCCCAGCGCGAACGCAAACGGAGCGAGCCGCGGCCGGTCCGATACGCTTCGGCGATGGTCTCGGGCGCTTCGGTGATGATGCCGCCGGTCGGGAAGTCCGGCCCTGGCGTCAGCGCCAGAAGATCGTCGACCGTGGCCGAGCGCCGCTTGAGGAGGTGGAGCAGCGCCTCGCACAGTTCGTCGGCATTGTGGGGCGGAATGTTCGTCGCCATGCCGACGGCGATGCCCTGGGCGCCGTTCGCCAGCAAGTTCGGGAATGCCGCTGGCAGGACGACCGGCTCCCGGCCTTCGCCGTCATAGGTTTCGCGGAAATCGACCGCGTCTTCGTCGATGCCGTCGAGCAAGGCTTCGGCGACCGCCGTCAGCCGGGCCTCGGTGTAGCGCATGGCCGCCGGGTTATCGCCGTCGATATTGCCGAAATTGCCCTGGCCGTCGACCAGCGGATAGCGGACGGCGAAATCCTGGGCGAGGCGGGCCATGGCGTCATAGATCGCGCTGTCGCCGTGGGGATGGTACTTGCCCATGACGTCGCCGACGACGCGGGCGCATTTCTTGAAGGCGGCGGCCGGGTTGAGGCCAAGCTCGCGCATGGCGAAGACCAGCCGGCGATGCACCGGCTTCAAGCCGTCGCGGGCGTCGGGCAGGGAGCGGGACGTGATCGTCGAAAGCGCATAGGCCAGGTAGCGCTCGGACAGGGCGCGCGAAAACGGCTCCAGTCGGATGGCGCCGCCGTTGTCGTCGCCGGTCGGGTCGTCGGGGGGCAATTGATCGTTCATGGGCGCTCTATAGCAGATTCGGCGAACAGGTCCTGAAAGCGTCGGCGCGGGTCGGGGATATCTCTGTTGAGAACCCCCAGAACATCGCGGCTGAGGAAATGTCCGGTCAGCTTCAAGCCATCGGCGATCGCCTTGTCGTCATAGGCGCCGCTGCCGACCAGAAAGCCCGGCAGGGGCAGCATGCGGTCGGCATAGGGCGCGCCGGCCGCGGCCGATACGGCGTGGCCGGTCTTCGGCGAGACATAGATCAGGTCGTCCGTCGCCCCGGTCGCGGCGCAGCAGGTCAGGTCGAGCGCGAAGCCAAGCGCCTTCAGCACGCCGATCTCCCAGGTAACGTAGGCGGCCTCCCAGGCTTCGCTTGCAAGCGAAGCCAGAAACGCCTCCAGCCCGGCGGCGAGGCCGGGATGCGGCTCCCGTTCGGCCGATGCGGCTTCCATCAAGGCGGCGGCGGCGGCGATGGCGGCGAGGCGGCGGCGGTCGTCCAGCCAGTATCCCGCATGATCCCGGACGGGCTCCAGGGTCCAGAGGCCAAGCTGGTCCGAAAGGCGGGCGCGCCACACCATGTCCGCTTCGACGCCCGGCTGCAGCACGAACCCGTCCCGGCGCTTGCCGCGGGTCCAGCGGGCGAGGCCGGCATGCAGGCCGTGCTCCCGCGTCAGCGCCCGCACCAGCAAACCGTCCTCCCCGAAGGGCCGGGCGGACAGGACGACGCCATGATCGCGCCATTCGATCATCCCGCTCGCTAACCCTTGGCGTTGAAGTCGAGCGACCAGGGCGCGTAGCGTTCGGGATCCTCGGCCCAGTTTTCCCGGACCTTCACGAACAGAAACAGATGCGCCTTTCGGCCGAAGGCGTCGGCAAGCTCGGCCTGCGCGGCTTCCCGGATCGAGCGGACGCGGGCGCCGCCCTTGCCGAGCACGATGGACCGCTGGCTATCGCGCTCGACGAAGATCGTCTGCTCCAGGCGGACATCGCCGTTCTTGAATTCCAGCCACTGATCGGTTTCGACGGTCAGCGAATAGGGCAGTTCCTGGCTGAGTTGCCGGAAAGCCTGCTCGCGGGTGATCTCGGCGGCGAACAGGCGGTCCTGCATGTCGGAAAGCTGGTCTTCGGGGAACAGCCACGGGCCTTCCGGCGCTTCGGCGGCAAGCGTTGCGGCCAGGTCCTCGACGCCGTCATTGGTCAGCGCGGAGACCATGAATGTGTGGGCGAACTCCAGCCGGCCGTTCAGCCGCGACGCCAACTCGAGCAGCCGCATGCGTTTCGCCGTATCGACCTTGTTCAGGACGAGGATGCGCCGGGCCGGGCGATGCTTCAGCTTCTCGACCAGGGCGTCAAAGCCTTCGGGCTGGCCCTTGCTCGCGTCATAGACGAGGCAAAGCGCATCCGCGTCCTCGGCGCCGGTCCAGGCGGAATTGACCATGGCCCGGTCCAGGCGGCGGCGCGGCTGGAAGATGCCGGGGGTATCGACCAGCACCAATTGCGCCCGGCCGACCATGCGCACGCCCATGACGCGGGCGCGCGTCGTCTGCGCCTTCGAGGAGACGATGGAGACTTTGGCGCCGACCAGAGCGTTGACGAGGGTCGACTTGCCGGCGTTCGGTGCGCCGACCAGGGCGACCACGCTGGCCCGGGTCGGGGCGGTCGCGGCGTCATTCACGTGTCGGTTTCCTTGTCGATGGCTTCGAGCATCGCCGTCGCGGCGGCCTGCTCGGCGATGCGTTTGGAGCGTCCGGCGCCCTCGGTCGCGGGGCGACCCTCGATTTCGGCCTCAATCACGAAAAGCGGTTGATGGTCGGGCCCGTCGGTTTTCACCACCCGATAGACCGGCAATGCCAGGCCCTGGGCCTGCGCCCATTCCTGCAGCGTGGTCTTCGGGTCCTTCGGCGGCGCGACCGCGGACTTCAGCATCGGCGTCCACCAGGCGCGGACGAAGGCCCTGGCGGCGCCGAACCCGCCATCCTGGAAGATCGCGCCGATCAGGGCTTCGACGCCGTCCGCGATGGCGGTTTCCTGCTGGCGCGCGAAGGCGCCGCCGGCGCCGGCGGCTTGATCGATCGCCGGCAGGAGGTCGATCTGCCGGGCGATCTCGACCAGCGCTTCCTTGCGGACAAGCGCGACCAGCCGCTTCGACAGGGCGCCTTCGTTTTCCTTCGGAAAAGCTTCCAGCAGCATTTCGGCGACGATCAGGCCGAGCACCCGGTCGCCGAGGAATTCCAGCCGTTCGTAGCCGGCGCCGCCACGGCCCGACCGGCCGGCATGCTTGGCGCTTGGATGGGTAAGCGCGCCGGTCAGAAGCGCGGGGTCGGCGAAGCTGTGGCCGATCCGCGCTTCCAGCGCGCGCCGTTCGGGAGCGATCCCGGACATGGCGCTATGGCCCGATCGTCGTGAACATCCGGTCCCACCGCAAACTGGCGTCGAAGTCCGACCATTCGCCGCCTTGCCAGTCGATCGACAGGAACAGCACATCGGCGCGCCCGACCAGATTTTCAGCCGGCACATAGGAAACATCGAGCCGACTGTCGTTCGAATTGTCGCGATTGTCGCCCATGAAGAAATAATGCCCTTCAGGCACCTTGAAGACCTGGGTGTTATCGAGGGGATTGTCGTCCGCCAATTCCAGGATCTTGTGCTCGACGCCGTTCGGCAGGGTTTCGATGAACTGGCGGTAGGTCACGTCCTGCGCCCGGTCCTGATTGCGTTCCGTCACGGAAAATTGCCCGTCGGGCCGGCGCGGAACCATCGCGCCGTTGATGTGGAGCCGGCCTTGCTTCATCTGAATCGTGTCGCCGGGCAGACCGATCAGGCGCTTGATGAAGTCGGTCCGCGTCACTTCCTTCTCGCCGCCGCGCCAACGCTCCTCTATGAACTTGAAGACGATAACGTCGCCGCGGTCCGGCGCGCCGTTCGGCACGCGGCCGCTGAAGATCGGCGGGCTCATCGGGAAGGAATGGCGGCTGTAACCATAGGTCCACTTCGAGACGAACAGATGATCGCCGACCAGAAGCGTCGGCTGCATCGAGCCGGAAGGAATGCTGAACGGCTCATAGACCATCGAGCGGAATACGATCGCCAGCAGCAAAGCCCAAAGGACAGCGCGCACGTAGTCCCAGATGCTGTCTTGTTTCTCGTCCATTGCCTCTGGTCCTGCCTCAAGCGGCGTATCGGTTAGTGCTGGTCGATCCGGCGCCGGATCTCTGCGAAGACGGCATCGAACATAGCTACGGTCAGGCGACCGGTGTTGGTGTTGTAGCGGGAGCAGTGGTAGCTGTCAGCCACCATGACGCTGTCTGCGGCATGAAGCGCTCCATGGGCGAAGGGGGCCGCCGCCAGTCGGACGCCCAGGGTCCGCAGCACCGCGTCGTGGGAAACCCGGCCAAGCGCCAGGATGATCCGAAGGTTCGGCATCGCCGCCAACTCCTGTTCCAGGAACGGGCGGCAGGCGTTTGCTTCCGCCGGGGTCGGCTTGTTCTGCGGCGGCAGGCAACGGACGGCGTTGGCGATGCGGGCGTCCGTGAGCCGGAGGCCGTCATCGGGCGCGCGGCCATAGGCGCCGGCCGCGAAGCCATGGTCCAGCAGCGTCCGATACAGCAGGTCGCCCGCGAAATCGCCGGTGAAGGGGCGGCCGGTCCGGTTCGCGCCCTTCATGCCGGGCGCCAGGCCGACGATCAGCAGCCGGGCGTCCAGCGGTCCGAATGACGGGACGGGCGCATTATGCCAATCCGGCTCGCGGCTGCGCAGGTCCTGGCGAAACGCGACAAGCCGGGGACAGAGCGGGCAATCCCGGCCGGGATCACTCCACGTCATCGTCGTCGATATACCCGGAATCCCGATAGTCGCCCGGACCGCGCAGGGGCTGCGGACCGCCGCGACGGTCGTCGTCCTCATCGTCGTCGTCGTCGAGCATGGCGCCTTGCCGGTTGTCGCGTGGCGGCCGGCGGCCTTCATCGAAGCCAGGGCGGCGCGGGTCCGGACGGCCGCCATGTTCGGGCATGCGCCGCTCGATCTCGGGCGCGATGTCCAGCAGGTCCAGGAACTCGTCGGCCTGGCGGCGCACGTCGTCGGACGCCATCGGCGGGCTGGTGCGGATCGTGCTGACCACGGTGACCTTGACGCCCTTGGCCTGCATCGCTTCGATCAGGCGGCGGAAATCGCCATTGCCGCTGATCAGCACCATGTGGTCGATCTTGTCGGCGAGGCTGAGGGCGTCCACCGCGATCTCGACGTCCATGCTGCCGCGGATGCGCCGTCGGCCCATGGCGTCGGTGTATTCCTTCGCCGGTTTGGAAACCAGGTAGAAGCCGTTATAGTCCAGCCAATCGGCCAGCGGGCGCACCGGCGAGTAATCCTGGTCGTCGGCGATTGCTGTGTAATAATAGGATCGGAGCAGCCAGGCGCCGCCTTCGAAAAATTGCCGCAGCTTGCGGTAGTCGATATCGAAGCCCAGGGTTTTCGCGGCTGCGTAAAGGTTCGATCCATCAATGAAGAGCGCGCGACGGGGCGCTAAATTACTCATTTCGTGCCTCTCTAATCAACTCACTGAACGCCGCTGCATTTATTGCGGCGATTGCGACTGTACAATATGATCGGCCGCGACGAATCCGCTCGCCACTGGCAGAAACCATTTGATACGCTAACGTCTTTGACGCTACAATAGTCCGCTATCGAATAAGGGAAAATCGCTATGGCACGGGTCACCGTGGAAGACTGCGTTCAGCGGGTTCCAAACAGATTTGAACTGGTCGTGATGGCGGCGCAACGCGCCCGCGACATTTCCTCGGGGAGCGAGCTGTTCGTGGATCGCGACCGGGACAAGAACCCGGTCGTGTCCTTGCGCGAAATCGCGGAGGATCACGTCGATCCGGCGGAGCTGTTCGAGGCTGTCATCACCGGCCGCCAGAAGGTCGCTCCGGTGGACGAGCTGGATGAGCTGGACGAAGCGATGCATGCCGATCACGGCGACGACGCGCCGGACGACGATGAGCTCGATCTGGCGGCGCTCGCTCGCGACGCGGCGGAGCAAGGCGCGCCTGAGCCCGTCAACCGGGATCGTCTGGCGGAAGCCTACGATGCGGGCGAAGAGACCGACATCTAGAGCCGCTGCCAGAGGCGGCGCTCGGCGATCGCTCTCGGCCGCCGCCGCAGGTTTCCTTCGATGAAAGCATGTCCGCCGGCGGGACGGAGGCGTAAGAAGTTCCCCATGATCCGGCAGTATGAGCTGGTCGAGAAAGTGCGGAACTACGACCCGAACGTCGACGAAGACGGCATCAACCGCGCCTATGTCTTCGCCATGCAGATGCACGGCTCGCAACGCCGCGAATCCGGCGATCCGTATTTTACGCACCCGCTGGAGGTCGCATCCCTCCTGGCGGACATGCGCCTGGATTCCGGCTCGATCGTGACGGCCCTGCTGCACGATACCGTCGAGGATACCGACGCCACCCTGGCGGATATCGACCGCCTGTTCGGCGGCGACATCGCCCGGCTGGTCGATGGCGTCACGAAGCTGACCAAGCTCGAGATTCAGTCCGACCGGACCAAGCAGGCGGAGAATTTCCGCAAGCTGGTCGTCGCGATGTCGGAAGATATCCGGGTGCTGCTGGTCAAACTGGCCGACCGGCTGCACAACATGCGCACGCTCGAATACGTCAAGTCGCCGGAAAGCCGTCGTCGCAGCGCCGTCGAAACCATGGATATCTACGCGCCCCTGGCGGAGCGCATCGGCATGCAAAGCTGGCGCGACGAACTGGTCGATCTCGCGTTCGGCGAGATCAATCCGGACGCCCGGAACTCGATCATCAAGCGGCTTGAGTTTCTGCGGAGCAACGGCCGGGCGCTGTCGGACCGGGTGATGGTCGCGCTCGGCGAATCCCTGGCCGCCCACGGCGTCGTCGCCGACATTTCCGGCCGGGAGAAAGCCGCCCATTCGATCTGGACCAAGATGCAACGGAAGGCCGCCCCGTTCGAAGCGCTGACCGACATCATGGCCTTTCGGGTGATCGTCGACAGCGTCGAGCATTGCTACCAGGCGCTCGGCGCGATCCATGCGGATTATTCGGTGCTGCCGGGCCGCTTCAAGGACTATATCTCGACGCCGAAGCCCAACGGCTACCGCTCGATCCATACCGGGGTCATCGGGCCGGAGCAGGTGCGCATCGAAGTGCAGATCCGCACCCGCGAGATGCATGAAATCGCCGAATACGGCCTCGCCGCGCACTGGCGCTACAAGCAAAGCTCTGAAATCCTCGACGGCAAGCAATATGCCTGGATCAGAAACCTGCTGGATATTCTGGACCATGCCGGCGGGCCGGAGGAATTTCTGGAGCATACCAAGCTCGAGATGTTCCAGGATCAGGTTTTCTGCTTCACGCCGGCCGGCGACCTGATCGGCCTGCCCAATGGCGCGACGGTCGTCGATTTCGCCTATGCGGTGCATTCCGAGGTCGGCGATCATTGCGTCGGCGCCAAGGTCAACGGGCGCATGGCGCCGGTCCGGACCAAGCTCGCCAATGGCGATCAGGTCGAAATCCTGACATCCCGGAACAAGACCCCGTCCCCGGAATGGGAGCGCTTCGTCGTGACCGGCCGGGCGCGGGCGCGCATCCGGCGCATGATCCGGCTGGAGCAGCGCGATCAGTATGTCTCGCTCGGCCGCGAAATTGCGCGCCAGGCCGTGGCGGAGACCGGGCAGAAATTTTCGGAGAAGGCGTTGCAGCCGGCGCTCCGGCATTTCGATGTCGACAAGCTCGAGGACCTTTACGCCAGCCTGGGCGAGGGCCTGCATACGGAAGGCGAGTTGAAGGCCTTTCTGGCCCCGGCGACGGCCGGCGTCGCGGCCGAGGTCGACCGGGGCGACGCGGCGGCCCTGGATGTCCGCGCCCGCCGGCGAACTATGCCGCGGGAAGCGACGCGCGCCGCGGCGCTGCCCTTGACCGGCCTCATTCCCGGCATGGCGGTCCATTACGCTCGGTGCTGCCATCCCCTGCCCGGCGATCCGATCGTCGGCATCGTCACGACGGGCAAGGGCGTCACGATCCACGTCTCCGACTGCGCGACCCTGGAATCTTTCGGCCATACGCCGGAACGCTGGCTGGACGTGGATTGGGATCTGGCGTCGGACGAACGCCATGTCGGCCGTGTCCGGGTAATTCTGGAGAATATGCCGGGCGCGCTCGGAGCGATGTCGAATGCGATCGGGCGCCAGCGCGGCAATATCACCAATCTTCGGTTCACCAACCGCGCCAGCGACTTTTTCGAGATGCAACTGGATATCGAAGTCGACAGCCTGGAGCATCTGATGAATGTCATCGCGACGCTCAGGGCGGAGAGCGTCATCACGTCGGTCGATCGGGAAGGGTACGGGTCTTAACCGGGAATGCTTGGACGTCGCAGGCCACGCACAGTGTTCGGCAGGGTTCAGGCGCTGCTCTGGCCAGCCGGGGGATTCGGCCGCGCCGGCCGATATCTGGCGCGTCGGATCATCCGCATCAAAGGCTCGCCCCATGCAATCGCCGCCGGCGTCGCATCGGGGGCCGCGGTCAGTTTCCTGCCCTTGCCGGGGCTGCATTTCATTCTGGGCGCCATTCTCGCGCTTGTCGCGCGCGGCAGCTTGCTGGCGAGCGCGGTCGGCACTTTCATCGGCAATCCCTGGACCTTTCCGTTGATCTGGGTCGGCGGCTATCGCATCGGCCGCTGGCTCGGCTTCGGCGAGGGCGCAGAGTTGGGGGAAGGCGCGCTCGGCCGTCGCCTGACCGGGGTTGTGAAGGATCTATGGCAAGGCAAGTTCGCCGCCGCCGCGGTCGATAGCTGGCCGGTCATGGCGCCGGCGCTGGTCGGCGGCGGGTTGATGGCGGTCGTCGTCTGGGTCAGTTTCTATTTCCTCGGCAGAAAGATCGTCGCTGGCTACCAGGCTCGGCGGCGACAGAAACTGGAAGCCGGGCGCGCCCGCCGCCAGATGGCGCGCACGGACGCAGCGACGGCGTCGTTCGGAGAGGAAAGCAAGGCATGAGCCATCAACGCTTGCGGTTGGGCGTCAATATCGACCACGTTGCGACCGTCCGGAACGCCCGGGGGGCCGACTATCCTTCGCCATTGCGCGCGGCGAAGCTTGCGGCGGCGGCGGGGGCCGATGGCATCACCGCGCATCTCCGGGAAGATCGCCGCCATATTCGCGACGCCGATATCGCGGCGCTGGTCCGCGAAAGCGCGCTGCCGCTCAATTTCGAGATGGCCGCGACGGCTGAAATGACGAAGCTCGCCGTCGAAGCTCGGCCGCATGCGGCATGCATCGTGCCCGAAAAGCGCGAGGAATTGACGACCGAAGGCGGCCTGGACGCAGCCCGTCTCAGCGATCGCCTGAAGCCGATCGTCCAGGCGCTTGGGGCGGCCGGGTGCCGGGTGTCCCTGTTCATCGAGCCGGATCTGGCCCAACTCAAGGCGGCAGTGGCGCTCGGCGCGCCGGTGGTCGAACTGCATACCGGCCGCTACTGCGAGACCGAAGGCGCGGCCCAGGCGGCGGAGCTTGCCCGCATCCGGGAGGCCGCGGCGGCAGGGGCGGCGCTCGGCTTGGAGATGCATGCCGGTCACGGCCTGTCGTTCGCGACCGTGCAGCCGATCGCCGCGATCCCGGAATTCGCCGAATTGAACATCGGCCATTTTCTGATCGGCGAGGCGATCTTCATGGGCCTCGGCCCCGCGATCCAGGAAATGCGCCGCTTGATGGACGAAGCACGAGGGGATGCGGCATGATCGTGGGCATCGGCAACGACCTGATCGATATCCGCCGTATCGAGGCGACGCTGGAGCGCTTCGGCGACCGGTTCGTCGAGCGCATTTTCACCGATGTCGAGCGCGCCAAATCGGACCGGCGCGCGGCGCGCGCGGCCTCATACGCCAAGCGCTTCGCCGCCAAGGAAGCGTGCTCCAAGGCGCTCGGCACGGGCTTGCGCAAGGGCGTGTTCTGGCGGGACATGGGCGTCATCAACATGCCGGGCGGCAAGCCGACCATGCGGTTGACCGGCGGCGCCGCCGCCCGGCTCGCCACGCTCATTCCGCCTGGCATGGAAGCGCAGATCGATCTGACGATCACTGACGAACCGCCTCTCGCCGAGGCGTTCGTTATTATCTCCGCCCGCCCGCTCGCGGGTTCGTGATCGCTCGCCGTGGCGTGTTTTCGCCATAATGTCCGGGTAACGCCGGTGCGGTCAGGAGCCATGGGATGACAGCGCAGCTCCCCTTGAAAGTCCGATTGTTGCGGCCGCTCGCCCAGGCGTTGCTGCTTGTCGAGCGGGTCTGGCGCGGCGTCTGGCCGGCCCAGGTCTTCCTTGCCGGATATCTCGGCCTCGTCGGTCTCGGCCTTCTGGCGGCGGCGCCCTGGCCGCTCCGTCTCGTCGCGCTGCTCGGGCTGGCGCTCGGCCTTGGCTGGGGCGCGGTCCGCCTGGCGCGCCGTTTCCGGGCGCCGACGGCGGTCGAGGCCGAACGGCGGCTGGAAGAAGACGCCGGCCTCGCCCATCGACCGTTTCAGGCGTTGCGCGACCGGCCGATGGCGACCGACGCCGTCGGCGCCGCCGCATGGGCCGCCCATATGGGCGCCATGGGCCGCGCGCTCGGCCGTCTGCGGCTTGGATGGCCGCGCCTGCAATTGACCCGGCTCGACCCCTGGGCGCTTCGCCATGCGGCCCTGTTCGTGCTGGTCGGCGGGGTCGCGGTCGGCTGGAGCGATTTCGGGCCGCGGCTCGAGCGCGCCTTGCAAGTCTGGCCGACGGAGCCGCCGCGGCCGAGCACGGTCGAGCTCTGGATCGATCCCCCGGCCTATACCGGCGCCGCCCCGATCCGCCCGACCGCGGCGCTTGGCGTCGTCGCTGTCCCCCAGGGCAGCATCCTGAAGGCGATCGCGACATCGAACGTCGGCCAGCCCATGCTGGTCGCCGGGACAGAGACCCTGGCCTTCCAGGCGACCGAAGCCCCCGACGAATACATGCTGGAAGCGCCGCTGACCATCGCCGGGCAGATCGCGGTGCTGGAGGCCGGCGGCGCGGCGCTGGCGGAATGGCCGCTGGAAATCATTCCCGACCTGCCGCCCCAAGCCGCCTTCGACGGCGATGTGCAGTTATCGGAAGCGGGCGTGCTGCGCTTCGACTATGTCGTCGCCGACGATTACGGCGTCGTCCTGGCCGATATCGCGATGGCGCCGGCGGATGGCGAACCGGCCGGCGGCTATGGGGAGTCGGACGCCTTGCCGGCGCCGTTGCCGGCGGGCACGAAATCGGCGAAGGGCGCGATCTTCCGGGACCTGACGGCGCATCGATGGGCGGGCCGCACGGTCGAGCTGACGCTCCGCGCCCGGGATGCGATCGACCAGATCGGCCAAAGCGCGCCGCTCAGGTTCCCGCTGCCGGAACGGACCTTCGCGCATCCGGTCGCCCGCGCGCTCATAGCCGCCCGGCGCGACCTGGACCGGGAGCCGCTCATGCGGCCGCCGGTCGGCGCGGCGGTCGCGGCGCTCCTCGCGGCGCCCGAAGCCTACGATAACGATCTGACAGTCATGACGGCGCTCGCCCTGATCCGCGCGCGCATCCTGATCGACCTGAACGCCGGCTCCTACGAACTCGCCCGCGACCTGATGTGGGAAACCGCGCTCCGGCTTGAGGACGACGGCCTCTCCGCCGCGGAGCGCGCGCTCCGTCAGGCGCGGGAGCGGCTGGCGGAAGCGATGGCGCGCAATGCGTCGCCGGAGGAGATCGCCCGGCTGATCGAGGAATTGAAGGAAGCCCTCGACCGCTTCCTGCAGGAAATGGCGGAAGCGCAGCAGGACCAGCAGAACGAACCGATGGATCCGAATGGGCAGTCGATGCGCAGCCAGGACCTGATGGACATGCTGGACCGCATCCGGGACCTCACCCAGGCAGGCGCGCGCGACGAGGCCCGCGACGCCCTGGCCGAAGTCGATCGGATGCTGGAGCAACTTTCCGGCGCCCGGATCACCCAGCAGCAGATGCAGCAGATGCAACAGCAACTGCAGGGCCTGCGGGAAACCCAGGAACTGATTCAGCGCCAGCAGCGCGTCATGGACGACACGTTCCAGCAGGGACAGCAGCAAGGTCAACAGGGCCAACAGGGTCAGCAAGGCCAACAGGGTCAGCAAGGCCAACAGGGTCAGCAAGGCCAACAGGGTCAGCAAG
>CALAHN010000034.1 GCA_937891825.1 uncultured Alphaproteobacteria bacterium
GCTGGCGGCAGCTGACCGGGCCATTGTCACCGGCGATAGCGAGAGCATGATCGCGGAAGCCATCGCCGCCGGCCTGCCGACGGCGATCCACCCGGTCCGCCGCCGCTGGAGCCTCCGCATGGCGCTGGAGCGCGGCGCGGCCGGTCTCCGCCGGCTCGGCGGCCCGGCCGCATGGGCCGTCGAGCGGCTGTGGGCGGCGGGCGTGCTCCTCCCGCCGCGCGACCTGGGCGCCATGACAGAAACCTTGGTGCGGCTTGGTTATGCGGAGCGCTTCCCGGGGACGCCGCCCGCCGCAGACGCCGGCCGACGCCAGCCCGCCGCCGCCGACGCCGACGCCGTTCTGGCGGAACGGCTGCTCAGGCTGGTCCGGCCGGACCGTCCATCGCCGCCGTGAGCTGGTCCGCATAGGCGAAGAGCGCAGGCTGTCCGCCGGTGTGCCAGAACAACACCCGCTGGCCACGCAAAGCCTCGGCCTGCTGGATCAATCCGGCCATCGCCTTGCCGGTGTAGACGGGGTCAAGGAACAGGCCTTCCAGCTCCGCCGTCTGCCGGATCGCCCGGATCGTCGCTTCGTTCAACCGGCCATAGCCGGGCGCGAGGGCGCCGTCGTGCAGGTGGACATCGGCCGCCGTCACGGTTTTGGGCAGTCCGAGCATCGCTTCCAACGCCTGGCAGCGCTTAAACGTCCGCGCGGCCTGGCTCGCCGCGTCGCGCCGGACGCAGACCCCGTAAACCGTGGTCCGCCGCCCAAGCGCCCTCAGGCCGACCAGCAGACCCGCATGGGTCAATGCGCTGCCGGAGCCGACGACGATGGCGTCGAACGCGCCCAATGCGGCTTCCTGCGCGACAAGTTCCGCGGCAGCCTCGACATAGCCGAGCGCGCCCAGAGGCGCATGGCCAGCGCCTAGCGGGATGACATACGGTCGGGCGCCCGCCGATGACAGCGCGGCCGCAGCGGCCAGAACGGCGGCGTCCGCTCCGGCTTCGTCTTCGCCTTCCGGGTATGAGGCAAATTCCGCGCCGATCAACCGATCCAGGAGGATATTGCCGTTCTGGCGGTAAAGCGGGCTTGGGTCCGGGACGCGCTCTTCCAACTGCAAGCGCGCCTTCATGCCGAATCGGGCCGCCATCGCCGCCGTCATCCGCATGAAATTCGATTGGGCGGCGCTGGTGATCAGCACGACATCGGCTCGCGCCTCGACGGCGGCGCCGATGTAAAACTCCAACTGCCGGACTTTGTTGCCGCCAAACGCGAGACCGGTGCAGTCATCGCGCTTGACGGACAGGTCGAGGCCGTGGGCGGCGCCGAGCCGAGACATCGCCTCGATCGGCGTCGGCGCATGGCAGACGGCGACGCGCGGAAAGGCGGCGAGCAGCTTTTGGATGATCGCCGCGCCTTGCATCCGCCGGCCGCGCGCTAGCGGACGCAGGCCGGGATCGTGTAGCTGCTCGGCAGCACGGTGCGGGCGTCGCCGCAGGCCGACGACAGCATCTCCTGGTCGAGCCCGGTGGCTTCGGTCAGGTCAGCGCCGGAAAAGTTGGCGAGGCGGATCAGGGCGTCCTCGAAATCGGCGCCTTGCAGCTTGGCGTCGACGAAGACGGCGCGGGTCAGGCGTCCGCCCCGGAACTGCGCGCCTTGCATGTCGGCCCCGGTAAAGTCCGTGCGTTCAAGGTCGGCATTGGCCAGCACGGCGCGCTGCATGTTGGCGCCGGTCATGTCGGAGCGTTCCAGGCGAATGCGCGTCATGTCGGCTTTCGTCAGGTCCGCGCCCTTGAAGATCGCGCGCTTCGCAAGAACGCTGACCATGACCGCGCGGGAAAGATTGGCGTTGGTCAGGTCGGCCTTCTCCATGTCCGCTTCCGACAGGTTGGCCTCGGTCAGATTGGCCTCGACCAGGGCGGCTTTCTCCAGATCCGCGCCGGCGAGATTGGCTTGCGACAGGTTGGCGCCGCGCAGGTCCGCGGTTTCCAGGTCGGCGCGGCGGAGATCGCCCTTCGTCATGTTGGCGAACCGAAGCTGCAGGGCCTTGCCGTCGATATCGCGCAGCATCGCGCGCTCCAGATTGGCTTTCTCGAAGCTCAGGCTCTTGAGATCGCTTCGCTTCAGGTCGCATTTCGGGCAAGCGCCCGTCGCCTTGAACTGGGCGAAATCCTTGGGATTCTCGGCCAGCGCGCCCCCGCCGGCAAGGGCCGAGGCCAGAAGTGCGGCGAACGCGAGCGGGAGGGTATGGCGCATCGAAGGGCATCTCCTGTTAGCGGCGCCGCGGCAGGACCGGGCGCCGAAGTCTTTCCCCATAAATAGGGTCTATCGCCGCCGGCCGCCAGCGACGGCGCCGGACCGGCCGGCCAGCAGGTCGGACAGCTCGCGGATCGATCGGATAACCGGCAAATCGGGCCGGAGTGTGGCCGCCCCGCCATAGCCATAGGCCGCGACGATCGCCGCGACGCCCGCCGCTTCCGCCGCCGCCACATCCTGCGGGCCGTCGCCGACGAGGACGGCCTCCTCAGGCTCGGCGCCCGGCGTCAGCGCGAGCGCCGCCCGCACATGGGCCGGGTCGGGCTTGCAGCGGGGCGTCGCGTCGCCGCCGACGACGCCTGCGAGATAGGGCGCGAAGCCCAACGCGGCCAACAGATGCTCCGCCGCCGCCTGTGGCTTGTTGGTGCAGACCGAAAGCCTGAACCCAGCGGCGCGCAAGGCCGCCAGGGTTTCGGCTGCGCCCGGATAGGCGGCGCCGCCCGGCCCGGCGGCATATGCGGCCATGAACGCCGCGGTCTCCTGCCGGGTCAGGGCTGCGTCGTCGGCGAGGCCGCTCGCGGCGCGCGCCCGCGCGATCAGGGCCGCCGGCCCGTCGCCGATGAAGCTCCGAACCGCGGCCGCGTCGAACCCGGCCCGCCCCGCCGCCAGCCATATTGCGTTCAATGCGTCCGTCATCGCCGGGGCGCTGTCGGTCAACGTGCCGTCCAGGTCGAATATGATTGTGCTCAGTCGCCGCATCTTGCCCACTTTCCGCCATGTTAGGACGGTTATAGTCCGAAGCCGCAAGGATGAGTTCGGCTTTTGTGACAGCCGCTGCTTCCCCGATAAATTTGCGGCTTTTATGTAGAACGTTAAGTTTGATGTGGTTCAATCGGCAAAGTGTTAGATAGGGCGGCGGCATGGCTGCCTTGGGGAGCATTGCTTGACTATCGCATCATCAGAACCGAGCCGCGCCATAGGCGCCATCATTCTTGCCGCCGGCATGGGCACGCGCATGCGGTCGGCGATGCCGAAAGTGCTGCACGCCGTCGGCGGGAAGCCGATGATCCGCCATGTCCTGGATACCGTCATGGCGCTTGACGCGACCCGGCTCGGGGTCGTCGTCGCGCCGAACCATGACGCGGTCGCGGCCGCCGTCCGCCCGGCGCCGACCGCCATTCAGCAGCCGGCGCTCGGCACAGCCCACGCCGCGCTCGCGGCGGCGGGCCTGTTCACGGATTTCGCCGGCGACGTCTTCATCCTGTTCGGCGATACGCCGCTGATCCGGGAAGCCACCCTGCGCGCCATGCTGGCCCGGCGGGCGGCGCCGGATGCGCCGACGGTCGTCGTGCTCGGCATGCGGCCCGCCGGCGCGAACGCCTATGGCCGGCTGATCCTCGACGCCAAGGGCGGCCTTGACCGCATCGTCGAATACAAGGACGCGACCGAAGCCGAACGCCAGGCCGAGCTTTGCAATTCCGGCGTCATGCTGGTCGATGGCGCACGGCTGTTCGACCTGCTCGCCCGCGTCGACAACAAGAACGCCAAGGGCGAATACTACCTGACCGATATCGTCGGCCTCGCCCGCGCCGACGGCGGCGCCGCCGCGGTCGTCGAAGGCGAGGAAAGCGAGTTGCTCGGCGTCAACGACCGGGTCGACCTGGCGCTCGCGGAACAGGTCTATCAAGGCCGGCGCCGGGAAGCCGCCATGCGCGGCGGCGCCACCCTGATCGCGCCGGAAACGGTCTTTTTCAGCCACGACGTCGAGCTTGGCCAGGACGTCATCGTCGAGCCGAACGTGGTGTTCGGCCCTGGCGCCCGCATCCTCTCGGGCGCGACGATCCGGGCCTTCAGCCATATCGAGGGCGCGACTGTCGCCGCCGGGGCCGTCATCGGCCCATATGCCCGCCTCCGCCCCGGCGCGGATATCGGCGAAGGCGCGCGCATCGGCAATTTCGTCGAAGTGAAAGCCTCGGTCATCGAGGCCGGCGCCAAGGCGAACCATCTGGCCTATATCGGCGACGCCCGCGTCGGCGCCGGCGCCAATATCGGGGCCGGCACGATCACCTGCAATTACGACGGCTTCGGCAAGCACAAGACCGACATCGGCAAGGGCGCCTTCATCGGCTCCAACACGTCGCTCATCGCGCCGGTCGCGATCGGCGACGGCGCGATCGTCGGCGCCGGCAGCGCTGTCGCCCGCGATGTGCCCGCGAACGCGCTCGGACTTGTGCGCGCCGAGCAATCCAATCGACCCGGCTGGGCAGAAGCTTTCCGAGCGCGCAAAGCGAAGGAAAAAGCCGCCAAAGCCGCTAACCCCTCATCGAAAAAAGCCTAACGGTTCGGAGATCAGATCCACATGTGCGGCATTATCGGCATCGTCGGGCGTAACGCGGTCGCCCCGCTTCTGGTCGACGGCTTGAAGCGGCTGGAATATCGCGGCTACGACTCCGCCGGCATCGCGACCCTGGTCAACGGCCACATCGACCGGCGGCGGGCGGAAGGCAAGCTGGTCAATCTGGCCAATCTGGTCGACCGGCAGCCGCTCGACGGCGTGATCGGCATCGGCCACACCCGCTGGGCGACCCACGGCGCGCCGAGCGAGCGCAATGCCCACCCGCACGCGACCGAGGAAGTCGCGGTCGTCCATAATGGCATCATCGAAAACTTCGAGGCGCTGCGCGACGAACTGGGCGCCCAAGGCGTCATCTTCGAGACCGACACCGACACCGAAGTCTTCGCCAAGCTGGTCTCCTACTACATGGAGGCGCTCGGCCTCGGGCCGCAGGACGCGACCCACAAGGCGCTGCTGCGCCTGGAAGGCGCGTTCGCGCTGGCGATCATCTTCCGCGGCCATCATGACCTGATGATCGGCGCCCGCCAGGGCAGCCCGCTCGCGGTCGGCTATGGCGACGGCGAAACCTATCTCGGCTCCGACGCCCTGGCGCTGGCGCCGCTCACCCAGAAACTGTCCTATCTGGAGGAAGGCGACTGGGTCGTCATCCGCGGCGGCCAGGCGACGATCATGGACCGGGACGGCACGGTCGTCGCCCGCGAGGTCAAGCATTCGGCGCTGTCGGGCGCGATGATCGGCAAGGGCGAGTATCGCCACTTCATGGAAAAGGAAATCCATGAGCAACCGGCCGTCATCGGCGACACGCTGCGCGCGCTCTATTCCTCGGAAACCCATTCGGTCAAGCTGCCGGCCCTGCCGGTCGACCTGAAGGACGTGACCCGCTTCACGGCGAGCGCCTGCGGCACGGCGTTCTATGCTTGCGTCGTCGGCAAATACTGGATGGAGCAGATCGCCCGCGTGCCGATGGACGTCGATATCGCGTCGGAATTCCGCTACCGCGAGGCGCCCCTGGCGGAAGGCGGCGTCATGCTTTGCGTCTCCCAGTCCGGCGAGACCATCGATACGCTGGAAGCGCTGCGCTACGCCAAGCGCCAGAAGCAGACCATCCTCTCCATCGTCAACGTGCCGGAAAGCGCGATCGCCCGGGAAAGCCACGGCGTGCTGCAAACGCTTGCCGGACCGGAGATCGGCGTCGCCTCGACCAAGGCCTTCACCACGCAGTTGACCGTGCTCGCGGCGCTTGCGATCGAGACCGCCCAGCGTCGCGGCGCGATCGACGGCGCCCGCGCCGCCAGGCTGACCCACGCCCTGATGTCCGCCCCGGCGCTTTTCGCCCAGGTGCTGGCCGAAGACGGCCGCATCCGCGAGGTGGCCCAGATGCTGGCGGAAGCGCGGGACGTGCTCTATCTCGGCCGCGGCTCCACCTACCCGATCGCCATGGAAGGCGCGCTCAAGCTCAAGGAAATTTCCTACGTCCATGCCGAAGGCTATGCGGCGGGGGAAATGAAGCATGGGCCGATCGCGCTGATCGACGACGCGGTGCCGGTCGTCATGGTGGCGCCGCATGACGCGCTCTTCGAAAAGACCGCGTCCAACCTGCAGCAGGTCGTGGCGCGCGGCGGCAAGGCGATCCTGATTTCGGACGCCAAGGGCATCGCCGAAGCTGGGAAGTACGCGACCCACTGCATCGAAATGCCAAGCTGCGATCCGTTCATCTCGCCGATCCTCTATTCGGCGCCGATGCAATTGCTGGCCTATCACGCCGCCGTCGCCAAGGGCACGGACGTCGATCAGCCGCGCAATCTGGCGAAATCCGTCACGGTCGAGTAACTGCATACAGACGGAGCCAGAGCCGCGCGGCCCGTTCGGCCCGCGCGGCGATCGCGGCCTTCCTCGGCGGCGGCGCGACGCCGATGATCCGGCGGACCGGCAGGTCGCCCAGAAGCAGGCCCAGATAGGCGTCCGCGGCATCGGCCGGGTCATCGAGGCGGACGACGCCCGCCAGCTCCAGATCCGCCATCAGCCCGGCGAGGCGCGGCATCACCGAATCGCGGCCGGATGCGGCGAGAAGCATCCCGAACGCGGCGCCCCGATCCGCCTCCGCCGCCGCGATCCGGTTGATCGCGACCGCCCGCTCGCCGGTCAGCAAGGTCAGCAGCGCCTCGCCGAATTGCACGAGGCTCGCCTCGACAGCGTCGGGCGCGGCCGCGAGCGCCGCCGTGAGCGCCGCCTGGGCCTGGGCCGCATTGGCTTCGATCAAGCCCCGGAACAAGCCCTGCTTGTCGCCGAACCAACTATAGAGCGTTTCCTTCGAGGCGCTCGCCGCTTCCGCGACCGCCGCCATCGTCGCGCCCCGGTAGCCCTTCGCCCGCAGCACGGCATAGGCGGCTTCAAGGATCGCCGTCCGCCGCGCATCCCGCCGTTCGCTCCGCATCGCCCGCTCCCGCCGTTTTCCCGGTTGACCATAACCGTACCGGCCAGTACGGTAACGGTCAACCGTACCGATGGGTACGGATTTGAACCGGGAGCCACGCCATGACCGCCGCATTCGAGGCCTTGCCGCGCCTCATCCGGATTCTGGCCGTGCTGAACCTTGGACTGATGGCGGGCTTCTTCTTTGCCTTCGCCAATCCGACCATGCCGGGGCTGGCGCGAACCGACGGTCCGGTCTTCGCCGCCGCCATGCAGTCGATCAATCTCGCGGTCCGGAACCTGCCCTTCTTCATCGCGTTCGCCGGCCCGGCCGCGCTCGCGGCGCTGGCCGTCCTGGTGGCGCGCCCGCGCTGGCCGTGGCTCATGGCGCTTCTCTGCTACGGCGGGGCGATCCTCGTGACCGCCCGGCTCAACATCCCGATCAACGAGGCGATAGCACTTTGGGATCCGGCGGCGCCGCCCGCCGATTGGGCGGAGCGCCGCGATGCCTGGATGCAGGCGAACTGGCTGCGTTTCGCCCTGACCGCCGCCGGCTTTCTCGCCGCCGTTCTCGGCCTTCCGGCCGGACGGCTTGAGGCGCGGCGCTGAACCCGGCATATGCTCTTGCCTGCCAGCACAACCGCCCGCACGCGCCAGGCGCGAAGGATGCCGCCGCCATGAATGCGCTGATCGACGTCGTTTTCCCTGTGTTCGCGATCATCGCCGTCGGCTTTCTGGCGGGGCGGACCAAGGTGCTGGGGCCGGATTCGGCGGCGGCGCTGAACCGCTTCGTCTATTATTTCGCGCTACCGCCGGTGTTGTTCGTCTTCCCGGCGCGCCAGCCGATCGCCGACGTCCTGAACTGGCCGTTCATCGCAGCCTTTCTGGGCGGGGCGCTGCTGGCGTTCCTCCTGTTGCTGGCGCTCAACCGCCTCTGGCTGCGGCGCGGCAGCGACGATATGGCGTTGTTCGGGCTGAATTCCGTTTACCCCAACACCTCCTACATGGGCGTGCCGCTGTTCCTGACGGCGTTCGGGCCGGACGGGGCCATGCCCGCGATCATCGCGACCGTTTTCGGCATCACCCTGATGGTCGGCGGCGCCATCGCCGCCCTGGAAGCGACCCGCGCGGAGGGGCCGACGACGGCGAAAGTCATCGGCCAGGTCGCCGCCACCTTAAGCCGCAATCCGCTGCTGATCGCCTCGGCCCTCGGCATCGCCGCCTCCTTCGCGCAATTGCCGATCCCGGCGCCGATCGGCAATTACCTGGACCTGATGGCCTCCGCCGCCGGGCCGGCCGCCCTGTTCGCCCTTGGCCTGTCGCTCTACGGGCGGCGGCTGCGCGGCGACGTCGCGCCCTTGTCGTGCCTCTTGGTCCTGAAGCTGATCGCGCAGCCGGCGCTCACCTACGTGCTGGCGTTCCACGTCTTCGAGATGACGCCGTTCTGGGCGAGCGGCGCGGTCTTGCTGTCGGCCCTGCCCGTCGGCGCGGTCGCCTTCGTCGTCGCACAGAAATACGATCGCCAGGTCGGCGTCACCTCAAGCGCCATGGTGCTGTCGACGCTGCTCTCCGTGCCGACATTGTCCGTGCTGCTGATCCTGTTCGGCGCCGGGTGATCCTCGCCCGCCCGCATGCTTGAGGGCGCTCGCGGGAACGGGCATGCTGTCCCGGCAGCAACCATCAGGCCCCGGGAGGACCCGCCCGCCCATGTCCCAGCTCACGCCCGACCGGCAGCGGCAGATGCTGCGCCAGATGCTGACGATCCGCCGCTTCGAGGAACGCGCTTCGGAAGGATTTCGCGCCGGCGAAATCTACGGCGTCGTCCATGCCTATAGCGGCGAGGAAGCCGTCGCCGTCGGCGTCTGCGCGACCTTGACGGACCGCGACAAGATCATCTCCAACCACCGGGGCCACGGCCACTGCATCGCCAAGGGCGCCGACCTCGACCGCATGATGGCGGAGCTGTTCGGCCGCGCCGACGGCTACTGCAAGGGCAAGGGCGGCTCCATGCATATCGCCGATTTCAAGATCGGCATGCTGGGCGCCAACGGCATCGTCGCCGGCGGCATTTCGATCATCACGGGCGCTGGCCTCGCAGCCCAGATGGACGGCGAGGGCGCGGTCGCGGTCGGCTTCTTTGGCGACGGCGCCTCGAATGCGGGGCCGTTTCACGAATCGATCAATATCGCCGCCGGATGGAAGCTGCCGGTGGTCTATGTCTGCGAGAACAATCAGTGGGCGGTCAATGTGCCGGCCGCCGAAAGCGTGCCGACGCCGAATGTCGCCGACCGGGCGGCGGGCTACGGCATTCCCGGCGTCATCGTCGACGGCAATGACGTGTTCGCGGTTTATGAAGCCGCGGCCGCCGCCGTCGCCCGCGCCCGCGCTGGCGAAGGCCCGACCCTGATCGAGGCCAAGACCTATCGCCACCGCCCCCATACCGAGCGCATCGACCAGCCGGACGCCCGCCCCAAGGAAGAAGTCGCCCGCTGGCTCGAGCCGGACCGCGACCCGATCCCGCGGCTGATCGCCCGCCTGCAGGCCCAGCAGGGCCAGCTTTCCGACCAGGAGCTCGCCGAGATGGAAGCCGCCGTTCAGGCCGACATCGCCCGAGCCGTCGCCTTCGCCAAGGCCAGCCCGTTCCCGACGCTGGCCAGCGCCCTCGACGACGTGTTCGCGGCCTGACGATCATGACCCAGACCCAGACCAGAACCCTGTCCTACAATGACGCCATCATCGAAGGCATCGCCGAGGAGATGCGGCGGGACCCGCAGATCTTCCACATGTCGACGGAAGCGCCGGGGCCGCTCGCCGCCGAATTCGGCATGCCCCGGGTCCGCCAGACGCCCATCGCCGAAAGCGCCCTGACCGGCATGGCTATCGGCGCCGCCGGCGCGGGCTACCGGCCCATCGTCGATTGGCGGCTCGTCACCTTCTGCTTCGTCGCCATGGACCAGATCGTCAATCAGGCCGCCAAGATCCACTACATGTTCGGCGGCCAGACGACGTTCCCCATCGTCTTCCGGACGACGGTCGGCGGCGGCGCGCGCCGGGCCGCGCAGCATTCCCAAAGCCCCTATTCGATGTTCATGCAGTTGACCGGCCTGAAGCTCGCCCTGCCCTCGACCCCGGCGGACGCCAAGGGCCTGATCAAGACCGCGATCCGCGACAACAACCCGGTCGTCTTCTTCGAGGCCGGCCGCATCGGCGGGATGACCGGCCCCGTGCCGGCGGGCGACGTGGCCATTCCCTTCGGCCAGGCGGACATCAAGCGCGCGGGCGCGGACGTCACCATCGTCGCGCTTGCCTGGATGGTCCACGAAGCCCTGGCGGCGGCGGAGGAGCTGGCGGCGGTCGGGATATCGGCGGAAGTGATCGACCCGCGCACGCTGGCGCCCCTGGATATCGCCACGATCCGCGCTTCGGTGCTGAAAACGGGCCATCTGGCGCTGGCCGACGAAGCGCCGCCGAACGCCAGCGCCACTGCCGACATCGCCGCCCGGATCGCCGAGGACCCCGAAGCCTTCGCCGCCCTGAAGGCGCCGATCGCCCGCATCTCCGGCCTGGAAGCGCCGATCCCCTATAGCCCGGCGCTTGAGGACCATGTGTTTCCGGGCCGGCAGCGCATCGTCGAGCGGGTTCGCGCCCTGCTCGGCCGCTGACCGCCATGGCAGGAGGCACAGCGGCGGACGCATCCGCTTCCGCGCCGTCGCTCGATCCCGCGGCGTTCGCCCGCTGGGCGGCGACGCTGGCCCCGGCGGCCGCGCCCGATGGGGCCGCAGGGGGCGGCTGGTCGAAACTGTTTTTCGGGGCCGTCGTGCTGGCGCTGGCCGTGCTCGCGGCCGTGACCGGGCCGCGGGTCGTCGACTTCCTTGCGCCATTGGGGCCGCTCGCGCTGGTCGTGCCGGGGCTTTGGGGGGTTGCGGTTCTGGGCTGCGCCGTCGCGCTCGCCCGAAACCCTCCGCCGCCCGCCGCGACCCGCGAAGCCCTGACGGCGGAGGCGATACAGGCCGCCGTTTTCCGGCATTTCGGTTTTGAGGCGATCGAGGCCGACGACGTTCTGACCATCGAGACCTGGCGGCGCCTGTGGCTCGTGCCAGCGACCGGGTTCAAGGGGTTCCGGCGCGCCTTCATGGGTCCATGGCGCGGCCGGCGGGCGATTGTCGCCGACGCCGAGTTCCTGGACGCCCGGCGGGACTGCCGCGTCGCCATCGTCGCCCTGCCGGAAGCTGCATGGCCCGATGCGACGGTCATGAGCCGCTGGTCCGACGACTGGGCGCCCCATGAACGCTATGACGGGACCGGCGCCCGCCCGCCCGGCCATTTCCCGGCGACGCTGCCGGGCCTGGACGCCTTGGGCTATGGCGGGAGCGTGGCGCCGGGCGCGGCCTTCCCCCCGGCGCTGCGGGACGGCCCCATCGCCGCCTGGCTCGAGGCCGCGGCCGAGGGCGC
>CALAHN010000035.1 GCA_937891825.1 uncultured Alphaproteobacteria bacterium
GGCGGCGGCGGCGCCTCCAACGGCGGCGGCGGCGGCCCATGGGGCGGCGGCGGCGGCCCGTGGAATGGCGGCGGCGGCAATCGCGGCGGCGGCCGCGGGCCGGGCGGCGGCCGTGGGCCGCAGCCCCCCGACTTCGACGAAATGATCCGCAAGAGCCAGGAAAAATTACGGAGCCTCGCGCCCAAGGGCGGCGACAAGCTGCTGATTGGCCTGCTGATCATCATCGGCATCGCCGTATGGCTCGGGTCGGGATTCTACCGGGTGGAAGCCGACGAGCAGGGCGTGGTGACGCGCTTCGGCAAATTCGTGAAGCTTGAGCCGCCTGGCCTGCAATATCACATGCCGTACCCGATCGAGAGCGTGCAGACGCCCAAGGTCACCCGCGTCAACCAGATCGAGCTTGGCGTCGGGGCCAACGCCAACGCGCAAGCTTCGATGCTGACCGGCGACAGCAAGATCGTCGAACTGGCGTTCGCGGTGTTCTGGCAGATCAACAATGCCGGCGATTATCTGTTCCAACTCCGCGAGCCGGATCAGACGGTGAAGGCGGCGGCGGAATCGGTGATGCGCGATATCGTCGGCCAGAACTCAATCGACTACGTGCTGACCGACGGCCGCGAGGAAGTCGCGAGCCAAGCCCTGCAGAACCTGCAAACGCTGCTCGACGAGTACAAGGCAGGCATCATCATCACCAACATCCAGATGCTGCGCGCCGACCCGCCCGCCCAGGTGATCGACGCGTTCCGGGACGTGCAGCGCGCGGCCGCGGACAAGGATCGCTTCCAGAAGCAGGCGGAAGCCTATCAGCGCGACGTAATCCCGAAGGCGCGCGGCGAGGCCGCCAAGCTGATCGAGGAAGCGGAAGCCTACAAGCGCGAGGTCATCGCGCGCGCCACAGGCGACGCGAACCGGTTCCAGAACGTCTACCAATCCTATTCCCAGTCGAAGGACGTCACCCAGACGCGCATCTATCTCGAGACCATGGAAAGCGTTCTGAAGAACGCCAACAAGGTGATTATCGACGAGCAGAACGGCGCGGGCGGGGTCGTCCCCTACCTGCCGCTGCCTGAAATTGCGCAGCGCAAACCGGCCGCCGAGCGGAGCCAGAGCCAATGAAACGATCCTTCCTGTTCACAGTCGGCGGCCTTGTCCTGATCGCCGTGGTCCTGATCGTCATCTCGACCTCCGCCTTCACGGTGCATCAGACGCAGCAGGCGATCGTGTTCCAGTTCGGCGATCCGCGCGCCGTCATCAAGGAGCCGGGCCTGCACTGGAAATCGCCCATTCAATCGGTTCGCTATGTCGAGGCGCGCGTCCTTAATCTCGATCCGCCCGCCGAAGAAATCGTCGACAAGGACAAGAACCGCCTCGTCGTCGATGTGATCTCGCGCTACCGAATTGAAAATCCGCTGTTGTTCGTGCAGTCGTTCAGCACGGAGGCCGTCGCGGACACGCGGTTGCGGCAGATCGTCATCAAGGCGATGCGCGACACGCTCGCGGTCGAGACCCTGAACGCCATTCTGTCGAAACAGCGCGCCGGGATCATGAAGCGTATTCAGGATTTCGCGAATGCCGACGCCAACAAGTTCGGCATCCGTTTCGTCGATCTTCGGGTGCGGCGGGCCGAGTTGCCGCAAGTCAACGCGGAGGCGATCTATCAGTCGATGCAGACCGAACGCGAACGCGACGCCCGTCAGCTTCGCGCCGAAGGCCAGGAAGCCGCCGTCACGATCCGCGCCGGCGCGGATCGCGAGCGGGTCGAGCTTGTCGCCATCGCACAGCAGCGCGCGCAGGAACTGCGCGGCGAAGGCGACGGCGACGCGATCAAGATCTACGCCGAAGCTTTTGGCCAGGACCCGGAGTTCTTCGCGTTCTACCGGTCGATGGAAGCCTACCGGAACGCCCTGGGCGGCGAAGGCACGACGTTCGTGCTCTCGCCCAACAGCGACTTCTTCCGCTTCTTCGGCAACCTCGGCGGCGACGCGCGCCAGTAGGCGCGCCGTCGCTTGACGCCGGGCGCGCAGGCCGCATGACGGACTTTCTGACCGCGCTCGGCCTGGCGCTTGCGATAGAGGGCGCGCTCTACGGCCTGTTCCCGAACGCCATGCGCCGGATGATGGCGCGGGCGCTGGCGGAGCCGGCGGAATCGATCCGGATCGGCGCCCTGATCATGGCTGCGCTTGGCGTCGGCCTGGTCTGGCTCGCGCGGTCGTGACGCCAATTCTCCTGCCGGGGGGCACGCAATCCTGAATTCCTGCGCTATACTCCTCCCGGAGTTACAAGCCGCTGCGGCGGGATTTCGCGAATAAGGATGGGGTGATCGTGGCGATTCGGACAATTTTTGGCGCTGGCGTAATCGCGTTTTCCATGGCGCTGGCGCTGCCGGCCGCGGATGCGGCCGCGCGCTCGCCGGGCGAAAGCTTCGCGGACCTCGCGGAAGCTTCCCTTCCGGCCGTCGTCAATATCTCGACGACGCAATCGGTCACGGCGTCCGAGCGGCCGCAATTGCCGCCCGGCACGCCGTTCGAAGATTTCTTCAAGGATTTCTTCGAGCGCAACCGCGAAGGCCAGCAACCGCAACAATCGAGCTCGCTCGGCTCCGGCTTCCTCATCGATCCTTCGGGCATCGTCGTCACCAACAACCACGTCATCGCCGACGCCGACGAGATCGTCATCCGCTTCCATGACGACACCGAACTTCCCGCCACGGTCATCGGTCGCGATCCCAAGACCGACCT
Organism: uncultured Alphaproteobacteria bacterium; assembly: GCA_937891825.1. Classification (GTDB taxonomy): domain Bacteria; phylum Pseudomonadota; class Alphaproteobacteria; order Bin95; family Bin95; genus VMCJ01. Next base: position 2,739 of record CALAHN010000035.1, read on the forward strand.
CGCGGTGCTGAAGGTCGATAGCCCGACGCCGCTGCCTTACCTGAAGCTCGGCAATTCGCGCGAGATTCGCGTCGGCGACTGGGTGATCGCCATCGGCAATCCGTTTGGGCTCGGCGGATCGGTTTCGGCCGGGATCATTTCCGCCCGCGCCCGCGACATCCATTCCGGCCCCTATGACGACTACCTGCAAACCGACGCGGCCATCAACAAGGGCAATTCCGGCGGCCCGATGCTGAACATGAAGGGCGAAGTGATCGGCGTGAATTCGGCGATCTTCTCCCCGACCGGCGGCAGCATCGGCATCGGCTTCGCGGTGCCGACGTCGCTGGCGGCCCCGATCATCGACCAGTTGCAGCGCTTCGGCGAAACCCGGCGCGGCTGGCTCGGCGTCCATATCCAGACAGTCACCGATGAGATCGCCGCCAGCCTGAAGCTGGAGAAGGCGCGCGGGGCGCTCGTCGCCTCGGTCGCGGACAAGGGCCCGGCCAAGGACGCCGGCATCGAAGCCCGCGACATCATCCTCGCCTTCGACGGCAAGGCGATCGACAAGGTCAGGCTGCTGCCGCGCATCGTCGCCGAAACCAAGATCGGCGAGCAAGTCGATGTCCTGATCTGGCGTGACGGCAAGGAAAAGACCGTCGCGGTGACGGTCGCGCGACTGGACGAAACCGCGGCCGCGCAGGCGGCGGCGACCTCCGATGCGCCGCTTGCCCTGCCGACGCTCGGCCTCGCCGTCATGGCGCTCGACGAAGCGACGAAGCGGGAGCGCGGCATCGACCCCGATGTGACCGGCGTGCTGGTCGTGGCCGTCGACGATGCCGGCCCCGCCGGGGAAAAGGACGTCAAGGCGGGCGATGTCATCATGGAAGTCAATCAGGATGCGGTCGCCAGCCCCGACGACGTCGAGCGCGGCGTCGAGGCGGCCGAGGCGGCGGACCGGAAGTCCGTGCTGATGCTGCTCAATCGCAAGGGCGACCTGCGCTTCGTCGCGATCAAGCCGAAGAAATCGGAATAGTCCGCCCGCCAAGCGACCGGCAGGCGCACGCCGCGCCCATGGGGCGCGGACCGACGGACTTTCCAGGAGCATGTATTCGATGACCACCCTCGCGGCGGAAATTGAGCGGCGGCGCACGTTTGCGATCATCGCCCATCCCGACGCCGGCAAAACCACGCTGACCGAAAAGCTGCTGCTGTTCGGCGGCGCCATTCAGATGGCGGGCGCGGTCAAGGCGCGCGGCGACCAACGGCGCGCGCGTTCCGACTGGCTCAAGGTCGAGCGCGAACGCGGCATCTCGGTCGCAAGCTCGGTCATGACCTTCGACTACGGCCCCCATGCCTTCAATCTGCTCGACACGCCGGGCCACGAAGATTTCTCCGAAGATACCTACCGGACGCTGACGGCCGTCGATTCGGCGGTGATGGTGCTCGACGCCGCCAAGGGCATCGAGCCGCAGACCCTGAAATTGTTCGAGGTTTGCCGCCTGCGCGATATTCCCATCGTGACCTTCGTCAACAAGATGGACCGCGAGGCGCTCGATTGCTTCGAGCTAATCGATCAGATCCAGGAACAGTTGGCGCTGGATGTCGCGCCGATGTCCTGGCCGATCGGCTCCGGCCGCGATTTCAAGGGCTGCTACGACCTCGATCAGGACCGCCTGATCCTGATCGAGCGGAACCGCACCGGCCTGCCTGAAGCCGGCGCCCGCGTAGACGGCCTGGACGATCCGAAGCTGGACGAATTGCTGCCGGCCCATGCGGTCGCGACCTTGCGGGAGCAAGCCGAGATGGCGCGGGAGCTTTGCCCGAAGTTCGACCGCGAATCGTATCTCGAAGGTCACATGACGCCGATCTATTTCGGCAGCGCCATCAACAATTTCGGCGTGCGCGAATTGCTGGAAGGCATCGCGCGGCTGGCGCCGTCGCCGCGCCCGCAGCCGGCCGTGGAACGGAAAGTCGCGCCGACGGAGGAAGCCGTTTCGGGCTTTGTCTTCAAGATTCAGGCGAACATGGACCCGAAACACCGGGACCGCATCGCCTTCGTGCGCCTCGCGTCCGGCAAGTTCCAGCGCGGCATGAAGCTTCGCCATGTCCGGACCGGCAAGACGATGGCGATCTCCGCGCCTGTCATGTTCCTCGCCCAGGACCGCGAGTTGGCGGAGGAAGCCTGGCCCGGCGATATCGTCGGCCTGCCGAACCATGGCCAACTTCGCATCGGCGACAGTTTGACCGAAGGCGAGATCGTGCATTTCACCGGCGTGCCCGATTTTGCGCCGGAACTGCTGCAGCGGGCGCTGCCCGACGATCCCATGCGGGCCAAGCATCTGTCGCGGGCGCTCACCCAACTGGCGGAAGAAGGTGTGGCCCGTGTCTTCAAGCCGTTTATCGGCTCCTACTGGATCGTCGGCGTCGTCGGCGCGCTACAGTTCGACGTGCTGGCCGACCGCATCCGCTCGGAATACGGCGTCCCGGTCCGGTTCGAGCCAGCCGGCCTGCATACGGCGCGCTGGGTGGCGGCGGACGACCACCGCACGCTAAAGGATTTCATGGACAAGAACCGGGGCGAGACGGCGGAAGATCACGACGGCGCGCCGGTATTCCTGGCCCGAAATCCCTGGCGCCTGGCGAACGCGGCCGAGACCCATCCCGAAATCCGCTTCCTGAAGACGAAGGATCAGACAGCATGAGAAAGCCCAAGAAACCGCAGAAACAACTCCTGCACCTCGTCTTCGGCGGCCGGCTGACCTCGCCCGAAGGCATCGAGTTCGAGAATGTGCCGGACCTGGATATCGTCGGCATCTTCCCGAACTATGCCGAGGCCGAAGTCGCCTGGCGCGGCAAGGCCCAGGCGACGATCGACCAGGCCGATGTCCGCTATTTCATCGTCCACATGCATCGCCTGATGGACCCAGAGACCGGGGAAGAGCGCGGCGACGACGACCATTGACGCCCGCCCGCCGCCACAGAGGACGCCCGCCCGATGACCATGACCCGCGACGCCTTGAAGGCCCTGACGCTCGCCTTTACGGATGCATTCAACCGCGATGACCTGGACGGCGTGATGGCGTTCATGGCCGAGGACGCCGTCTACGATGAGTTCGACGGCAAGCGGGCCGAGGGCCATGCGGCGATACGCGCAGCCTTCCAGCCGCAGTTCGATGGAGTCTTTGGCGAGATGCGCTTTATCGAAGAAGACCTGATCGTCGACGCCGAGGGCCGATCCTCCATGATTTCGTGGACTTGCGCCATGAAATCCGCCGATCGTTATGGCGGCTGGCGCGGTCTGGACGTCCTGTTTTTCAACGCGGACGGCAAGATTGTCGCCAAGAAAACCTACGCGAAAGCCGAAAAACCGGCGATGCGGCGGCTCTGAACCCAGGCCCCTGGACAACTACCGCCTTGACATAAGGGGCTTCGCAGCCAATAACCCGGTCACGAGAGACGCATGCTGCCGCGTGAGCAGTCGGTCCGGCCTATTGGCCTGGCCTAAGCGTCGCCAATCTCAAGTTTCCTTAATTCACGCAGGATCCTGGAGAAACGCTGTGCGCATTCTGTGCACGGCGACGCTGGTTTTGCGCGTGGGACAGAAAGTCCCCGCCTGAAAGGACTGCATTGTCTACTTTTGAAGCTCTGGGCCTTAACGCCCGTATCCTGGCCCGTCTGGCCCAGATGAACATTACCGTCCCCACCCCGATCCAGGCAGAGGCCATTCCGGCCGCGCTGCAGGGTCAGGACGTCATGGGCCTCGCCCAGACCGGCACCGGCAAGACGGCGGCCTTCGCGCTGCCGCTGCTGCAAGGTCTGGAAGCGATGAGCGGCGGCCCGTTCCCGAAAAGCGCGCGCAGCCTGATCCTCGCGCCGACCCGCGAGCTGGCCAATCAGATCGCCGATGCGATCGCCGATTTCGCCGGCGGCGCCCGCCTGAAGATCACTGTCGTCGTCGGCGGCGCCTCGATCCACCCGCAGATCAAGCGCCTGGCGCGCGGCGTCGACGTGCTTGTCGCGACGCCCGGCCGCCTGATCGACCTGATCGAGCGGAATGCGGTCGACCTCAGCGACACGGGCTATCTCGTGCTCGATGAAGCCGATCAGATGCTCGACATGGGCTTCATCCATGCGCTGCGCCAGATTGCGCCGCTGCTGCCGGCCCAACGCCAGACCATGCTGTTCTCGGCGACCATGCCGAAGCAGATGGCCGAACTCGCCCGCGCCTTCCTGACGAACCCGGTGCGCATCGAAACCGCGCCCCCGGGCACGACGGCGGAAAACATCACCCAGGCGGTGCATTTCGTGCTGCAGTCGGACAAGACCCGCCTGCTCGACACGCTCCTGACCGAGCACACCGAGGAACTGGCGCTGGTTTTCGCCCGCACCAAGCACGGCGCCGAACGCCTGATGACCCAGTTGGAACGCGCCGGCTTCGCCGCCGGATCGATCCATGGCGACAAGCGCCAGCGCGAGCGCGAGCGCACCATCCGGGACTTCAAGGACGGCCGGATCCGGGTTCTCGTCGCGACCGACGTCGCGGCCCGCGGCATCGACATTCCCGACGTGCGCTATGTCTACAACTACGATCTGCCGAACGTGGCGGAAAACTACATCCACCGGATCGGCCGCACGGCCCGCGCCGGCGCCAACGGCAATGCGGTCGCGTTCTGCGCGCCCCATGAGATGGACGATCTGCGCGCCATCCAGAAAGCCGTCGATCTGCGCCTGCCGGTCGCCAGCGGCTCCGAATGGCGGAACGAGAAGACGGCCAGCCGTCCGGCCGGCAAGCGTCCGGGCCAGGGCCGCGGCCAGGGTCAAGGCCAAGGTCCGAGCCAGGGCCGCAACAGCCAGGGCCAGGGCTTCGGCGGCGGCGCAGGCAAGCCGGCGTTCGGCGACAACAATCGCCGGCCCGCGCGCGGCGGCTCGAGCCGTCCGCGTCGCGCTGCTTAGAGCATGGCGCGTCCAGGTGGACGCGCGGTCCATGCTCTATCTTATTGATAGAGATCAAATTATCCAACCTTAGGCGATTCCGCCTAAGGTTGGTTTGATCTAGCCGACCTGAGCATCGCTAAGTCTGGCGCCGGTCGCTCAGCCCTTGTTTCAGGGCTGGCGGCCGGCGCTTTCTATTTGGGCGGCTGGGTCAGGCGCCTTTGAAGACCGGTCCCGAGGGGCCGAGCCGCACGCCCGGCCGGAGGTTGCGATAAGGCAGGTCCGCCGGATCGGCGATCACCGGCCCCGGCGCGCGCGCCACCAGCACATGGGCGGCGATCGGTTCGAAATCGCCCCGGAAATGTACCGAGCTTTTCAGAACCAGGATCCGCTGATCCTTCGGTTCGACGCCGAGATGGCGAAACATCTCCTGATCCGCCGCCTGCACCTTGCGGCTGGCGAGCACGACCCGAACCGGCGTACCGTCGATGCGGACAAGCGCCATCGGGCCAAGCTCCATCGCGGCGCCCTTGTAGAACGGACCCGTGCAGGTAAAGCGCCCGTCGCCCAACCGCTCGACCAGAAGAGTGGTAACGAAGGGCGCATCCGCCGGCCAGCTTCTGCCGCCAAGCTCCAGCGTCACCGGCGCGCCGACGCCTGCCCGATGGGCGGCCATCGCCGCATCCGCGTCGATCATGAGACCGAGCACAGCGCCTTCCGGCGAAGCTTTCGCCAGCGCCCGCAGCATGCCGGTGGTGTCCCCGTCGCCGCCGCCGCCGGGATTGTCCTGGGTATCGGCGATCACGATCGGCGCCGAAGCCGTCGCGGCCAGTTCCATGGCGCGGGAGACAGCCGCATCGGGATCGAAATAGGCGCCGTCGTAGCTATCCCGGCGGGCTTCAATGTCAGCCATCAAGGCGTCGGCCGCCCGATCGGCGGCGGCTTGCGTCTTGCCGTAGGCCAGGACGACCGGCCCGCATTCCTTGATATCTGCCGGCGGAAAGCCCTGGAGATAGCTGACGCCTATAATGTCAGGCGCATCTTCCAGCGCGGCCAGATGCTCGTAAATCGATTTGGCCGGGTCGACGTAGGTGCATTGCCAGTTGATCGACACCAGAAATTCCGTCCGGCGCATCGCCTTCGCGGGCTTGCCTTCTTTGAGAACCCGCGCGACCAGCCGCGCCGTGCGAGCGCCCGTTTCAGCCATATCGACATGGGGATATGTCCGGAAACCGACAAAAGCGTCCGCGTGCCGCGCCATCGCTTCCGTTACGTTGGCATGCAGATCGAGGCTCACGATGACAGGAATATCCGGCCCAAATGCCGCGCGGACCTTTGCGAGCAAGGCGCCCTCGCCGTCTTCATGGCTTTCGGTCACCATGGCGCCGTGGAGATCGAGGTAGAGCGCGTCTATCGGCCCTGCCGCCGCAAGCAACTCGAGCATCCGGCCCGTAATCCGCTCGAACGCATCGTCGGTCACATGCGCCGACGGCCCGGCGTTGCACCAGAGCAACGGGACAAGCTCAAAGCCCAGACGATCCGCTTCCGCGACAAAGCCGGATATCGGGATATTCACCCCGCGCGTCGTAGCGATCACGGCCGCGCCCTCCGCCAGGGCCGGCCAGCTGTCGGCCCGCTCGAACATGGCGTAGGTCGCCTTGGATGGCGCGAAGGTATTGGTCTCGTGCATAAAGCCGCCGATAGCGATGCGCATTGCTGTTCTCCCTCGCCAGTGCGTAAGCCGCCATAGACGATAAGGTCCTTGTTATGACTGATCAAACAGCCGGCAGGCCCCCGCTTCGGACCGAAATCGGCGAGACCTTGCGGCTGGCGGGACCGGCGATCGTGGCGCGCGCCGGCATGCTGCTGATGTCGATCGCCGACACGGTCATGGTCGGTCGCTATCAGATCGCGGACCTGGCCTATCTCGGCATCGCCTGGTCGCTGTCGACGATGCTGCTGGTCGCGAATATCGGGCTGCTGATGGGCACCCTCGTCAAGACCAGCCATGCGTTCGGACGGCGCGATTACGCGGAATGCGGCCGGGTCTGGCGGCGGACGCTGCCGCTTGCGGCGCTCGCGGGCGGGATCGGCTTCGCGCTGTGTTTTCTGGCCGAGCCCCTGCTCTTCGCGATCGGGCAATCGCCGGAAATTGCGGTCGAGGGCGCGCGCGTCACCATCGCATACGGCGCCGGGCTGCCGGCCATCGCCATCGCCATCGGCTGCCAGTTCTTCCTGGAGGGGATCAAGCGGCCAATGCCGGGCATGATCGCCATGCTGGCGGCGAATGTGCTGAACGTCGCCCTCAACGCCTGGCTGATCTATGGCGGCGCCGGCGTCGACGCCATGGGGGCGGACGGCGCCGCATGGGCGACGACGGCCTCCCGCACGCTGCTGGCGGCGCTCGCCCTCGGCTACATCCTTTCCATGCGCGACAGGCATCGCTTCGCCGTGCGGGCGCGCGCCGGACGGAACTGGACAGCCTACCGCGAGCAATTGAAGATCGGGCTGGCGACCGGCGTCGCGCTCATGGCCGAATCGATGGCCTTCAATGGGCTGACCCAGGTCGCCGGGCTGATCGGCATCGCCGCGCTTGGGGCATTTTCGGCGACGATGAACTTGCTCGCGACCGTTTTCATGGCCGCGATCGGCATCGGCGTCGCCACATCCGTGCGCGTCGGCGCGGCCTGGGGGGCGGGAGATCGCGCGGGCGCCGAACGCGCCGGATGGATCGGCTTCGGCCTCAATTGCGTCGTGATGGCCCTGGTCGCAGCGGCGCTCGCGCCGACCGCGCGGGATCTCGCCGGCTTCTACGGGCTCGACGCCGACGCCCAGGCGCTCGCGGCGGACGCCATGCGCCTCGCCGGGATCGTGATTCTGGTCGATGGCGCCCAGGCCGTCCTGGCGAACGCGCTGCGGGCGCGGAACGACGTCTGGCCGACGACGCTGATCCAGATCGCCTGCTTCTGGGGGGTGATGCTGCCGGCCGCCTGGGCCTTCGCCATGCCGCTTGACTGGGGGCCGGCGGGCCTGGTCGCCGGCATCGGGGTCGGCACCCTGGCTTCGGCGGCGGCGCTCGCCCTCCGGTTCCGCCTGCTCGCTCTGCGTGACAGACGCGCGCCGTTTAGCGACACTGTCCGCCATGCCATACCGCCAGCGAAAGGAACGCCATCCCCATGAGCCCGCTCGAGACGCCCCACGGCTTCCAGTCCGCCGTCCGCCCCGGCCAGTCCGACAGCGACCGCATCGCGCCCGACTGCGCCGGCCAGAACTTCTTCGAGATCGACCGCCAGTTTCAGAGCTTACTGCCGCTCTATCTGACCGAAGCGGAGCAGGAGCATTTCCGCCCGCATTTTCACCGGATGGGCGAAGTCGCGGGCGGACGCCTGAACGACCTGGCGGCGATCGCCGACCGGAACGAGCCGATCCTCCACGCCCGGGATCGCTACGGCCGCGACCATGACTGGATCGAGTATCACCCGGCCTACCGGGAGATGGAGCGCATCGTCTGGGACGAGTTCAAGATGGCGGCGATGAGCCACCGCCCGGGCGCGCTCGGCTGGCCGGAGATCACGGCGGCGCCGGTGAAATACGCCTTCCAGTACATGTTCGCGCAAGCCGAGTTCGGGATCCTCTGCCCGCTCTCCGTCACTGAGACGTCCTCCTATCATTTCGAATGGGCGAACGATCCGAAGCTCAAGGAGATGTTCTGGGAAGGCATGACCTCGCTCGATTTCGAGAAGCGGCTGACCGGCGCCCAGTTCATGACCGAAAAGGCGGCGGGCTCCGATGTCGGCGAGGCGACGCTGACCGCCGTGCAGGACGGCGACGCCTGGCGGCTGTATGGCGAGAAGTGGTTCTGCTCCCACGCCGACGCCGATGTGGCCCTGCTGCTGGCCCGGCCGGCCGGCGCGCCCGCGGGCACGAAGGGCCTCGGCCTCTTCGCCATGCCGCGCCGGCTCGAGGACGGGTCGCGCAACAGCTACCGGATCGTCCGCCTGAAAAAGAAGCTCGGCACGCGCAGCATGGCCTCGGGCGAGATCATCTTCGACGGCGCCAAGGCTTATGCCGTCGGCGACGTCAAGGACGGCATCAAGCAGATGTTGCGGCAGGTGAACCTGTCGCGCCTGTCCCACGGCGTGCGCGCGGCAGGCATGATGCGCCGCTGCCTGAACGAAGCGCTGGCCGTCGCCCGCTTTCGCCGTCAGTTCAGGGAGCCGGTCATCAACAAGCCGCTGATGCAAGGCCAGCTCCTGGATATCCTCGTGCCGACGGAACAGGCGCTGACCGCAATGTTCTACGCGGCAAGCGCCATGCGGCGCGCCAATGCCGGGGACGCGCAAGGCGCCAAGGCGCTTCGGATCGCGACGCCGCTGCTGAAAATGATGGCCTGCCGGGACAATGTGCCGGTCGCGACGGCGTCGATGGAGACGCGCGGCGGCAATGGCTATATCGAGGAATGGGCCAACGCGCGGCTGGTTCGCGAGGCGCAGATCGGCCTGCTCTGGGAAGGCACGACCAATATGAACGCGCTGGACGTGATCGCCCGCGCGGTCGGCAAGGAACATGCCGAGGAAGCGCTTGCGGCCGATGTCGCAACCTGGCTCGACGCCGCCAAGGGCTGTCCCGGCCAGTTCAAGTCCCGCTTGCAGCAGACCTTCGACCGCGCCATCGACTTTGCGCGTAAAGTGGCGGGCGACCCTGCCCACGAGCGGCATAGCCGGACGGCCGCGGCAGGCCTCTATCATGCGACGACGGCCGCGCTGATGGCGGCCGAGGGCGCTGTGCTCGGAGCTTCCGGCAGCGACGCCCGCCGCCTGTTGATCGCCCGCCTGACCCTGGACCGCCGCCTGAACCCGGTCGACCCGCTCGCCATCGGCGAAAGCGCTTTCGAAGCGGCGGCGGCGCCGTTGCTGCTGCGGGATGAGCCGGTCGCGCTCGATACCGCGACCGAACTCCTGACCCGCTGACCCGCTGACCCGCTTATCCTGGCCGCTAGAATCAATCCACGCTTGGGCAGGACCGCCCAAGCGTGGATAATTCGACCGATATCATGAAGTTAGAGCATGCCGCCGCCGGTCGGGGCCGTGCGCGGTTTCAGTCTTCCGCGCGCGGCCGCCAGACGCAAACCGAGATGAGCGTGATGATCACCGCGAGCGGGGCCGCCATATTGGCGATGATCGGCATGGCCGTGGAGAATGCCGTCACATTATCGATCACGATCAACAGCGAGATCAGGCCGAAGAAGAGAATTCCGAGCGCCATTTGACTGTCCTTGATTTGCCTGCGGCCCGATCGCCGCAGCAGCTAGATGAGAAAGTGAGGTCGGTCCCGCCGCGCCGGCCTGGAATGCCAGGCGCGGCGGGACCAATCGTCAGAGCGATCAGTGGAAGTCGAAGTTCGACGCATCCAGATGCGCGCCCGAAAGGCCGAGCAGCGTGATGTCGTCGCCATTCGTCGACGGGATGAAGATCTTCAGATCGCCGCCCACGTCCTGGAACGTCAGATCGCCGAAGCTCAACCCATTGACCTGGAAGCTGAGGACATCCTCATCGACATCGAAGTCCGTGATGCGGTCATGGCCGCTGTTCTTCTCGAACACGAACGTGTCGAAGCCGGCGCCGCCCGACATCAGGTCATCGCCTTTGCCGCCGATGATGATGTCATGGCCCTCGCCGCCGTCGAGCATGTCGCAGCTCTCGCCGCCTTCCAGCTCGTCGTCGCCCTTGCCGCCGAAGATGGTGTCGTCGCCATCGCCGCCGCCGAGCCAGTCATCGCCATTGCCGCCGACCAGATAATCCTGGCCGTCCTTGCCGAGCAGCACGTCGTCGCCGTCGTCGCCATACAGCTTGTCGTCGCCTGCATTGCCGGTCAGGAAGTCATTGTCGTCGCCGCCGCTCAGGATGTCCTGCCCGGCGCCGCCGCGCAGATCGTCAACGCCCTTGCCGCCGGAAAGCCAGTCGTCGCCCTGGCCGCCCATCAGGTCGTCATCGCCCTTGCCGCCGATCAGTTCGTCCTGGCCGCCGCCGCCGGCGAGATAGTCGTCGCCGTCGCCGCCGTCCATGTGATCTTCGCCTTCGCCGCCCTTCAGCACGTCGTGGCCGGCGCCGCCGAACATCGAGTCGCTGCCCTGGCCGCCGATCAGCATGTCGGCGCCGTCATTGCCTTCCATGTAATCCGCGCCGTCGCCGCCGCGGAGGTCGTCGTCGCCGGCGCCGCCGAGAAGTTCGTCATTGCCGTCGCCGCCATTCGCCCGGTCGTCGCCGTCGTCACCGGAAATCCAGTCGTCGCCCGCGCCGCCGAACAGACGGTCATTGCCGGCGCCGCCGATCAGGACGTCGTCGCTGTCTTCGCCGAAGAGTTTGTCGTCGCCGCCGCCGCCCTTGAGTTCGTCCCGTCCGGCGCCGCCGAACAGCTTGTCCTCAAGCGCGCCGCCAACGAGGACGTCGTCGCCGTCCTCGCCAAACAGATCGTCATTGCCGCCGAGGCCCCGCAGCAGATCGTCGCCGGGACCGCCAAAAATCACATCGTCGGCAAAAGTGCCGTCGATGCTGTCGTTCTCGTTTCCACCATGGAAAACTGCCATTTCACAATCTCCTGTTACTGCGACATGCCAACCCGCCAGAAACCCTGCCAACCGCATGTCCGCTGCATCAAGAAAATGCTCGCAAAATCCAGTGCATTCAAATTTTCCGTTGCAATAATAAGCGCTAGGCTATTGGTACTAGCAGGTACTAAGTCCATATGGCTCCCATTATTTTTTGATGATTAGTACTTTGCGGCCACATCATTATTTTATGGATTAGAGCCTGAATCAAAAGATCA
>CALAHN010000036.1 GCA_937891825.1 uncultured Alphaproteobacteria bacterium
CTTGAATCACAATTCGTTCAATGGATTCAACATGTTTCCGGACAGACACTTAGCGGCGCCCGATCTGCCGCCGCATATGGCTGCGATTTAGGAAAACCCTGAAGCTAATCTCCGTAAAATTTTATAAAAAGCCTCAATACATCGAATTCGATAAAATTTTAGAGATATCCGCGGATCATTACATGAATTCCAGAGACTTTTATAGACTTTGAATAGCATTTTACTTTGTCATTAAACCGAATCCTTCACCCCTCCTCCGTACTATCGCCATCAGATTTACCGCAACAGCCGTGAAGATGATGATCAACCAACCCCACGAACATTCGTTCAGCGCTTCTTCGTTCGCGGCAGTCTCTGTAACTGCCGCGCAGTCGGGCGATTGGCAGACTGCCGCGTCGCGCCTCACTGAAGGCAACAGCGGCAGCGCTCATGGGATTGCGAAGCTTGCGGCCGATCCCTATGCGACTTCCCAGTGGTATCTGCAGCCGAATTCCGGCGATGTCGGCGCAGATTCCGCTGGCGTCAATATCGTTCCAGTCTGGAATGACTACTCCGGCGCAGGCGTAACGATCGGCGTGATCGACGAAGGCTTCGACTATTCGCACTTCGATATTGCAGCCAATTACGACACGACCCGCGATGTCGACCAGAAAGATGCCGTCATCGCGCAGGATGCCCGGCCGGACTTCGCCTACCACAATCACGGAACCTGGGTGACAGGCGTCATCGCGGCCGACGACAACGGCTTCGGCGTCGTCGGCGTCGCCTATGACGCGACGATCGCCGGCCACTACATCCGGTTCGGCTTCGGCGGGTCGACGCTGAACCAGATCGGCGCGATGGTCGCCATGCAAGCGGACGTCGATGTCTCGAACAATAGCTGGGGCTACAGCACGCCGTTCTCCGACAATTTCAACAACAGCTACTGGTCGCCTTTGATCAACGGCCTGGAAACCGCGCTGCACACCGGCCGCGATGGCCTTGGCACCGTCATGGTTCATGCCGCCGGCAACGACCGGAACTTCGTCGCCGGCACGAGCCAGGACGGCGACAACGTCAACTATCACAGCCTCCTGAACTCCCGCTACACGATCGCGGTCGCGGCGACGGACAGCAATGGCGATGTGGCGAGCTTCAGCACGCCGGGCGCAGCGCTCCTGGTCTCGGCCCCCGGCGTCTCGATGCTGACGACCAATGTCACGGATAATGACGGCGACATCTTCGACGATTTCGTTTACGTCTCCGGCACATCCTTCGCGGCGCCCGTCATCAGCGGCATCGTCGCTACCATGCTTGAAGCGAACCCGGATCTCGGTTGGCGCGACGTCCAGGAGATCCTGGCGAATTCGGCCTGGATGACCGGCGGCGCCGACGGCTGGCAGACGAATGGCGCCGGCTTCAATGTCAGCCACGATTTCGGCTTCGGCCTGGTCGACGCCAAGGCGGCGGTCCGGCTGGCTGAGAACTGGACGGGCGTAAACACGTCCGCCAATGAAGTTACCTTTGAAAAGGCGTTCGACATTCCAGCCGACAACGCATTTGTCGGCGACCTCAGCTCCAAGACCTACACGATGAACATCTCGGCGGAAGAGCATGACGATCTTCGCATCGAGTGGGTCGAGCTGTCGATCGACATCGCGCACAAGAACCCGGGCGATCTCCGCATCACGCTGACCTCGCCCTCGGAAGTGACCAGCGTCCTGATGGACCGCCCGATGGACGGCCAGTATGCCATCGACGATCTGAACTTCACGTTCTCGTCGTCCTTCTATCGCGGCGAAAGCGCCGACGGCCTTTGGCTGGTCGACGTCTATGACGAGGCGGCCGGCTCCACCGGCCTGGTTCAGTCCGCGACGCTTCGATTCTTCGGCGGCGACGCGCCGATCGGCAATGCCTTCTATGTGACCGACAGCTTCGAAGCCGCAAGCCCCTACGAGATGTATGTCGAGGATTCCGGCGGCATCGATACGCTCAACTTCGCGGCCTACGGCAATGGCATCGACATCCAGATGACCGGCGGATTCGAGACGACGCTCGGCTCGCGGGCGTTCACGATCGCGGCCGGCGCCCGTATCGAGAACGCGATTGGCGGCGACGTCGACGATCGCATCGTCGCGAATGGCATGGATAACAATCTGAAGGGCGGGCGCGGCGCCGATACAATCATCGCCGGCAATGGCGACGATATCGTCGAAGGCGGCGAAGGCGACGATCGCATTTCGGGCGGCGGCGGCGACGATATCCTGCGCGGCGGCGACGGCAATGACCAGCTGCGCCTCGACAGCGGCAATGACGCCGCTTACGGCGGCGCCGGCAACGACATCATTCGCGTCCGCCTGAGCAATCTTGACCACAACGACATCATCGACGGCGGCGCCGGCAATGCGGACACCTTCTATTCAATGTCGAGCGGGCTGCTGGATTTGAACCTTCCGCAAATCTTCACCGGCATCGAACGGATCGGCGTCGCCGCCCAACAGGTCGTGATCGGCAATGATGACTCGATCCACTGGATCGGGCGCAGCGGCGCCGAAAAATTCACGCTCGGCGCCGGCGACGACATCGTGCGGGCGGGCGGCGGCAATGACATCATCGACGGCGGCGCCGGCGACGACATCATCATCGGCCATAGCGGCGCCGACCGGATCACCGGCGGACAAGGCGACGACCGTATGGCGGGCTCCTCCGGCGCTGACGTCTTCATCATCAACCCGGGCGATGGCCGAGACATCATCTCCGACTTCAAGCATGGGGTCGACCGGATCGACGTCTCAGCTTTCGGCTTCGACAGCTTTCAAGAAGACATCGCGGACCACATGCGTACCATCGGCGGCAAGACCGTCCTCGATTTCGATGACGGCGGCCGGATCCTACTGCTTGGCGTCGTTCCGATAACCCTGGACGCGGGCGACTTTATCCTGGGCTAATCCAGTCCGGGCATCGGGCCGAACGCAGCCTTGCCCCAAATGCAAAACAGGCCCCAGGCATCGCTGCTTAGGGCCTGTCAGTTTGCGCCGGGAGCCTCCCGGCGATCGCCGTCCGATCATCCCGTTCTCAGGCGGCAGCGCCTGAGAACGGGTCGTTTGACCGATCGCATCGCAGCAGAGCTTGGGAAGCGCGTCCGCTGGACGCGCCAGGCTCTAGCTGATGACCGAGAAGTCGTTCTGATCGATCTGGCCAACCATGCCGACCAGGGTCACAGAGGCAGAGGCGAGGCCGTCCACCACCACAGTCAGAACATGATCGGCGCCGCTATCGTTGGCGAACACCTGCGCCGCGCCGCTGAGGCCAGTGATGTCCAGCACGACCTGATCGACGCCGTCCTCGAAGTCGGTGACGGTATCGTTGCCGAACAGGTTGACGAACCGGAACGTATCGATCGAGCCATCCGGTCCCTTGCCGTTGCCGGACAGGGTGTCATTGGCTTGGTCGTTATCGCCGCCGGACAACAGGTCCACGCCGATGCCGCCGATGATCTGATCCGCGGCAGCGCCGCCGTCGATCGTATCATTGCCATTGCCGCCATCCAGCGCATCGTCCCCGCCGCCGCCTTGCAGGCTATCGTCGCCCGCGCCGCCACTCAGCGTATCGCCGCCCGAACCGGCGGTGACGGCATCGGCGCCCAGGCCGCCCGCCACAATCGCCGACGCGCCGCCCTCGACGTTGAATGTCAAACCGGCGTCGTCCAGCACGAACTCCAATCCGACCGCGCCCGCCGGGGCCCGGAACGAAAGATTGTCGATGTCGATCGCAATCGGACTCTCAGCGGAATAATCCCCAGCCGCCAGATCGATGGTGATGTCGATCGCCGCCGCCGGAACCGGCTGCGTCGCGCCGCTGTCCAGGTCGGCCGCGGCGGCAAGCGCGTCCGCGATCGTCAGGAAGGTTCCCTGGATCGTGCTGCCATTAGCGGGTTCGGCGGCAGCGGAGCCGCTCAGCAATTGCACCGGATCGTCGTTGATCGTCTTCAAGGTCACGTTGTCGACCGCAATGCCGCCCGCGACATCGATGTTCGTGAACCAGAGATACCGCGAGCCGCCTGCGACCGTGCCCACAAGATTGCCGGCGAAGGCGCGAATTTCCGTGAACAGCCAGTCGCCCGCCTGATTGTAGACGTTCAGCGCAACTTCAAGCACGCCGTCCGCGTTCTCATAGAACTTGTGCTCGAACGTGTACCATTCCGCGCTCTCCAGCGTCGCGTGGTTGATCGTCTCCAGGTTTTCCTTCGGAATGAAGTCGGTGTTGTTGCTCGCCCCGACCTGGAGCTCGCCCGTACCCGTATCCTTGGTCACGTGGAAGATGAAGTCCTGCAGATGCGCGCCCGTCACCCGGTTGGCCGCAATCGAGAAGTCGAAGCCTTCCCCCGCCGCCAGCGCATCCGGATCCAGGAAAATGTCGACGCTCGTGACGATGCCGCCATTCAGATCGTTCCGGAAGCCGTCGAACCGGCTGAACGGGCCGGTCAACCCGCCGGCGGCATTCGTCTGCGTAAAGATCGCGAAGTCGCCGCCATCCTTCGACGCAATCCCGCCCGTGCCGGACGCGACCGGCGTGATCGAACCCGACCAGCCGTTCGTCTCGGTGATGAAGCCATCGGCGTTCGCTTCGAAATCCTGATTGAACCGCGTGAACGCCGTCGAGAAGTCGATGCTTTTGACGTCCAGTTCGATGTTGAACCCGATGTCGGCGAAGTCGACCTCTTCGACCTCGGTCAGCGTGTCCGTCCCCTCGTCGCCGTCGACTGCATTGTTGTCGACCACCTGATAGACATTGTCCGACGTCTTCGTGATCGTGTAATCGTCGCGCGACCCTGCGTAGGACGCCACGTCGCGGCCGTTCTCGCCACCGCTCAGGTCGTCGTCGCCCGCGCCGCCGATCAAGGCGTCGTCGCCTTCGCCGCCGTCCAGGACGTCATTGCCGCCCAGGCCGTCGATGATGTCATTGCCTTCGCCGCCGGTGAAAGCGTCAAGACCCGTCGTATCCGACACGCGGGCATCCAGAATGATGCTCGCCGCCGCCGTATTGCTCGTGGCATTGCCGTCGTCGGTGACGGCCACGCCAATCAGGCGCGTCGTCGGATCGAGCGCGAAGGTCTGCTCGCTGTTGGCATACCGGATTTCACGCAGGAGGGTTTCATACTGGTCCGCCGTGGCGGAACCGGTGAACGTCAGCGCGCCCGTGCCGGAGCCAGCGACCGTGACGCCAAGCAAGCTTGCCACAAACGCGCCATTGGCGCTTAGCGACAGCGCTTCGTTGGCGGCGCCGCCGCCCTGGATCGTCGCTGTCAACTGATCGATCGTGCCGCCGTCTGAGTCGATGTCGTCAATCGCCGCATCGCTATCTGCGATTGCGACGGCGCCGCCATCGGATTTCGCCCGCGTCGCAAAGCCGTCATCCGCGCCATCTGCGTCAAGGTCCAGCGTCGGCGCATCGTTGACGCCGGTCACCGTGACCGTGACGTCGCCGGAGCCAATGGCCGAATGCCCGTCAGTCGCCTGAATCGTGATCGTGACCTGTCGCGTCTGCCCTTCGGCCAGATCCTGGAAGTCTGCGCCCGGATCGAACGACAAGCTTGCGCCCGAAATGCTCACCGAGCCTTCCGAAGGCGTCGCCGACAGGATCGTGTAGGTCAGGCTCGCGCCGTCGTCATCGCTATCGACGTCGTCGCCGATGGTCGAAAGATCGAACACAACTGCCGCGCCGTCTTCGTCCGCCGCGAGAACGCCCGCGACCACCGTCGGCGCGTCGTTCGTCCCCGTCACTGTGACGGTGATATCGGCCGTGCCGCTATCGGCCCCATGCTGATCCTGGGCCTGGACCGTAATCGTCACGTCGCGCGTTTCGCCGACCGCCAGATCCTGGAAGTCCGCGCCCGGATCGAACGACAGGTCTGTGCCGGAGATCGAGGCCG
>CALAHN010000037.1 GCA_937891825.1 uncultured Alphaproteobacteria bacterium
CCGCCTCATGCTCAGAAGGCTCTCTAATCCCGCGCTATGATCCCGGACAGACTCTCAGGAATTTTTTCTGTTATCTGGGTTTGGCGTACCGCAAGACATAATAAGGCGTTTTTGACGGCAGTTTCGGTAGTCAGGGGTCAATCTAAAGGAAGGGAAAAATTAATTTTAATTATAGTATCAACTTTTTTCGCATATATTATATCAACATGGGGTCTTTATGAATTGATTCACAGTCGTCTAAGGATATCAAGGCACATTTCTCCTCTATCTGATTTGGGATTTAGTCTAATTACAATACCTCTTACTTTAACTTTTATTGCAGTTCTCGCCTTCGTGCCTTGGACTGTTCCAAAGATACTTGCTCAAGGCGGTTTTCACGAAAAGCCTTCCGGCGCCAATGACTGACGGCCAGTTTCGAAATTGAAGGAGGAAAATGAATTTGCCCAGAACGCAGGTGATTGTATTTGAGCATAGGGAATTCAGTAAATATTATGGTTTACTACCATTATTTTGACCGATCACTCCGCCGATTCGCATGGTCTGTGTAACCCTCGGATAGTTGGCGCTGTTTTCGGCGCCCCGCCTGCATTGGCGGTAAGAGAGACGCAGACAGCCGGGCTTTCAGGGCCGGAATGGCGCCCGGTCTCTTTCCGGCAATTCAGGCAGTCACAGTATCGCAGAGGGCGCGTCGGCGGTTCCGGCGAAGCCCAGGACCTGCCGTTGCTGTGTCCAGGCGAGCGGGAGCGGCAGCGCCTGGTTGATGAGAATGACGCCTGTGTCAGCTGGATCGCCCGTGAAGGCGGCGCGGCCACATGTCAGTCGAGCGGGCGACGCCGATGCTGCGGATGATGCTCCCGGGATCGGCAAGCTGGGATGCATTGATCCGGGTCACGGTCGCTTCAAGCTTCGGTCCCGCAAGAGTAATTGCCCACCCCTGTCGATTTGCGTTCAGGCGGTGATGGTGTTCCGTCTGGCGTGATACGGGCTGAGGCCTTGCAAGCGCTCGGTGTCGATGACGGACCGCAAGGCCGAGTCGGCCTGCGCCGCCCAGCTTGATCGGAAGCCGTTGGTGATTTTCCGGTTGATGACGGCAAGCCGCAAGGCGCTGAAGCCGTGCGTCGCCTGAGCGGCCGGTCGTGACCCGGCAAAGCCGGCGGCTTTGCAATCGACGCTTAGGCGCGCAAAGCGAAGCGCGCTTTGCGGCAGTCGCCTGGATGATGCCGCCGTCATTCGCGACGCCGCAAGCTGCTTTGCCAGTTCAATCGTCAATGACCTTGCCGCGAACCTGCTTGAGGTCGCTTTGTCGCCGTTTGGCGTCGAGGCGCCGCGTTCTGGCGCCTTTGGACGGCTTGGTCGGCCGCCGGCGCCTTGGCGCCGTCGCCGCAGCGCGGATCATGGCGATCAGCCGGTCCAGGGCGTCACGACGGTTCGCTTCCTGGGTGCGGAACTGATTGGCGGTGATGACGATGACGCCAGCCTTGGTCATGCGCCGGCCCGCAATGGTTTTCAGGCGGAGGAACGCTGCGTTCGACAGAGCAGGGCTCCCTCGCGCATTGAAGCGCAATTGCACGGCGGTTTCGGTCTTGTTGACCTTCTGCCCGCCGGCGCCGGGGGAGCGAATGAACTGCTCCTCGATTTCGGTCTCGCCGATGCTGATGGATGGGGTGATTTCAATCATAGTGAGACAAGCCTCAGCCGCGCCGCCGCGATCATTCTCCTGACGCGGAATATCCGTGCTTGGACGGCGCCGTCCAAGCGATCGCAATGGCGGAGGCGCATGGAGCCCAGGCCCATGGGCTATCCGGCGGCCGCGACGCCGACACGGTCCGGGTAGTTCGCATCAAGCCGCATGGCGAAGTAGTCGCCGTAGCGGATCGGCGGCGGGCCGGCCGCGCCCGATCCGGCGAACCGGCGCAGCGGCGCCACGACCGTATCCAAGTTCGGGTCGAAGAACATGCCGAGCGAGTAGCGGCTCCGTTCGCCGGACCGATTGATCACCCGGTGCGGGGTTGAGTTGAAGCGGCCGTTGGTCCATCGGGCGAGGATGTCGCCGATGTTCAGGATAAGGCAGTCCGGCCGGTAGGGCGCATCGATCCAGTCGCCGTCGACCGCCTGAATTTGCAGGCCACCCACGTCATCCTGGGCCAGGATCGTCAGGAAGCCATAGTCGGTGTGGGGGCTGATGCCGAAGAGGTCTTCGGGCCGGTCGGGCGGCGCCGGCGGGTAGTGGATCAACCGCAAGGCCGTCGCGGGCGGGGCGAACAGGGGCGCGAAGAAATCCGGCGCCTCGCCGACCGCGATCGCGAAAGCCGGCAAGAGCGCCAGGCCGACGGCTGTCGTCGCCGCATTGTAGCGGCGCACGACATCGACGAACCACGGATCGTCAGGCCATTGGTTCGGTCCTTGCAGCGGCTTGCGTTGGAAATCCGGGTGAGTTGGGGCCACCTCGTGGCGCATGAAGAACGATTCCAGCTGGTTCGGCAGGCGCGCCGCGTCGAACCGGGCCTGGGAAACGAGCTTTGAGGCGGCGAAGGCCTGATAGCCGCGATGCCACCGGTTCTGCTTCAACGCCAGCTTTGCTTCGATCGGCCTGGCATGAAACCGTCGGTTCGCTTCGAATGCATCGGCGAGGAGGGCGGCGTCGATGCCATGGCCGGACAGATAGAAGAAGCCTTAGCGCGTACAGGCTTCGAAGATCTCCGCCGCGATCCGCTCATGGGCTGCGGGGCAGGGGGCGCGGATCAGATCGCCGATATCGATCAGCGGAATGTCAGAACGCGGAGCCATTGGAGGTGTCCCTGAAAGCGGTTGAATCCGACCAGGTCGTCTGACTGATGATACCCGCTTCCGCCCAAAGAATGCTATGCGGGTTGGCCGGCGCCCGCGACGGTCGGCCGAGCGGGCGGCGCGTTCTGGCGATGCGGCGACGAGCAGGGATGGCTCAGAGAATGACGGGAACGACCGATCGCTCAAGATTGACCTGGAGGACGCTTCGCGCGCAGGCGGACGCATTCGCCGGCAAGCTGCATGGGGCGTTGACTGAATTGGCGATCCTGGACGCATGCCGCGAACTCGAGATCGACCACATCTGCGTCCGCCTGAAGCGCATTTCAGACGTGGACCGCCTGAAGGCGGATCTTAGGGCCGAGGGCCGCGTCATGTCGTCAGTCCAGGTGAACGGCCGAGAAATAACGCTTGTTCAGTTGCATCGCCCGCTCGTCGTAGCCGGGTGGGAGATCTTTGGCGTCGAGGCGCCCTACCCCAAACTCCGGCACGATTATGACGATGGGTGGGAGCATGTCGAATTCGTGCTGGCTGGCGCCGAAAACACGCTGGCGGGCGTTCGGCGCGCCTTCTGCCAGCGGTTTCGTGTCAACGGCGGCGTAAAAACCAGCCAATTGGCGGCGCAAAAGTCTACCACT
>CALAHN010000038.1 GCA_937891825.1 uncultured Alphaproteobacteria bacterium
CCTTGAATCACAATTCGTTCAATGGATTCAACATGTTTCCGGACAGACACTTAGGGATCGCACCTTGGCTTTCGGTGAAGCGCCTGATGGCGTTGGCGTCATACGCTTTGTCGGCCATGACCATGGCTCCGACCTGAAGGCTTTCAAGTAACACAGCCGCTTGCGGAGCATCGGCGGCGTTCCCTCCCGTTCGCAGGAAACCGATAGGCCTGCCTGCGCCGTCGCTCAGCGCGTGGATTTCCGTCTTCTGCCCATCCCGGCTGACGCCGATGGCTTGGGCCAACGCCCCCCTTTTTCCACCAGCAGCGGAGCGATGCGCTTTCACGTGCGTACTTTCGAACAGGACCTCCGCTGGAGGGCCGCCCGCAGCAGCAAGCGCCGTAAAGGCGTTCTCCCAAACGCCCTTCGCCCGCCAGCGCACAAACCCATTGTAGAGCGTTTTATCAGGCCCGTAGTCCGGCGCCGCATCTTTCCATCGATACCCGGACTTCAACACCTGAACGATGCCGCTGATCACCGCCGTGCCCGCTTGACCGGGTCAATCGCCAGTTCCAGGCGCCGAGACCGAACGCGCTCTGGGTCTCGGACTTTACCTACATGGCCACCTGGGCCGGCTTCGTCTATGTGGCTTTTGTGATCGACGCCTACGCCCGCCGCATCGTCGGCTGGCGGGTAAGCCGAACGGCGCATGCCAGCTTTGTGCTGGTTGCATTGGAACAGGCTCTGCAGGAAAGGCGGCCGGTCCGAGCCGACGGGCTCGTCCATCACTCGGATAGTCAAAAGATGGTCGCCAGTTCCCGGGCGGTTTGTCTCAAACACCTATCGACCGCCATGTGGAAGTCGAATGTCGCGGCGCTTGCGGATGCCGGCTATCGGATCATCGTCTGGGATATGCGCGGCCATGGCCAGACAGCATCGCCCGACGAGCCTGAGAAATATTCCGAAGCCGCGACGGTCGAGGATATGGCGGCCGTGCTTGATGCGGCGGGGGCCAAAACCGCCGTGATCGGCGGCATGTCGCTTGGCGGATACATGACGCTCAATTTCTATCGCCGCTATCCCGAGCGCTGCCGGGCTTTGAGGCTGATCGATACCGGCCCCGGCTTCAAGCAGGATGCGGCGCGGGACAAATGGAATGTCTACGCCCGCGAAAAAGGCGACGACCTCCTGAAGCGCGGCTTGCCTGCGCTCTCCTCCAGCACGGAAGCGCATCTGCAGCGGCAGAACTTCAAGGGCCTCCGCAATGCGGCCTGCGGCATGCTGGCGCAGACCCATGCCAAGGTCATCCAGAGCCTGCCGGAGATCGCGGTCCCGACCCTCGTCGTCGTCGGCGACCGGGACGAGCCGTTCATCGCCGCGAGCGACTACATGGCGAAGAAAATTCCGGGCGCCGCGAAGGTCACGATCGCCGATGCCGGCCATGCGAGCAATGTCGATCAACCGGGCCAGTTCAATGCCGCCGTGCTGGAGTTCCTCGCCCGCCTGCCATAGAGCATGGCGCGTCCAGGTGGACGCGCGGTCCATGCTCTACCTTATTGAGATCGATCAAATTATCCAATCTTAGGCGATTCCGCCTAAGATTGGTTTGATCTAGCGCCCGAAACGCTACAGCAGCAGCATTTTCAGCGCCGTTACGAACAGGAAGAAGGCGAAGGCGCGTTTCAGGATTTTCGGCGAGAGGTAGTGCGCCAGCTTGACGCCGAGGGGGGCGGTCAAGGTCGTGAAGGGCGCGATCAGGGCGAGGCCGAGCAGGTTGACGTGGCCGACGCTCGCCTGCGGCAGGGCCGGGATGCCCCAGCCGGTGACGATGAAGCCGATGGCGGCCGGCGTCGCGATAATCAGGCCGATCGCCGCCGCCGTGCCGACGGCGCGATGCACCGGAAACCCGAAGGCGTTGAAATAGGGCACGCAGAGCGTGCCGCCGCCGATCCCCATCATCGCCGATAGACCGCCGATGCCGAAGCCGCTCGCCTGGCCCGCGATGCCGGATGGCAGGCTGTCGCGCAGGCGAAAGTCCGGCGGCGTCAACGCCATGTAGAGCGCGACGGCAAGGGCCACGACGCCGAACACGGCCGTCAGCGCGCCGCCGGTGATCGCGCTCGCGATGAGGACGCCGGCGATAGAGCCTGAGAAAATCCAGATGCCCCAGGACTTCAGCAGAGGCACATCGACCGCGCCGCGCTTGTGATGGGCGCGGGCCGAAACAAGCGAGGTCAGGACGATGCTGGCGAGCGAGGTGCCGACCGCCACATGCATCCGGACGCCCATGTCGATATCGAGAAAGCCCAGCATGGTGAACAGCACCGGCACCACGATGATGCCGCCGCCGACGCCCAGAAGCCCCGCGAGCACGCCCGCAATGCAGCCCGTGCCCGCCAGGATCGCCGCAAGCGGCAGCAGGGCCATCAAATCGAATTCCATCAGGCTGTCTCCGCCTTGCCCCAGCCGCCGGCGCCGGGGGAGTCCATCAATACTGCGCCGCCGGGCTGGACGACGCGGTCGCCGGTCTTGCCGGGAAGCGGCGTCTCCTCGCCATTGGCGCTCACCATGGCGAAGCGGCCAGTGCCGCCATTCTCGCCGCCGTTCAGGCCCCAGGGCGGATTGCGGAAGCGCTCGCCGACGCCGTTGAAGGTGCAATGGTGATCGACCGGCTTGACGATCCGGCGGATGCCCCGTCCGCCTGGATGCAGGCCGGCGCCGCCGGACCCCGGCGCCAGGCCGTATTCCAGCACCATCAGCGGATACTCGGTTTCAATCGCCTCGACCGGCAGGTTGGAGGTGTTGGTGATGCCTGTCTGCACGGCGTCCTTGCCGGGCTTGGTCGGCCGGCCGCCAGCGCCGCCGCCGATGGTCTCCAGATAGACATAGCTTTCGCCCGAGCGCGGATCGACGCCGGAGAAGACCGCCATGGTGTTGGCCCCATTGGGCGCGGCCGGCACCAGATGCGGCAGGGCGGGCGCAAGCGCGCCCATCACCACGTCGATCACCCGCTGGCAGGTATGGGCGCGGCCGGCGACCGGCGCCGGGAACACGGCGTTCGCGACGGAGCCGAGGGGCGCCGTCAACGCCACGCAGTCGATAACGGCCTGGGTGTTCGGCGCTTCCGGATCGAGCAGCGCCTTGATCGCATAGATGACGGCGGCCTGGGTCGCGTTCAGGGTCATGTTGATGTTGCCGCGGGTCTGGGGCGCGGTGCCCGCGAAGTCGAAGGCGAGCTTGCCAGCTTCAGCGGTGATCGTAACGGCGAACAGCACGTCGGTCGTCGCGACGCCGTCGTCGTCCATGTAGTCCTCGAAGCGATAGACGCCGTCGGGCACGGCCTTGAGCGCCGTCGCCATGCGGGCGGCCGACCGCTCGAGCAATTGCCGGAACCCGGCGCTCAGGGTCGCCGCGCCGTAGCGGCGCCCGAGTTCGCGCATCCGCCTGACGCCCAGCTTCGCCGCCGCGATCTGGGCATAGTAATCGCCGCGCCGCTCTTTCGGGGCGCGGGCGTTCAACAGGAAGATGTCGAGGATTTCCTGATTGATTTCATCGCGCTGGCCGATCCGGGTCACCGGTATGCGCAAGCCTTCCTGGTAGATTTCGGTCATGCCGCCGGACATCGACCCGGCCGCCATGCCGCCGATGTCCGCATGGTGCGCTATGTTGCAGACGAAGCCGATCATCCGGCCGTCGACGAAGACCGGCGCCGCGAAATTCACGTCCGGCAGGTGCGTGCCGCCGGCCGTGTGGGGATCGTTCGCGACGAACAGGTCGCCCGCATGAATGTCCGCGCCATATTTTTCGATGACGCAGCGCATCAGCCCGCTCATGGACGCGACATGGATCGGCAAGCTCATGTCGGCCTGGGCGATCAGCGCGCCCTCGGCGTCCATGATCGCGGTCGAATGGTCGTGGCGTTCCTTGATATTGGTCGAATAGCTGGCCTTCATCAGCGCGACGAAGCATTCGTCGTTGATCGATTTCAGCGCGTTCGAGAGAATCTCGAGGCCGATCGCATCCAGGTCCGTCATCATGCCGCTCCCTTCAAGGCGATCGCGAGCGACCCGTCCGGCCGGACTTCGACCCGGTCGCCGGGCCAGACAGGCGTCGTCGCATCCAGTTGATCGACGATCGCCGGGCCTTCGAACCGCAGCCCTGGGCCAAGCGCCTCCCGGCGGTAGACCGGCGTTTCGGTCGCGCCGGCCGCGTCGAACCAGACCGGCCGGCGGCCGACAGGCGCGGGCAGCGCCGGGGCTCCAGGCGTTGCGGGCGCCGCGGCCGCGTCGAACAGCCGGCCGCGCGCCGTCATCCGGAAGTTGACGATTTCGACGGCGGCTTCGGGGTCGTGGAAGCCATAGGCCCGGTCATGGGCCTCGAAGAACAGGCGCTCGATCGCCGCCGCTGGCGGAAGGTCGTCGGGCGAAAGGTTGGCCTTGGCCGCGACCGGCACGATCAGTTCGAAATTCTGGCCGACATAGCGGAGGTCGAGCGCCAGTTCCATGCGCTGGCTGTCGGCGGGCAGGCGCTCGGCCTTGAACCATGCGGCGGCGGCGCTGGCGAGGTCCGCGACGGCCGCGGCGGCGGCGTCCATCTGTCCGGCCTCAAGCGGCAACCGG
Organism: uncultured Alphaproteobacteria bacterium; assembly: GCA_937891825.1. GTDB lineage: Bacteria > Pseudomonadota > Alphaproteobacteria > Bin95 > Bin95 > VMCJ01. The sequence goes on from CALAHN010000038.1 coordinate 4,599, forward strand.
CGGCTCTGGACGAAATCCTCCTTCTGGTCGGAGACCAGCAGGCCCTCGGCGCAGACGATGCCGGGCGCCGGGGGCACGAGCACTTCGGCCATGCCCAGTTCGGCCGCGACGTCGCGGGCATGCAGGGGACCGGCGCCGCCAAACGCCATCAGCGCGAAATTCCGCGGGTCGCGGCCGCGTTCGACCGACATGCGCCGGACCGAGCGCGTCATGTTCGCGACCGCGATGGCGAGAACGCCCAGGGCCGCCTGTTCCAGCGACACGCCGACCCGCCGGGCGACCGGCGCCAGGGCCTGGGCCGCCAGCTCGCGCTGCAGCGGCATGGCGCCGTCGAGAAGGCCGGCTTCGGAAAGCCGCCCCAGGACGAGGTTGGCGTCGGTCACGGTCGGTTCGGTTCCGCCCTGGCCGTAGCAGGCGGGGCCGGGATGGGCGCCGGCGCTGATCGGGCCGACCTTCAGGAGGCCGTCCCGGTCGAACCAGGCGATCGACCCGCCGCCGGCGCCGACCGTGTCGATATCGACCATGGGCAGGCGGATGGGGAAGCCGGCGACGTCCCGCTGGAACGCGATTTCGGTTTCGCCGTCGACGATCAACGCAACGTCGGCCGATGTGCCGCCCATGTCGAGCGTCGCGACATTCGGCCGGCCTGCCCGCTTCGCCACATGGGCCGCGCCGACGGCGCCCGCCGCCGGGCCGGAAAGGGCGGTCCGGACCGGATATGCGGCCGTGCGCTTGGGCGACATCAACCCGCCCGACGATTGATTGACCCCAAGCGTCGCCTGCCCGACGAGGGATTTGAGGCCGTCCGCCAGCCGTTCGACATAGCCTGCCGTCAGGGGTTGGAGGTAGGCGTTGATCGCCGTCGTCTGAAAGCGTTCATACTCGCGGAATTCCGGCTGCACGTCGGAAGCGAGGGAGATGCGCATGGCGGGCGCCCGCGCGCGGATCGCCGCCGCGAGTTTCTGCTCGTGGGCTGGGTTCAGGTAGGCGAACAGGAAGCAGATGGCGACAGCCTCGGCGCCGCTCGCGACGATGGCGTCGGCCGCCCTGGCCGCTTCGGCGTCGGTCAGGGGGACCACGGCTTCGCCCCGCCAGTTAAGGCGCTCCTGGACCTCGAAGCGCATGGCTTCGCCCGCGAGCGGCGCCGGCTTGTCCAGGTTCAGGTCGTACATGTGCGGCCGAACCTGCCGGCCGATCTCCAGGAGGTCCCGGAAGCCCTGGGTCGCGACGGCCGCGATGACGGCGCCCTTGCGTTGGATCAGCGCATTCGTCGCGACCGTGGTGCCATGGGCGACACGGGCGATATCGGCAAGCGGAATGTCATGGGCCGCGGCCATCTCGCCGAGGCCGGCCAGAATGGCCTGGCCGGGGTCGCCAGGCGTCGAGGGGCGCTTGAAGATGGCTTCCCGGCCCGAAATGTCGTCGCGCGCATGGAAGTCGGTGAACGTGCCGCCGACATCGACGCCAATGGTCCAGGTCATGAATGCTCTCGGTCTCTAGAATGCGGGCGGTGGGCGGGCGGCCCCTCGGGGATCACTCGGGCGCGCCGCCCTTGCCGCGGAAGAATGCGAAGATCGCGAGCGCGAAAGCGATGATGGCCGCGATGACCGCGATCGTCCGTTGCTCCTGCAGATCGGCGGCTTTCGCCGTTGCGGACTGGAGGTCGGCGTTCGCCTGCTCGACTTTCGCCGCCGCGGTCAGCTTGATCGCGGTCGCATTGGCGGCTCGGTCCGCGGCTTCCTTGGCGGCGGCATTGCTCGCTGCGAGCGCGGCCTCAAGTTCCGTGATGCGGTCGGCGAGGCCATCCCGTTCGACGGAAGCCGCCGCCAGTTTCGCATCGGCGCTGGCGAGGGTTTCCTGCAGTTGCCTGGTATTGTCCGCCGACGTCGCGGCTTCGTCGAGCCGGGCCGCAAGGTCCGCCTTGGCGCTTTCCGCGGCCATATTGACCGCCCGAAGCACCTCCGTCGATCGCTTCAGGGTCTCGATCTCGGCGGTTTTCTCAGCCGCGCTCTTGCTCAGTTCTTCGAGGCGGCCGGTCAGCAAGCCATTCTCGGTCTGCAGACTGTTCACCTGCCCGACCAATTCGCCGATCCGGCCGGAGAGGACGGCATTCTCGGTCTGGAGGCCATCGATCGTCTTGCCGAGGTCGCCGACCTGACCGGATAGCACGGCGTTCTCGCCTTTCAGGCTGTCCAGGGCCTTCGACAGATCCCGGGCTTGCCCGGCGAGCACGCTGTTCTCGCCTTCGAGCGGGTTGACCGCGGGCGCGGGCGCGGCCGACCCGGCGGCCGTCGCAGGCCCGGCCTGAACCGGCAGAATCGGCGCCTGGAGCCTGGGCGCGACCGGGGCTTTCACCGATGGCGCAGTCGGGGCCTTCGGCGCCGCGACCGCGCCGCCGGTCGGCGGCTTTATGGCGCCGGTCTGGGCCATGGCCGGGACGGCCGCCAGCGCAATGGCCGCCAGCAGCGCTCCGCGCAATAGCATCATGCTACGGATCCCATCGCGACATGGGCTTCGTCCTCGATATCGAGCTGCAGGACATCGTTGAAGCGGTTGAACGCCCCGCAAAGCGAAATCCGCCAGGTCAGTTCGACGATCTGCGGCTCGTCGAAATACTCCCTCAGTCGCGCGAAGATGCCGTCGCGCACCCGGTTGGGGTCCAGCGTCACCTGGCGGGCATATTCGATGACCAGCCGGTCCTTCGCGTCGAACTCGGGGACGTTTTCGAAATCCAGGATATTGTCGATGGCGGCTTTGGAGGCGCCGACGACGTGCAACATCGGGCCGTGATGGGCGACGCAATAATCGCAGGCGTTCAGCTTCGAAACCGCGACAAGCACAAGTTCAAGCGAACGCCGGTCGAGCACGCCGTCGTCCCGAAGGTCGCCCAGGAGGCCGAAAATCCGGTTCAGGATCGGCGGGCGCTGCGCCATGGCGCCGGCGAGGCTGGCGAACGGGCCGTAGCCGGTGACGGCGTCATAGGTCGACTTTGCGGCGTCCGGAACTTCATCGGCGCTCAAGACTTTGATGCGGGCCATTTCGGCGATCTCCTGCGGGGCAAAGGTTCCCCCGAACCCTACGCGCGGCAGGCCTTTCAGCCAAGCGATTCAGCGAGAATTTCGACGGCGTGGCGCGCTTTCCGTCCGGCGCCGTCGGCGATCTGATGGCGGCAGCTTGTGCCGTCCGCGACGATCAGCGTCCCGGGGTCGGCGGCGCGGATCGCCGGCAGCAAGCTGATCTCCGCCATGGCGACGGACATGTCGTAGGTCGCGCGCTGATAGCCGAACGCGCCGGCCATGCCGCAACAGGACGTTTCAATCATCGTCACCGCCAGATCCGGGATCAGCTTGAGCGCCTGGAGCGTCGCTTCCGCCGCGCCGAACGCCTTCTGATGGCAGTGGCCATGCACCAGCGCCGCGTCGGCGATGGGCCGGAGCTGCGGCCGGAGGGCGTCCGCCGCCTCATGGGCCAGGAAATCGTCGATCATGCGCGCAGCCTCGGCCAGCTTGACCGCGCGGCCGTCGAGCTTCAGCGCCTCAAATTCGTCCTTGAAGGTGAAGAGGCAGGCTGGCTCCAGGCCGAGCACGGGCGCGCCCGCATCCAGGAAGGGCGCCATCAGGTCGAGCGTGCGCATGGCTTCGGCGCGGGCCGCGTCGATCAGGCCGGCGCCCAGGAACGTCCGCCCGCAGCAGGCGCCGCGCCCGTCCGCTCCTCGGACGACATGGACATGATATCCGGCGGCGCTGAGCACCTTGACGGCGGCGCGCGGCTTCTCCGGCTCGAACCAGGTTGTGAAGGTGTCGGCGAACAGGACCACGTCCCGGCCGTCGCTCACAGGAACGCCGCCGATGCTTTCGACAAACGGGTCGGGCGCCCATGCCGGCAGCGAGCGCTTCGCCGAAAAGCCGGTCAGCGGCGCGGAGAGGCGCGCGGCGCCCGGCAGGCGGTCCCGAAGGTTCATGAGCCGCCCGAACTTCGAGAGGCGCCTCGCCTGATGCGGCAGAAACGCCGTCATGCGCTCGCCGAGCGTCAGCTTCGTCGTCTTGCGCTTCTGATAGGCGGCCTCGATCTTCATGCGCGCCATATCGACGCCGGTCGGGCATTCCCGGCGGCAGCCCTTGCAGCCGACGCAAAGCGCCATCGCCTCCTCGACGGCGCCGCCGGCGATATCGGCCGGCCCAAGCTGGCCCGACAGCGCGAGGCGGAGCGTGTTCGCCCGTCCCCGCGTCACATGGGTTTCGTCGCGGGTCGCGCGGAAGCTGGGGCACATGACGCCCGCCAGCAGGGAGCGGCAGGTTCCGTTGTTGTTGCACATCTCCGCGGCGCCCAGGAACCCGCCCCAGGGGCTCCAGTCGAGCCCGGTTTCAAGCGGCACAGGCGCGTAACCGGGCTGGAAGCGGAACAAGCTGCGGTCGTCCAGCTTCGGCGGATCGACGATCTTGCCGGGGTTGAAGCGGTTATCGGGATCGAAGCGCTGCTTGATCTCCCCGAAGGCGGCGGCGAGGCGGGGGCCTTGCATGGTCGCGATGAACTCGGAGCGGACGATGCCGTCGCCATGCTCGCCGGAATGGGAGCCGCCATATTCCGCGACGATCTCGAAGGCGGCTTCGGCGATCTCGCGCAGTTGCCGGGCGCCGTCGGCCGTCTTCATGTTCAGGATCGGCCGGACATGCAGCAAGCCGACGCTGGCATGGGCATACCACGTGCCTTCCGTATCGTGGCGGGCGAACAGAGCCGTCAGGCGTTCGGTGAAGTCGGCCAGATGCTCAAGCGGAATGGCGCAGTCTTCGATGACCGATACCGGCTTGGCGCTGCCCTTCATCGCCATGACGATGTTCAGCCCGGCCTCCCGCACGCCCCAGACGCGCTTCTGGACGCCAGGGTCCGTGACGCGCACCACGGATTTAGGATGGCCGATGTCGCCCATCAGCGCTTCCAGATCGTCCAGCCGCGGCAGGAGCGCCGACGCGGTCTCGCCGGAGAATTCGACGATCAGCAAGGCCTGCGGCTCGCCCGGCGACATGATGCGGGCGACATCGGCGAACGCCGGCATGGCGCGGGCGCGTTCGATGATCGTGCGGTCGACAAGCTCCACGGCGTCGGGCTTCAGGGTCACCAGATGCTGGGTCGCGACCATCGCCTCGCGGAAGCTCGGGAACTGGCAGATCCCGATGACCTTGTCTGGCGCGAGCGGCTGCAGTTTGACCTCGATCGCCTTGAAAAACCCGAGGGTGCCTTCCGATCCGACCAGAATATCGGCCAGATTGAAGCCATTGGCGCCGGGGGGCGGGATGCGGTGCAGATTATAGCCAGCGACATGCCGCAGCACTTTCGGAACGCGCCGGGCGATCTCGTCGGCCTCGCGGGCGGCGAGGCCTTGCAGGAACTGCGCGAGGCCGTCGCCGTGCCGGCCCTCCAGCCAGCCGAAGCGCCGGCTGCCGCCGTCCGCCAGTAGCGCGTCGATCGCGAGCACATTGTCGGCCATGATCCCATAACGGATCGAGCGAGCGCCGGAGGAATTGTTCGCCGTCATGCCGCCAAGGGTGCAGCGGCTGGCGGTCGATGGGTCGACCGGAAAGAACAGCTTGTCCTGGGCGAGGCGGGCGTTCAGATGGGCCAGGACGACGCCTGGCTCGACGCGCGCCGTGCCGGCCGCTACGTCGACATCGAGGATCCTGTCGAGATATTTCGACGTGTCGATCACCAGCGCTTCGCCGATGGTCTGGCCGCACTGGGACGTTCCGGCGCCGCGCGGCAGCACCGGCACGCCCGCTTCAGTCGCGATGGCGAGCGCCGCCTCCACGTCCGCCATCGATTTCGGCCGGATCACGCCCAGGGGCTCGATCTGATAGATCGAGGCGTCCGTCGCATAGCGGCCGCGATGGCCGGCGTCGAACCAGACGTCGCCCGCGATCGCGCCCCGGAGTTTCCGGGCGAGGGCGGCGTCGCCGGGAAGCGGGCGGGCGTGTCCGTCGGGCATCAGTCGACCAGGAAGGCGAGGTTCTGGCAGTTGCGCAGCGAGCCGTCGCGCACGCGCCCCGCCGCCGTCGCGACCGCCTTGGAACGCAGGTCGCGCAAGCCCGGCGGGCTGTAGAACGCCGCATGGGGCGACAGCATCAGCCGGCCTTCCAGCCAGCTTTCGCGGTTCATGTAGGCCTTGATCAGCGGATGGCTCGCGTCGGCCGGCTCCTGGGGCAACACGTCGAGCCCGGCGCCGGCGGGGCGGCCGGCCTTGAGCGCTTCATACATCGCGTCCAGATCGACGATCGGGCCGCGCGCCGTGTTGATCACGACGGCCCGGTCGTTCATGCGGCCGAGGAGATCGCGATTGATCGCGCCACGCGTGCTGTCGTTCAGGGGCGAGTGGATCGAAATCGTATCGGCTTGCTCGAACAGCGCTTCCGGCGACGTGACCCGGCGGTAGCCGGTCGCGAGGTCATAGCCGTCGGGCTGGCCCGGATCGTAGAACACGACCGTCATATCGAAGGCCGCCGCCCGTCTGGCCGCGGCAAGGCCGATGCGGCCAAGGCCGAAGACGCCGAAAGTCCGGCCCCGCAGCCGGTCGACGCAGGGGCTTTCGACATAGCGCCAGAGGCCGGCCGGGTCCTGGCGCATGCGTTGCTCATAGCGGTCGAGGCCCCGGCGGAGCGCCAGCATCATGGCGATGGCATGGTCTGCGACTTCCGTCGTGCCGTAGTCCGGCACGGTGCATACGGCGATGCCGCGCTCGCCGAGCGCCTTCAGGTCCAGTCCGTCGAAGCCGACGCCGCCGCGGACGACGATCCGCGCCCGCTGCAGCTTCGGCAAGGCGGCCATGACCGCCTTGGTGCCGCGATAGGTCACGACGCCATCGGCGCGCGCCCAGGCATCGTCGGTGACTTCGTCGGGCGAGGCGAAGAATTCCAGCTCGATATCGGGTCCGGCGGCTTCCTGCTCCAGGGCCTCGTCGCCGATCATGTGTCGGTCCGTGATGAGAATGCGCATGCGGGTTCAGCCTCTTTGCATCGTTTTCGGGCTGAAGATGCTCTATTACCGGCGCTCAAGTCCATAAGGCGGCGGGCTGGGACCCGCCCGGAGGCTTCCGCCATGAAAGAAACCCCGAAATCGCCGCCGCGCCCGAAGAACCTGGCGGCCAAGGCGCTCGCCGATCCGGCGACCCGCCAGCGGGTGACGAAGCCGAAGCGCGGCAAAGGCGCATATACCCGCAAGCGCCGGAAGCTGGATGCCGACAGCGCCGGCCGCGATACGGATTGATCTGGCGCGCCGCCAGCGTCCCGGTCCGTCCGCCGGACGCCTGGAAGACTTGGCGATATCAGCCTTTATTGCCTAGCATCCAGACGCCTGACCTTGCCGTGGGAGCCCTCTTGCATGACCGATCGCCGACCCAATCGCCGGAGCGCCATGTTCTTGCCCGCATTGCAGCCGGACCGGATCGCGGAGGTCGTGGCCGCTGGGGCCGATATCGTCGTGTTCGACCTGGAGGACGGCACGGCCGAGGCTCGCAAGGATGAGGCGCGGGCAGTCGTCGCCGCCGCGTTCGAAGGGGCGCTCGACCGACCGCTCGACCGGCCGCTTCTGCGCTATCTCCGCATCAATCATCCGGCCAGTCCGGCGGGCATCAGGGATCTGGCGGCCGTCCTCGACTGGCGGTCGCCGCCCGACGGCCTCGTCATTCCGAAAGCGGAATGCGCGGCGGAAATCGCCTGGGCGCATCAAACGGCGGGCGCGGTCCATCCGGGCCTCGACCTGATGCCGATTATCGAGACGCCGGCGGGACTGGAGGCCGCGCCCGAAATCGCCCGGGCGCCGGGGGTGGCGGCGCTTCTGCTTGGCTGCGACGATCTCTCGGGCGCGCTTGGATCGGATCGGGGCTGGGACGCGATGGCTTATGCGCGCGGCAGGGTGGCCGCGGCGGCCGGCGCGGCCGGGGTCGAGGCCATGGACGGCCCGTGGCGCGACCCCGACGATCCTGATGGATTGATCGCGGAAACCAACCGGATCGCCGCCATGGGGTTCAGCGGCAAGGCCTGCTACCACGCCAGCCAGGTTCCCCATATCCATGCCGCTTTCACGCCCGCGCCCGTCGCCATCGCGGAAGCCGAGGCTATTCTTGCGGCCGCCGCGGCGGACGACAGCGGCCTTACGCACGCCGGGGGCCGCGTCGTCAACGCCGCCGTCGTCAAGAACGCGCGACGCTTGCTCGCCCTGGCGGACCGACGGGGCTTACGCTAGAGCATGGCGCGTCCAAGTGGACGCGCGGTCCATGCTCTATCTTATTGATAGCGATCAAATTATCCAATCTTAGGCGATTCCGCCTAAGATTGGTTTGATCTAGCGCGAGACATCGCATTATCCGCGCGTCGCCGCTTGACGACTTTCAGAATTTGAACGAACGTTCGATAGCACTGATGGCGAGGGCCGAGGCCGATGGCGAAGTACGATCGCGTCCTGAAGGGCGGCATGGTTGTCGACGGCACGCGGGCGCCCAGATATCGGGCGGATATCGGGGTCAAGGATGGCCGGATCGCGGAGATCGGGCAGATCGATCCCGCTGACGCCGAGGAGACGCTCGATGTCTTCGGCCTGATCGTCGCGCCTGGCTTCATCGACCTCCATACCCATTATGACGCCCAGGTGTTCTGGGACCCCTACTGCACGCTCTCCAGTTGGCACGGCATCACGTCGGTCGCGATCGGGAATTGCGGCTTCGGGTTCGCCCCGGTGCGGCCGGAGATGCGCGAGCGGGCGATGCTGTCGATGACGCGGGTGGAGGCGATCCCGCTGGCGTCCATGCAGGCGGGCATGCCGTGGGACTGGGTGAGCTTCCCGGAATTTCTGGATAGCGTCGAGCGGACGCCGAAGGCCGTGAACATCCTGCCCTATGTGCCGGTCGGCCCCATGCTGATCTGGGTCATGGGCCTGGAGGGCGCCAAGGCGGGCCGCATGCCGACCGATGCGGAGCATGCGGAACTGCAGCGGCTGTTCCGCGAAGCGCTCGATGCCGGCGGCTGCGGCTGGTCGGCGCAGCGCATGCTCCCCGACGGCCCGGCCGCCGTACAGCGCGACTTCGACGGCTCGCCGATGCCGACCGATGTGATGCACGACGAAACCTGCCGCGTCTTCGCCCGCGTCCTGGCCGAGCGCAATGCAGGCGTCATGCAGATGCTGCTCGTCTCCGGCGACAATCGGCGCGATCAGGCATTCTACGAAGAAATGGCGGAGCTTTCCGGCCGCCCGATGATCATGAACGTCGTCCAGGCTTTCGATCATCGGCCGGAAATCCATCGGCGCGTGCTGCGTTGGCTGCAAAGTTGCCGGGAGCGGGGCATCCGGGTCGTCGGCCAGGGCCTGACCACGGACGCGGGCTTCGGCTTCACTTTCGTCGATTGGAACCTGTTCGACGATTCCGAGCCCTGGCGCGAAGCTACGACCGGAACCGTCGAGGAGCGCAAGGCGAAGCTTGGCGATCCGGCGCGCCGGCAGGCGCTCAAGGACCAGATGCCGATTACGGCGACCGGGCCGCTCGACGGGATCGTCATCGTCGGTCCGCGGCTGGCGAAGAATCAGCAATGGCTCGACCACACCCTGGCGCTCGCGGGGCAGAAGATGGGTAAGCATCCGGTCGACGTGATGCTGGACATGGCGGTTGAAGAGGACCTGGAGACGGAGTTCTTCGCCGCGCCGCCCAACGGCAAGATCGAGCATCTGCGGGAAATCGTGGCCGATCCCTACGTCCTGTTCGGCGTGTCCGACGGCGGCGCCCACACCAAGTTCCTGACCGCAGGGCGCTATCCGACCGAGACGATCTGCAAGGTCGTGCGCCAGCATGGCATGATTTCGCTGGAGGAAGCCCACTGGCGCCTGTCAGCCTTGCCGGCCCAGGTCGCGGGCTTCGAGGGGCGCGGCGTGCTGATCAAGGGCGCGCCGGCGGACATCATCGCCTATGACTTTGACCGGCTGGAGGTCCTGAAGGAAGAAATCGTGCACGACCTGCCGGCAGGGGAATGGCGGCGGATTCAGCGGGCGAGCGGCTATCGCTTCGTCCTGGTCAATGGCGAAGTCACGATCCGGGACGATCGACCGACGAACACGTTCTCCGGGGAATTGCTCCGCCACGGCCGCGCCGCATCATGAGCCAGGCGGCGCTCTATCCGGCGCGCGGTCGGGGGGAAGACGGCGAAGCGCGCATGTTGAGCGCGGCGCTGGCCGCTTTCGTCGAGAAGGGCTTCCACGGCGCCAGCATGCGCGAGATCGCGGAGCGCGCCGAATCCAGCGTCTCGAGCGCCTATTATTACTTCTCCTCGAAGCAGGCGATCCTCTATCGGATCGTCTACGACATCACCGCCGAATTGGCGGATAGCCTGGAAGCAGCGGAGCGTGCGGCAGGATCCGATCCGGCCGAGCGGCTGGCGGCCGTCGTTCGGCTCCATGTGCTGTTCCATGCCGAGCGGCAGGATGCCTCCTTCATCGGCAATTCCGAATTGCGCAGCCTTGGCCTGGACGAGCGGGCGGCCGTCATGGTCTGCCGCGACCGCGTCACGGCCGCGTTCGAGCGGCCGGTCATGGACGGCGCGATGGCCAGGCAGTTCGACTGCCCCGATCCGGTGCTGACGACCCGCGCGATCGTCACCATGGCGACGGCCGTCGCGGTCTGGCGGCGCGCCGATGGCGTGCTCGCGCCGGAAGCGATCGCCGACCGTTATGTCGAATTGGCGCTGCGGATGGTCGGCGCCCGCTCATGACACGTTATCAATCTCGAGGAGGCCAAGACTGCCATGCTGTTTGAAATTCGTCCGCTGAGCGATGTGTGCGGCGCCGAGGTGATCGGTCTCGACATGACCAAGCCCCTGGATGACGCCGCGGCGCGGCGCGTCGAGGATGCTTTCGACCGGCACAAGGTGCTGCTGTTCCGCGCGCAACCTCTGTCCGCGCGGCAACTGGCGGATTTCTCCGCGCAGTTCGGCGTGCTTCAGCAACATGTCCAGCGGGCCTATCAGCATCCCGAAGTGCCGGAAGTCGTGCAGATGACCAACCGCAAGGCCGACGGAACCTATGATGAAGTCGGCGCGGCGCGCGGCGCGGCGGCGCGGACGCGGGACGGCTGGCATAGCGATCTGTCGTTCGATCCGAAGCCGGCGAAGGCGACGCTCCTGCATTCCGTCGAGATCCCAAGCAGCGGGGGCAACACCTGCTTCGCCGACACGACCGCCGTCTATCAGGCGCTGCCGGAGGCGATGAAGCGGCGGCTGAACGGCTTGACCGCCGAGTTCGTCTATGGCCAGGCGCGGCGCAACAAACTGGCCGCGAAAGCGGCGGAAGCGCTCGACGCCGAGGCGCGGGCCAAGACCATCGCCATCCATCCCGTCGTCGCGCGCCATCCGAAGACCGGCGCGCCCGGCATTTTCCTGAACCCCTATACCGGTCAGCGCATCATGGGCCTGGAGTCCGAGGAGAGCGAGGCGCTGATCGAGGAGCTGACAGACCGGATCGAGGATGAGGCCGTGCGCTGGGAACATGTCTGGGGCGTCGGCGACACGCTGATGTGGGACAATCGCGGCGGCTTGCTGCACTCCGGCCGCATCGACTATCCCCTTAACGAGAACCGGCGGTTCATCCGAACGACCGTCATGGGCGATGCGATCCAGCCCTACACCTTCCAGGGCTGACCGCCCGAACGGCCGTCAGCGGCCGACTGCGAGGAACGCCGCCGGATTTCAGTCCATCGCAGCGATGACGCCGCGGGGCAAGATCGCCTCGCCGGTGTTTTCGTCGATCAGCAGCGGCTTGATCGGTTCGCCTGTCGCCCGCGAGAGCAGGCGGAGCGATGGGGACGTCTCGGACGGCGCGTAGTCGTTCGCCCATTTGATGATCGAGACCAGCACCGGATAGAGGTCGCGCCCGGCATCGGTCAGCCGGTACTCGAAGCGTTTGGGCCGTTCCTGGTATTGGACGCGGCTCAGGACGCCAGCCTCTTCCAGCTTGCGCAGCCGGTCCGCCAGCAGATGCCGGGTCACCCCAAGACGCTCCTGAAACTGATCGAACCGCCGGACGCCCTGAAAGCAGTCCCGCAGGATCAGCACGGTCCAGCGATCGCCGATGACCGACAGGCCACGGGCGACAGGGCAGCGTTCTTGTCTGAGCTCTTGCCATCGCATGGCCTGAATATAGCCGCCCTTGACGAGTTCTGAAAGAGAACTTATTGCTGATGTTAGTTCTAAAAAGGAACCTACAATCTTGCTGGAGCCCAGACCATGACCCTCGTCGCCCCGTCAGCGTTCGCGGTCGACCCAATTCCGTCGACGCCCGACGCGCCCGAGGGGCCGCCCGGCCCACTGGCGGGCAAGGCAGGCGGCAAGGCGGCCGCCGCTGCGGCAAGCCGCGCCGCGCGCACCCGGCGTCTGCTCGAAGGGCCGATCGGGCCGACGCTCGCCCGCCTCGCCGCGCCGAACGTCATCGCCATGTTCGTGATGGCGGCCATGAGCATCGCGGAGGGATTTTTCGCGGGCCAGTTGGGCGTCACGGCGCTGGCTGGCCTGGCGCTGGTCTTTCCCCTGGTGATGCTGACGCAGATGATGTCGGCGGGGGCCATGGGGGGCGCGATCTCATCGGCGATCGCCCGGGCGCTTGGCGGGCAGGGCGGCGCAGCGCGCACGGGCGGCCTCGCCCTGGCGGCATGGATGATCGCGGCCGCCGCCGCCGCGTTCTTCGCCGTGCTGATGGCGCTCTGGGGCCAAAGCGTGTTTGAAGCGCTTGGCGGCGGGGAGGGCGCGGTCGCCGCCGCGCTGGCCTATGCGGCCGTGTTCTTTCCGGGCTGCATTGCGCTCTGGCTGTGCCATTCCTCGCTCAGCATCATGCGCGGCGCTGGCGACATGCTGACGCCGTCGCTGTTTCTGCTGGGCGTGTCCCTGGCGTCGATCCCCCTGGCCGGCGCGCTGGCGCTTGGCTGGGGGCCGTTTCCGGCCTTGGGCATGGCGGGGCTCGCCGCCGGACCGGTGGCGGCCTATGGCGTCGGGGCCGTGCTGGCGGTCGTCTATATCCTCGCCGGCCGGAGCGGGATCGCCTTCGGCGCCGGCCGCGCGCGGTTCGAGCGCAGCATGTTCGCCGACATTCTGCGCGTCGGTCTGACGGCCTCGTTGAACGCCGTCCAGACCGTGCTGACGATTGTCCTGATGGTCGGCCTGGTCGGGCGTCACGGTCAGGACGCGCTCGCCGGATATGGCCTTGGCGCGCGCCTGGAATTCCTGATGGTGCCGATCGTGTTCGGCATCGGTTCGGCGATGACGGCGATGGTCGGCGCGAATATCGGCGCCGGCGCAAGACAGCGGGCGCTCCGGATCGGTTGGACCGGCGCCAGCGCCGCGGCGCTGCTGGTCGGCGCCATCGGCGCGGTCGCAGCGCTTGCGCCCGATCTCTGGCTCCGCCTCTTTCTCGACGGGTCGGATGCGGCCGCGCTTGAGGCCGGGCGCGCCTATTTCCATACGGTCGGGCCGTTCTACGGCTTCTTCGCCCTTGGCCTCGCGCTGTATTTCGCGAGCCAGGGCGCCGGGCGGATGGTCTGGCCGGTCGCCGCCAGCCTTTGCCGGATGGCGATCGCCTTCGGCGGCGCCCTGCTGGCGACGGAGCTGACGGATTTCGGGGTCGCCGGCGTCTTCGGCGCGATCGCCGCGGGCATGTTCGCCTACGGCGTCATCACGGCCGCCGCCGTCAGGCTCACCGGCTGGCGATAGAGCATGGCGCGCCGCTGAACTCCTCCAGCAGCATGGCCTTCAAGGCCGACGCGCTTGGGGAGAGCGTCGCGCCCCGGCGTTCGACCAGCAGCACCGTGCGGCTGAACGCCGGATCGACGATCGGCCGGTAGGAAATCGGGCGGCCGGCGATGGCCCGCATCGCCAGTTCCGGCGCGATGCCGACGCCGATGCCAGCTTCGATGAAGCCGATCATCGTCGAAAGATGCTGCACCTCATAGCGCCAGTTCAAGGCGCGCGCGCGCTCCGGCAGGCGGTCGGTCAGAAGGCGGCTGGTGCCGCTGCGGGCGCCCAGGGTCACGATCGGCATGTCGGCGAGCCTGTCCCATCCGACCGGTCCGCCCGCCGCCAACGGATGCCCGGTCCGGCAGGCCAGCACAAACCGATCCTCCATGATCGGCGTGATGCTGAGCTCCGGGTCGTCGTCGGCGTCCGAGGTTCGCATGTCGACCGCGAATTCGGCGTCCCCGCGCCGTACATATTCCGCGATATCCTGCTCGGAATCGTCGATGGTGCGGACGCTGACATCGGGATATGCGGCGGAGAAGCGCGCGAGCGCCGGGGGCAGCACATACGTGGCGATGGAGATCAAGCTGGCGATCGTCACCCGTCCGCCCCGGGCATGGATCATGTCCTGCAGATCGGTAATCGAGCGGTCGAACTGATCGAGCAGGCGCCGTGCCGACGGCAGAAAGGCCCGGCCGACAGCAGTGACGGCGACGGTGCGCGTCGTGCGGTCGATCAGGCGCGCGCCGACGGCGTCCTCCAGTTTCTGCAGGCGCTGCGTCAACGCCGATGGCGTGAGGCTGAGGTCGTGAGCGGCCGCCTTGAAGCTGCCAAGCTCCAGCACGCGCACGAACGCGGCGATATCCTTCAGGGCGAAGCGATCCTGCATATAAGTTAGAAACTCTGAACATTCATACGAATAGTTTAATTTTACTGGATCATATGCCCGACGCAATATGGCCGAGTGGATGGGGCGAGGCTCTAGGCCTTTGCCGCTGGAATGGGAAGGAAGATTGAATGGCTACGTATGATGTCGTGGTGGTCGGCGCGGGCAACGCGGCTTTGACGGCGGCGCTGGCGGCGCGGGAAAATGGGGCCTCGGTCCTGGTGCTGGAAAAAGCGCCGGAGCATGAGAAGGGCGGCAATTCCTACTTCACGGCGGGCGGCTTCCGTTTCTGTCACAGCGGCATCGACGATGTGGCGACCGACGTCCTAACCGATCTTTCAAAGGCCGAGCGCGATCAGATCGTGTTGCCGGTGCATGACCGGGACGTGTTCTACAACGCCCTGATGAAGGTCACGCGCCATCAGGCGAACGAGGACATGGCCTGGCGGCTGATCGACAATTCCCGCCCGACGATGGTGTGGCTGCGCAAACATGGCATCCGGTTCATCCCGATGTTCGGCCGCCAGTCGTTCCTGGTCGACGGCAAGCAGCATTTCTATGGCGGCGTGAACATCGAAGCCGTCGGCGGCGGCGCCGGGCTTGTCGAGGCCGAGATCAAGCGCGCCCGGCAGATCGGCTGCGAAATCCGCTATGAGACGGGCGCGACCCGTCTGATCCAGGACAAGCAACGCCGGATCACCGGCCTCGAGATCAATGGCCCGGACGGATATGAGGAAATCGAGGCGCGCGCCGTCGTGTTGGCATGCGGCGGCTTCGAATCGAACCCGGAAATGCGCGCCCGCTATCTGGGGCCGGGCTGGGACCTGGCGCGGGTGCGCGGCACGCGCCACAACATGGGCGACGGCATCAAGATGGCGATCGATATCGGCGCGCGGCCCTACGGCAACTGGTCCGGCTGCCATTCCGTCGGCTGGGACATCTCCGCGCCGGAATATGGCGACTATGAAGTGCTCGATAACTTCCAGAAGCATTCCTATCCCTGGGGCATCATGGTCAACGCCAGGGGCAAGCGCTTCGTCGACGAAGGCGAGGATCTGCGGAACCACACTTACGTGAAATTCGGCCGCGAGATCATGAGCCAGCCCAACCGGATGGCGGTCCAGATCTTCGACCAGAAGACCATTCCGCTGCTCCGCGACGAATATCGCATCCGGCAGGTGACGAAGGTGACGGCAAACACCATCGCGGACCTCGCGGTGCAGCTGGAAATCGATCCCGAGGCGCTCACGGCGACGATCGCCGACTTCAACGCCGCCTGCCAGCCGGGCGACTTCAATCCCGCCGTTCTCGACGGCGTCACGACGAAGGGCCTCAGCCCGAACAAGACCAACTGGGCCCTGCCGATCAACGAGGGACCGTTCGAGGCATTTGTGACGACGACCGGCGTGACCTTCACCTTCGGCGGCCTGAAGATCGACGCCAAGGGCACGGTCCAGGACAGCAGCGACCGCTCCATCCCCGGCCTGTTCGCGGCCGGCGAGCTTGTCGGCGGCCTGTTCTACGAGAACTATCCGGGCGGCAGCGGCCTGATGGCGGGCGCGGTCTACGGCAAGATCGCCGGCGAAAGCGCCGCAGCCCATGCGGGCGGCGACGCCTGAGCGCGCCTTGTTCTACCCGAACGCGGCGTCGATCGCCTTGTTGATGGCGATGACGCCCGCCGCCGGTCCGTCGGCATGGTTCCAGACCCCGCCGGCGATGGCGAGGAAATCTGCGCCGGCCTGGATCACGGGCGCGCAATTCGCCGCCGTGATGCCGCCGATGGCGACCGAGGGCACCGTCGTCAGCGCTGACCACCAGGTCAGCACATCGAGGCTGGCCGGGGTGGTGACGGTCTTCGTCGTGCTTTCGAAGAATGCCCCGAACGCGACGTAATCGGCGCCGGCTTCCGCCGCCTCGGACGCAAGATCGCGGCTGGCCTTGCAGGTGACGCCGATCATGGCGTCAGGCCCCATCAGGCGCCGCGCCTCCGCGTAAGGCATGTCGTCCTGGCCGATATGCACGCCGTCGGCGCCAAGTTCGGCTGCGAGGTCGGCCCGGTCGTTCAGCAGAAACGCCACATCTCGCGCATGGGTGATCGGCATCAGAGTCTCGGTCGCGCGGCGCCAGTCGTCGTCCGAGACGTCCTTGAGGCGCAACTGGATGCAGGCGACATCGCCCGCGTCCAGGGCTGCGCCAAGGCGCTCGCCGAAAGCCTTGAGGGATGGGCCGTCGACCGCCAGATCGCCCGGCGTGATGAGATAGAGCCGTGGGCGCGGCCGGTCATAGGCCTCGCTCGCGTCGTCCGCGCCCGTCGCCATGGCTCAAGCTTTCCCGAGATAGATTTTGACGATGGCGTCAAGCAGTTCTAGCGCTTCGCCGCGCTCGCGCTGGAAGCTGTTGCGGCCGATGATCGACCCATTCGAGCCGCCGGCCGCGACTTCGCGGATTTCGTTCAGTACGGCTTCCGTGCCCTTCGCGGCACCGCCGGAGAAGACGACCAGCCGCCGGCCGTTGAAGGCCGACTGCATGACATGCTCGATACGCTTGGACAGGCTCGATGTGTCGACCTTCGCCTTCTTCAGCGCCTCGCCGGCTTCCTTCTGCTCGATCTTCTCGGTCGGCGGCTTCACCTTGATGATGTGGGCGCCGAGCAACGCCGCCAGATGGGCGGCATAGGCGGTGACGTCGATGGCGGTCTCGCCGTCCTTCGAGAGATTGCCGCCGCGCGGATAGGACCAGAGGACGACCGCGAGGCCGACGGCCTTGGCTTCGGCCGCAAGCTCCCGGAATTCTTCCATCATGTCGAACTGTTCGTCGGCGCCCGGATAGATCGTGAAGCCGATGGCGGAACAGCCGAGCCGGAGCGCGTCGTCGACCGACCCATAGACGGCCTGGTCCTTCTGGGTCGCATGGCTGTTGGAACTGTTCATCTTGAGGATCGTCGGGATTTGCCCGGCGAAGGTGTCGGCGCCGGCTTCGATCATGCCAAGCGGCGCCGCATAGGCGTTCAGGCCCGCGTCGATCGCCAGCTTGAAATGATAGTGCGGGTCGTAGCCTGCCGGGTTCGGCGCAAAGCTGCGGTCGGGGCCGTGCTCGAAGCCCTGGTCGACGGGCAGGATCACCATCTTGCCGGTGCCGGCAAGTTTCCCCTGCATCAGGATGCGGGCGATGTTGGTTTTCGTGCCCGGGCTATCGCTCTCGTACCAGGACAGGATTTCTTTGACTTTACGGGTCATGCGCATGGAACTGGCCCCCTCAGGCTGATGATTGAAGCAGGCGGGCGACGGCCGCCTCCGGATCGTGAATGAATGCAAGGTCGAGATCGGCCGGCTCTCGGTCAAGCTCGGCGCCTTCCGCGGCCGCCAGACGCGCGATGCGGCGGGCGCCCGGACCGTCGCCCTCGAGCGCCAGGCGCCTCGCCCCGGCGGCGATCGCCGCATGGGCGTCGCCGACGTGATCAGCGCAGTCGATGCAGAACGTCAGCCGAGCTTCGGGCGCGCTATCCCGCGTCGCCGCGGCGAGCGCCATCCAGCCGCCGACGCCCAGGCTCCGTCCGACGCCATGCGCCGACCGCAGCGTCAAGGGCGCGCCAGTCGCCGACGCCGCGCGGGCGCTTGCAAGCGCCTGCGCCAGATCGTGAACGACGACGGACGCTGGCAAGGCCCGCCGCCGGTCAGATCTGGGCGGCCAGCGCCACAGCCGTGTCCGACATACGGTTGGAGAAGCCCCATTCGTTGTCGTACCAGGACATGACGCGGACCAGGCCGCCATCGACGACCTGCGTCTGCGTCGCGTCGAAGACCGAGCTGAACGAAGAATGATTGAAGTCGACCGAAACCAGGGGGGCTTCGTTCACGCCCAGAATGCCTTTCAGGTTCCCGTTCGCGGCCGTCTTCATCAGCGCGTTGATCGCTTCGACGGTCGCTGCCTTCTCAGGGATGAACTTGAAGTCGATGACCGAGACGTTGGCGGTCGGCACACGGATCGCGGTGCCGTCGAGCTTGCCCTTCAACTCCGGCAGCACGAGGCCGACGGCGCGGGCGGCGCCCGTCGAGGTCGGGATCATCGAGAGGGCGCCGGCGCGGGCGCGGCGCATGTCGTCGTGGAGGTTGTCGTGCAGCTTCTGGTCGCCGGTATAGGCGTGGATCGTCGTCATGTAGCCGCTCTTGATGCCGAAGGCTTCATGCAGGATCGCGGCGACCGGCGCCAGGCAGTTGGTGGTGCAGGAGGCGTTGGAGATGACGTCGTGGGTCTTGGCGATCTTGTCGTGATTGACGCCGTAGACGACCGTCAGATCGGCGTCGCCCGACGGCGCGGAAATCAGGACCTTCTTGGCGCCAGCCTCGAGATGCGCGCCCGCCTTCGCCTTCGACGTGAAAATGCCGGTGCATTCCATCACGACGTCGATCTTCAATTCGCCCCAGGGCAGGGCCGCCGGATTGCGTTCGGCGAACGACTGGATCGGCGCGCCGCCATTGACCGAGATCCCGCCCTTCGAGACGCTGATCTCGCCCGGGAAGCGGCCATGGACCGAATCGTACTGCAGCAGATGCGCGTTCATTTCCGGGGAGCCCAGATCGTTGATCGCGACAAACTCCACATCGTCGCGGCCGCTTTCCAACGCAGCGCGCAGCGCCAGGCGCCCGATGCGACCAAAACCATTAATTGCGACCCGAACCGCCATCCCTGCAGTCTCCTGTTTCCTGATAGATGTTTAGCGTTGCAAACGACTGGCGACCGCGGCCGCCAGCGCGTCAGATGTTATACCAAAATGCGTATACAGGGCGTTAGCCGGCGCCGACGCCCCAAAGCCCGTCATGCCGATGAATGGACCGTCGCCGATATAGCGCTCCCAGCCTAGCCCGATGCCGGCTTCGATCGCGCCCTTGACGACGCCCGGCGGCAAGACGCTGGCCTTGTAGGCGGCGTCCTGTTCGTCGAACAATTCCCAGCACGGCATGGAGACGACCCGGGCGCCGATGCCCTTGGCCTCCAGTTGCGCCTTCGCCTCGACGGCGAGGGAAAGCTCCGTGCCTGTGCCGATCAGCACGGCTTGCAGGGGCGCATCGGCTTCCAGCAGCACATAGGCGCCTTTGGCGGAGCGGTTCTCGGCGGTGACGTCGCACAACGCCGGCACGCCCTGGCGGGAGAGGGCGATGACGCTTGGCCGGTGTTTCTCGCAAAGCGCGATTTCCCAGCATTCGGCGGTCTCGATGGCGTCGGCCGGGCGCATCGTCAGCAAGTTCGGCATCGCGCGGAGGCTCGCCAGATGCTCGACCGGTTGGTGCGTCGGGCCGTCTTCGCCGAGGCCGATGGAATCGTGGGTCATCACGAAGATCTGCCGCTGGCCCATCAATGCCGCCAGCCGGATCGCCGGGCGGCAGTAGTCGGTGAAGATCAGGAAGGTCGCCGTGTAGGGGATCAAGCCGCCATGCAGGGCGATGCCGTTGGCGGCGGCGGCCATGCCATGCTCGCGCACGCCCCAATAGACATAGCGCCCGGCCCGGTCGGTCTTGCTGAAGGGCTTGGTCTGCTCGGTCTTGGTCAGGTTGGAGCCGGTGAGGTCGGCGGAGCCGCCGAGCGTTTCCGGCACGGCAGCATTAATCACGCCAAGCGCGCGCTGCGAGGCGGCGCGGGTCGCGATTTTCGGCTTTTCGGCCGCCAGCGTCTCGCGGTAGGCCAGCATGGCGCCGGCGAAACCGGCCGGAAGGTCGCCCGCCATGCGGCGCTCGAACTCGGCTCGGATGTCCGCTGGCGCAGCTTGCAGCCGGGCTTCCCAGGCTTCCCGGGCGGCATGGCCGCGGGCGCCGGCCGTCTTCCAGGCGGCGCGGATGTCGTCGGGCACGACGAAAGGCGCATACGGCCAGTCCAGCGCCTTCCGGGCGCCGGCGATTTCCTCGGCGCCCAGGGGCGCGCCGTGGGAGCCGGCGGTTCCGGCTTTCTTGGGCGCGCCGAAACCGATCGTCGTCTTGCAGGCGATCAGCGTCGGGCGGGCGTCGTCCGCCTTGGCGGCGTTCAAGGCGGCTTCGACCGCGCTGGCGTCATGGCCGTCGACGCGGGCCGTCGCCCAGCCATAGCTCTGGAAGCGCATCAGGACGTCGTCGCTCATCGAAAGGTCGGTCGGGCCGTCGATCGAGATGCCGTTGTCGTCCCAAAGCACGATCAGTTTGCCGAGGCCGAGATGCCCGGCGATGGCGCCGGCTTCGTGGCTCACGCCTTCCATGAAATCGCCGTCGGAGGCGATGACCCATGTCCGATGGTCGACGAGATCGGCGCCGAACTCGGCCGCCAGTTTCGCTTCCGCGATCGCCATGCCGACGGCGGTCGCGATGCCCTGGCCGAGGGGACCGGTCGTCGTCTCGACGCCGGGCGGGTGGCCGGCCTCCGGGTGGCCGGCGGTCAATGCGCCGAGCTGCCGGAAATTCCTGATCTGGTCGAGCGTCATTTGCGGGTTGCCGGTCAGGTGCAGCAAGCCATAGAGCAGCATCGAGCCATGGCCGGCGGACAACACGAAGCGGTCCCGGTCCGGCCATGTCGGATGACTGGCGTCATAGCTCATCGGGCCGTCAAACAGAGCTGTCGCTGCATCTGCCATGCCCATCGGCATGCCTGGGTGGCCGGAATTGGCGGCTTCAACCGCATCCATCGCCAACGCGCGCAGCGCGTTCGCCATCTGGCGCCGTGTCATCGTGGCTGTGTATCCTTAAATGCGCGTCACTATTGAGAATGGCGGCAGGCCAACGCCCACGGCAATTGCACCGTTCATGCGGGATTGTTCGACCCGCCGTCAAGCGCGCAAGGACTTGGGGCGTTTGTCTTGTTGACGCTGCGGCGGCGTGGGCTTATCGTCCGCGACGAGGCATTGCATTAAGAAGTACGCCTAGCGCTCCAACTCAATGGGATTTTTCGGCTGACAATGACGTCCTCCAGCCAATTGCAAGCAGCGCTTGAAGCGCTTGAGAACGCCGTCGACGCTGCCGAAGCCGCCGCGGCTGCGCGGATCGCTGCCTCGAATGCCGAAACCGGCGCCGCGCAGGACTCGGACCTGGATTCGGCGCTGGCCGCGCTCCAGCGCGAACATGAAGGCTTGAAATCGGTCACGGGCGATGTCAGTCGCCGGTTGGACGGCGCAATCCAGCAGGTCGAAGCCATCCTGACGGGCCGCGCCTAGGCGGCTGTCATCGACCGCGCCGGTTGCGGCCGGTCGAACGAAATGCGGAAAATCGCCAGGCGCATGGGTTGCGTCCCGTCGCGCCAAGGCCATCTTCCAGGAGCAAGCTGCGCCAGCGCGGGCGCAGGTTCCTTGCTTCGACTGATGAGGCGCAATCTACATATCCACCTTCCGGCGGTTTCGTCGAAGGATGGGTCGATCTGAGGCGACCGCCAAGGAGGTTCGGTATGGGCGAAGTGACGATCACCGTGAACGGCAGGCCCTATCGCATGGCGTGCGAAGACGGTCAGGAGCCGCATCTGCGCGGCCTTGGCGCAGATCTGGCCAATCGGGTGCAGGAACTGGCCGGGCAGGTCGGCAAGGTCGGCGACGCGCAATTGCTGGTCATGGCCGCGTTGATCGCCGCCGATGAAGCGCAGGTCGCCAGCACGGCGGGCGGCGGCGCCGGCGATGACGAAGCGGTCCGGTCCTTGATGGCGGAGCGGGACGCGCTCATCGCCGAGCGCGACGCAGCGCTCGCGGCGCTGGATGCGGCGGAAGCGGCGGCGCGCAAGCGCCCCAATACAACGGCCGCCGAAGCAGCGCTCGCGACCGCCCAGAAAGCCCGGGACGCCCTGGCGGCCGACCTGGCGCGCGCCGAAGCTGCGCGACAGGCGCTGCTGGCGGAAAGGGATGCGCTGAAGGCGGCGGAAGCCGATGCGACGGCGACGATCGCTGATCTCACGGGCCGCGTCGCCAAACTGGCCCGCTCGCTAACGCCCGCCTGACGCTGAACGCCGAAGGGCGGATCGGTCTAACCTGCGGCGGCGAACTGCCGGACAGCGTCCATGAAGGGGCGGGGCTGCTCGGCATGCAGCCAATGGCCGGCGTCCTTCAGGGCCGCGAACCGGGTTTTCGGGAACAGCTTCCGGATCAGCGGCTTGTGCTCCGGCTTCACATAGTCGGACGCGCCCCCGGTCAGAAACAGCGACGGGCCGTCGTAGCGCACGCCCTGCGGCGGTTCAGGAAAGCCCAGGACATTTTCCATGTCGGCCGCGAGCACGCCGAGATTGCACCGCCAGCGAAAGCCGCCAGCTTCATCGGTCACAAGGTTCTGCAACAGGAAGCCGCGCACGCCGTTGTCGGGAATGGCGTCGGCCAAGGCCGTGTCGGCGTCGGCGCGCCGCTGGATGGACCCAAGGTCGAGGGCGGCCATGTGTTCGACATAATCAAGGAAGGTCGAGCGTCCGACGCGCGCATAGGCGACCGGCGCGATGTCGGCGACGATCAGCTTGCCGACGATCTCCGGCGCGTTGAGCGCCAGCGTCATCGCCGCCTTGCCGCCCATGCTATGGCCAAGGACGGTAGGGGCGCCAAGGTCATGGGCGCCGATATACGCCGCGACGTCCGCCGCCATCGCCTCGTAGGACATGCCATCGACCCAGGGCGACCGACCGTGATTGCGCAGGTCCAGGGCGTGGACTTCGTGATCGGCGCCCAGGCGCTTGGCGATCGCCATCCAGTTGCGCGCGGCCCCAAGCAGGCCATGCATGATGACCAGTTTGGGGCCGTGGCCCTCGCCATAGATATCGCTGGCGAGCGCGACCGTTTCGACGGCGGCCATAACCTCGCGGGTCAGCCGCCAGCTCGTTCGGCGACTGCGGCGCCGACCGCTTCAAGCCCGGCGCCGTTGTTGATGTCGATCGTCACGCCAAGGTTCTGCGCGCCTGCGCCGAAGAACGCGCCAGCGCCGCTGCCGACATTCGCCGCATCCTGGAAGTAGGTCACGTTCAGGGCCGAATTGCCGACGGCATGTTGCCCGATGACCGTGAAGGCGTTCGCCCCAAGGTTCATGTCGCCCGCGCTGACGCCGGTCTGGAACTGCACGTTCATGGAGAAGTCGCCGCGCATGAACTGCGGGCTGTCGAGGCCCGGCTGCAAGACGGAGGCGAAGGCGCCGCCGGTGAAGGTCGCCGACCCGGTTACGGGCATATCGATCGTCGGCGTCGGGACGCCGGCGAAGAACACGCCGATATCGGATACGGAATTGCTGAGTTCGCCCGGATTGGCCTGACCGCCGGCGATAAAGCCCCAATGCATGAATTCGCAGACGCATGGCCGATCATTCGCGTTCAGGACCGCATCGGCGGCGACCGCGATGAAAGCGATATCGTTGCCGTCGGCGAAGCCAGAATCCAGGGCGGACTTGGCGATCGCAAAAGTCTTATCGTCCATGAACGCGGATTGACTGCCGACATTTTCGATTATGACACGGATGCCTTCCTGGTCGTGCAGGTGGAAATGGGCTAAAATTTCGCCGTCGTCCCGGTCGATGGTTAATGTGCCGGGGCCGTTTTCTGCGTCGGGGTTGGTGACCAGCGCCTCTAATTCATCTTCAGCATTGACGATGAAGATCGCCCCGAACAGGGTTTCGATCGTCGTGCCCGCGCCCGGATTGTTCAAGGCGAACGGCGTCGTCGCCTCAAGGCCGAATTGGTGGTTCTGGCTGACGACGGGCGGTTGTTGGCCCGCCTCCGTCTCATTCGGCGTGATCGTCGCGTGGAACCCATCCATCGTGACGGCTTTTTCGCCATTGGGGTCGCCGAGCGGATTGCCCGTCGCGGCGCCAACATGCAGTCGGCGCGTCTCGATATCGTTCAGGAAAATGTGCGACGAGCCGACATTGTCGCCGACGAAACGCACCAGCGACTCGCCGCCGCCGCCCGTGACATTGCCCGCGACCGCCTGAATGCCATAGGCCTTGTCGCTGCCGGGTTCGCCATTCACGTTCTGGAAAACGCCGCCGGCATACATGAACTTGCGCTTGTCCCAATCGACGATCAGCGGCGTCTGATTGACGGCGGCGTCGTCGAACAACCGGGTGTTGGCGTCGTCGATGCCGTTGATCGGCAACTGAAAGAGGCCGATATCCGAATAGGGCAATACGGAAGCAGTTTGGCTGTCGCCGCTTAGCGCGAAGTGGGTTTGCCCGGTCGGCAGCGACAGGAAACCGCGACCGCCGAAGACCGTAATGCGCGACCCGTCGATGCCGTTGAAGTCTTCCGTCGAAAGGTCGTAGTTGAAAAAGAGGTCGCCTGAAACATTCTGGGCTTCGATGACAGCCGCCCGAAGGCCGCCGACGGCTTCGGCGCGATTGGCGTTAAAGGTTTCCGGCGACAGATAGGTGCGTGTGTCTTCGCTGTTGAAAACGTTCGTGACCGCATCGGGATCGCCCGCGCCGCCGACGGAGAACGAGAGCGGTTGGCCATCGAATCGGGAAATCAGCAAGCCTTCGTTGCCTTCGATCGCGATGAAGCGATCGCCGATTTCTTGATCCGCGGCATTCAAATCGCCAAGCTGCTGGCTGCCGCCCCCGACCGGGGTCGCGCCGGGCAGCTCCAGGTTGCTGACCGAGCTGCCGGCCACGCCGATGCCGAATCCGCCCGCGCCGATGTTGGCCTCATCGATATTTTCGTTGTTCTCCACAACTGGAACAACCTCGAGCAAGCCAGACGTGGAGCCGAGGATCAAATTTCCTTGCAGGGCGCCCGAGACCGTAAATATCTCCGTGATGTTGAATTCCTGCGCCAGGTCGATAATCGGCTCTTCCACCTCGGTATCGTCCTCCGGCTCAAGCACCAGGGTTTCGTCGACGGGGGTTTCGCCGTTCGGGGTCTCGTTATCGTCCTGCGTATTCTGGTTATTGGCGTTCGTGCCGTCATTGGTCGGCGGGGCTTCCGAGCCCCCAACCGGCGTGGAGCCCAACTGCTCCTGAGCGCCGGTATCGGTGGGCTTCTCAGGCGCGCCGGCGGCTGCGCTGGCGCGACCCTCCAGCTTCGCCAGCGAGTTCCCGAGCGTCGCCGCCGTCGCGGGCTGCGGCGCGCTGGCGCCCTTGTCCTGCTCGATCCGGGTAAAATAGCCGTGCCGGCGGACGCTGAAATTCTGGCCGGTATCCGTCACCCCCTGAATGGCTTCGCCGTAAAGCAGGGTCACATCGACGACGGTGTCCGAGATGACGTTAATCAAGGCGACGCCGCCGCGAATGCCTATGGTCGCGACCGGCGTCCGGACGCTGACGGACCCGGTTTTCGACAGGCGCCCGCCGACAAACCGCATCAGGCCGCGCGACAGGTTCAGCGCCATCTCGCCCGTTTTCTTGTCCGGGTCATAGACGAACTTGTCGATAGTGAGTTCGGAATTCGGCGCGACGGTGACCGCGCTCTGATCCAGCATCAAAAGCTGCGCCTGGCCATTCTCGCCGGTCTTGATGACTTCCTCGAACACGACGTTCTGGCCGACGACCAGAATGCGCTCATTCTGCGCCGGCGGCCGCGACAGGGCGTCGGTGTTGACCGCGGCGGCGACGCCGGCCTCACGGGCTTCAGCGCCGGGCGTCCAAATCAGCAGTGCTGCGATCGCGACGCTGAGTGCGGCGAAGCGGAAGGTATGGCGGGAAGCCATGGCTGGTCTCTCCTCTGGCTAGAAGCGCAGATTGGCGCCGAGCGTAGCGCTGAAATTCTCGAAATCGTTGTTCGGAATGTTCGACAGGTTCCACTGGTAGCCCAGGGTCGTGAAGACGCTCCACCCGTCCGCCAGCGGCACCGCGACGGTTGAATTGACGCGAATGTCGTCGTCCTGGCGCGTGTCGTTCGCGACAAGCAGATTCGGGCCGTCATGCTCCCGATTGGAGTAGCGGCCGTTCAAGGAGAAGTTCCACGGCGCGGCCACCAGGGCGAAATCCTCATCGCCCTCGAACGGGGAGTCGAAGCGCATGTTGAAGGTCATCGACGCGCCGAGTTCCCTGTAGGCCTCGAAGTCGGACCTGGCGTCGACGATCCCGGCGAAGACGCGCCCGCGGACGGCCATGTTCTGGTCGATCTCATGGATCGCGCCGAGCGCGACTTCATATGCGGCGCCGTCCTGGGTGTTGGAGTTCTGCCGCTCCTTGGTCACATAATATTCCCGGTCCTCGGCGAGGCTGTTCAGGAACAGGGTCGTCTTGTCGAAAGCTTTCCAGTCGATATCCAGGCCACCGCCGAGCGAGAAATTATAGCTCTCGTCGTCAAGCCGGACATAGGTCGCGCGCATGTGCGGCCGCACCAGCACCGGCGTATCGGGGGAGGGGTAGTAGCGCAGTCCCGGTCCGGCGATCACGCGGAAATGCTCGACGTCCAATGTCGTCAGTTCGAGCTGCCGGGCGCCGTAGACAGAGCCTTCGATGCCGAAAAAGTCGCCCGCATCGTTGCCGATATCGTAAACGTAGCGGCCGGTCAGCGCGAAGAACGCATTAAAATCGTCGTCGGCTTCGGTGTCGTCGTTGGGGTTGGCGGGCGCATTCAGAACCAGGACCTGGCCTTCAGGCCCGTAGTTCGCGTTCGACTGATAGCGGCCGCCGAACGCCAGCGAACCGCTGAAACGGTTCTTCGACTTGGTCTCGTCGATCTTGGAGAGGAATTCCTGGATGCGATCCTGCACCTCGACCGGCACGCCGGGGGACTTCAGGGCGTCGGTCAGGTAGCTGCGGGCGGTATCGAACGAGCCGAGCCGATAGTAGAGGATGCCAAGCTCGGTCTTCACGCGCGGCAGGTCCGGGTTGAACAGCAGCAGGCGTTCGTAGGACGTGATCGCGGCCTCATAGTCGCCAGCCGCTGTCGCCATCTTCGCGTAGTCGTAGGTCTTGTCGAGATTTGTCGGGTCCGCGAGGATGCCCTGGAACGCCGCGTCAAGCTCGCGACGCATTTCCGGCGAGACATTCTGCGCGTCGGCTTTCGGAGAACTCAGGAGAGCGAGGGCGCCAAGAAAGCCGACAAATGCCAGCGCTGAACAATTCTTGGCCTTCATAGCGCGCATGTCTGCGCTCCTTTGGGGAGTGTGCTGCAAATCCGGGAAATCTTACGTCCGCGCGCCATTCCAGTCAATCGACCGATTGTTGCGCCGATCGCCCGCATTTCGATGGAAAAGCTGCAGCATTGCCGCGGTTATTGATGTTGAACGGCAGGCTTCGCCCCGGAATTCGATCCTGGCCCTGGAAAGGCTAAAGCGGTCGATCGCTGAGCGGCTTAGTCTTCTTGCGCTGCCTCGCGGCCCGCCGTCTGGGCCTTGCGACGGCGGATGTTAGCTTTCAACGTCGCGGCCAGTCTGGCTTTACGGGCGGCGGCGGCCTGTGCCTTGGCCTTGCCGCCAGCGGCGGCCTGCTCCTTGCCCTTGCCGCCAGCGGCGGCCTGTTCCTTGCCCTTGCCGCCAGCGGCGGGCGCGGGCGTTTCTGGCGGCTTCGTCATGGTTTGGTCATGTCGGATAGAGGCCGGCGGTCCGCGCCCGAAGTTGGACGAGCGCCAGAACCGCGTTCAGCATCGGCGTCTCGACCCCGACGATGGCGCCAAGCTCGGTGACTGCCGTCACAAGCGCGTCGATTTCCATCGGGCGGCCGCGTTCCAGGTCCTGCAGCATGGAGGTCTTGTGCTCGCCGACCTCGAACGCGGCGGCAAGGCGGCGCTCGGCCGTCACCCGGAAGCGGGCGCCCACGGCTTCGCCGACGGCGCGGCCCTCGGCCGCCAGCGTGAAGAGCAGCGCCTTCGTCGCCGCATCCCGGCCGAGGCCCGCGAGCGTCGCGCCCGTCAGCGCCGAAACCGGGTTCAGGCAGAGATTGCCCCAGAGCTTCATCCAGATGTCGTCCCGGATCTTGGCGCGGATCGGCGCCCGCAGGCCCGCCGCCGTCAACGCATCCGAAAGCGCCGTGATCCGCGCGGTCTTTTCGCCCGACGGCTCGCCGATCGGGTAGGCGTCGCCTTCCATATGCTGAATGACGCCGGGCGCCGTGATTTCGACCGCCGGATGCACGACCATGCCGATCGCCCGTTCGGGGCCGATGCCGGTCCATTGGGCGCGGCCGGGATCGACCGTCTCCAGCGTTCGGCCCGCATGGGCGCCGCCGAGGCCGTGGAAATACCACCAGGGCACGCCGTTCATGGCTGTAACGACCGCGGTATCGGGGCCGAGCAGCGGCTGCATCGGCCCGACGACGCCGGCGCTCTGGTGGGCTTTCAGCGTGACGATCACAAAGTCCTGGACGCCGAGCGTCGCCGGATCGTCGGTCGCCTTCGGCCGGGCGGTGAATTCGCTGCCGTCCTGAAACTTGCAGACCAGGCCGTTCGCCTGCATCGCCGCCAGATGCGGCCCGCGGGCGATCAGCGCTACGTCCGCGCCCGCGCGGGAGAGCATGCCGCCCAGATGCGCGCCGATCGCCCCCGCGCCATAGATCGCGATCTTCATACGTGCAGAACCTTGCCGGGGTTCAGGATGTTCTTCGGGTCGAGCGCGCGCTTCAACGTCCGCATCAGCGCGATGGCGGCCGGGCCATGCTCCTTCGCCATGGAATTCATCTTGCCCATGCCGACGCCGTGCTCGCCGGTGCACGATCCGCCCATCGCCAGCGCCCGGTCGACAAGGCGGTCGTTGAACGCCGTCGCCCGCGCCAGTTCCTCCGCATCGTCCAGGTCGACCATGATGCAGCAATGGAAGTTGCCGTCGCCGACATGGCCGCAGATCGGTGAATAGAGGCTGCTGGCGCCGATGTCGGCCTTGGTGTCGACAATGCATTCCGCCAGCCGGCTGATCGGCACGACGACATCCGTCGCCCATCCGCGCTTGCCGGGCGACTTCGCCAGACAGGCATAGTAGGCGTCATGGCGCGCCTGCCAGAGCTTCGAGCGTTCCTCCGGCTTCATCGTCCACTGGAACCCGGCGCCGCCATTGTCGAGCGCGAGCGCCTCGACCGTGCCTGCCTGCTCCGCGACGCTGGCCGCCGTGCCGTGGAATTCGAAGAACAGCGTCGGCTTGATGTCGAAGCCTTCAAGCTTGGAATAGTCGATACAGGCCTGAATTTGCACATCGTCCAGGAGTTCGATCCGCGCGACCGGCACGCCCATCTGGATCGTCTGCTGCGCCGTCTCGACTGCGCCCGCCAGGGTTTCGAACTGGCAAACGGCGGCGGCGATCTTCTCGGGCACGCCATAAAGCTTGAGGCGGACTTCCGTGATGATCCCAAGCGTGCCTTCGGACCCGACGATCAGGTGGGTCAGGTCGTACCCGGAGGATGATTTCTTCGCCCGCCCGCCGGTCGTCATGATCGTGCCGTCGGCGAGCACGACCGTCAGGCCGAGCACGTTCTCCTTCATCGTGCCGTAGCGCACGGCGTTGGTGCCCGAAGCGCCCGTCGCGGCCATGCCGCCGAGGCTCGCGTCGGCGCCGGGATCGACGGGGAAGAAATACCCGGTATCGCGGAGATGCTCGTTGATCGCCTTGCGGGTGACCCCGGCTTGCGTCATGCAGTCTCCGTCGGCCGCGTTCACTTCCAGAACGGCGTTCATGCCGGAAAGATCGATGGTGACGCCGCCGTGGATCGCCTGCACATTGCCTTCAAGCGACGTGCCTGTGCCCCAGGCGATGATTGGCAGGTCGTTGGCGTTGCAGATTTTCACGATCGCCGAAACTTCCTCGGTCGATAGCGCGAAAGCGACGGCGTCGGGGGGCGCCGGGCGAAAATGGTCCTCGCCCTGGGCATGCTGGTCGCGAACGGCCTGGGCGGTCGACAGCCGGTCGCCGAGCAGGGCGCGCAAGTCGCTGAGAGCCGCTTCCAGCCGTTCGGAATTGCGGCGGGCGTCTGGCGGGGCGCTGTCCGGGGGCGTCATGGGGCGAGGTCCTTCTGTGGGGCGTCGGCAGCGCCCATTAATGCCGTGGCGGGGGCGGAGCCGCAATAAGGCGCACGAATATCGCCCGCGCCACAAGGCTCAGCGCCGCGACATGCAGGAAGCCGAGCGCCCAGGCGAGATCGGTATAGCCCTCCGGCCCGGAAAATGCCGCAAGGATGAACCCCATCGCCACCGGCCCCATCGCGCCGCCGGCATAGCCAAGCGTCGTGTGCAGCGCCAGGGTCTGCCCGCGCCGCCCCGGCTCGGCGGCCTCCGAAGTGCCGCCGGTCAGGGTCGAACTGTCGAGCCAGATCGCGGCCCCGGAAATCAGGGCGAGCGTCACCGCCAGCCAATAGGCTTCGGGCCCGGCGACGCCCAGCAGCAGGGACGCGACAGCCGAGAGCACGGTCGCGAGCCTGACGATGCGCTCCCGCCCGATCCGGATCGAGAGGCCATTGCCGTACACGCTGACGATCGTGCCGAGCAGGGCGAGCAGCGTCGCGGCGAGGGCCGGGGCGACCCAGTCCGTCGTGCGATCCGGGGCGCTGAGCGCGACATAGCCAAGGAACGCCACGATCCAGCCGCGCAGCACGCTCATTTCCCAGGTATGGACGCAATAGGTCAGGGCAAAGGCCATCGCCGGGCGGTTCTTCATCACCGGGCGGAAGTCGAGCAAGGCAGTCCGGGGACCTTCGGCCGCGGGCGGCCTGACGGATGGGGCGGCGATCAACACCAATGCCGAAGCCGAGACCGCGACCCAGCCGGCGATCGCGAACGCCGCCTGCCAGCCATAGGCATCGGCGACGACAGCGCCGAGCGTAAACGACAACGCGCCCGAAATGCCGATCCCGGCCGCATGCCAGGCGACCGCCCGGCGCATCAGACCGGCGTCGACCCGGTCCGCCAGCAGTTTCAGTCCGGTCATGTAGACGCCCGCCCAGCCGACGCCGGAAAGGGCGCGGGCCGCCATGGCGCTCCAGAAGTCGTCGACGGCATAGGCGAAGGCCAGGTGGCCGCCCGCGATCGCAATGGCGCCGAAGAGATATATCCGCTTTGGGTCGATCCGGTCGGTCAGGGAGACCAGGAAGGGCGCCGCGGCCATGTAGGCGAAATAAAAAGCGCCGGTAATCATCCCGGCTTCGGCAGGGCCGATGTCCCATGCCTCGCGCAGGCGCGGCAGCAGCGCCGACCACACATAGGCGCCGATCTGGGCCGCGATCTGGGCCGCGCAAACAAGGATGACGAGTCGATGACCGGACATGCGCGTCAGCCTGCCCATTTCGGGTCCGCCCGTCCATCTGCCGGGATTAACGAAGTTGTGCTTGTTCCCCGATTCGCGGCCTGCTACGAACAGTCCATGCCAAATGATATATTGATCGCTCCGTCCATCCTCGCCGCCGATTTCGCGGCCCTGGGCGCCGCCGTCGCAGAAGTCGACGCCGCGGGCGCGGATTGGCTGCATCTCGATGTCATGGACGGCAATTTCGTGCCCAACATCAGCTTCGGCCCGGCGGTCATCAAGGCGCTCAGGCCGCACAGCGCCAAGACCTTCGACGCCCATCTGATGATCAACCCGGTCGACGCCTTCGTTGCGGAATTCGTGAACGCCGGCTGCGAGCGGATCACGGTGCATCCCGAAGCCGGGCCGCATGTGCATCGCTCGCTCGGGCTGATCCGGTCGCTCGGCGCGAAGCCCGGCGTCGCCCTTAATCCCGGAACGCCGGTCGAGGCGATCGACAATCTGATCGACCTGGTCGATCTCGTCTTGGTGATGAGCGTCAATCCGGGCTTTGGCGGCCAGTCGTTCATCGATAGCCAATTGGCGAAGATCGCCGCCGTTCGGCGACGCATCGACGCGTCCGGCCGCGATATCCGCCTGCAGGTCGATGGCGGCGCGACGCCCGCCACGGCAGGAGCGATCGCCCATGCCGGGGCGGATGTCATCGTCGCGGGCACGGCCGTCTTCAAGGATGGGCCGGCAGGCTACGCGCGCAATGTGGCGGCGATCCGGAACGCCGCCATGGCGGGCCGAAAGGCGAGGGCGGCCTAGTGCCAGGGTCGCTGGCGCGCTTCAAGCCGCCACGGCAGCACATGCCGTGGCTCGATGCGCTGATCGAGGCGTT
This sequence comes from uncultured Alphaproteobacteria bacterium, assembly GCA_937891825.1. Classification (GTDB taxonomy): domain Bacteria; phylum Pseudomonadota; class Alphaproteobacteria; order Bin95; family Bin95; genus VMCJ01. The sequence goes on from CALAHN010000038.1 coordinate 37,196, forward strand.
TCAATCCACGCCCGATGCGCCGAGCGAACCGGTCGCCCGCCTGAAAGACCCGTGGCCCGGCGACGCCGGCCGCGCGGAAGTGCTGATCCAGCAGGAAGCCGAACTGATGGCGGCGCTGGACCCCGATCCCCATGACCCGGAATTGGCGCGGGATCATGTGCGCCGGGGCAGGGCTCAGTCCTTCACCTGGCTGCGCGACCTTCGGTCCGCCGGCGGCGATGCGGCGCGGCGCGCGGCGCGGCGCGGCGTCACGACCTGGATCGAGACCAATCGTCGAAGCGACCCCATCGGCTGGCGGCCCGATATCGTCGGCCAGCGGCTCTCCGCCTGGATGGGCGCCTATGAATTTTATGCCGCAAGCGCCGGCCCAGCCTTCCGCGCCGAGGTGATGGAGCAGACGGCCGTGCAGGTGGCGTGGCTCCGCCGGCGCATCGATCTGGCGCCGCCCGGCCCTGGCCGGTTCGCGGCGCTGGCCGGGCTGGCGGCCGGCGCCGCCGCGATCGGCGGGTCGGAGGCCATCCTGACCGAAGTCGACCGCGCGCTGGTCCGGGCGATCCGCAAGGAACTTGCGCCCGATGGCGGCCTGATCGGCGCGGCGCCGCTGACCCAGCTCGATGCATTGATGCGCTTGCTCGATCTCCGCGCCGCCTTTGCCGCAGTCGGCCGCCCGCCGCCGGAGGCGAGCAGCGACGCCGCGAGCGCCATGGCGGCGCCGCTTGCCGCCTTGCGCTTTGGGGATGGCGGGCTTGGCGTGTTCAGCGGCGGCGAAGGCGATCCCTGGACCATCGATCTGGCGCTCGCGGCGTCCGGGTGGCGCGGCCGCGCGCCCCTGGACCTGCCGCAAGCCGGCTTCGCCCGGGCGGTCGCGGGCCGGTCGACGCTGCTGACATGCGCTGGCCCCGGCGCCTTCGAATTCGGCCATGGCGGCGACCGTCTGGTGACCAGCACGGGCGCCAATTCCGATGCGCCGCCCGCGCGCTTCGAAGCGCCGGGCATCTCGCATTTCTCCGCGCCGTGCTTCGCCGGCGGCCGGATGGCGGCCGGGGCCGCCGTCGAGCGCGACGCCGATGGCGGCGCGACCCTGCTGACCCTAGCCAACACATGGTCGCGACCCCAGGCCGAATGGCGCCGTCGCCTCTACCTCGCGGCCGACGGGCATGACCTCCGCGGCGAGGATTGCGCCGTCGGTCCGGCCGGACAGGCCATGGTCGTAGCGTTCCACCTGCACCCCAGCGCCGATGCAATCCAGTTGGACGATGGCGGCGTCCTGGTGCGCGCCCATTCCGGCCAGGGCTGGCGGTTCCGGGCCGATCGACCTGCCCGGCTCGCCGCCGAACCCTACCGCGGCCGGCCGGGCGCCGCCGCTGCCGCCCTTCGCATCGAAGCCCCGGCGGCGTTCGACGGCGAGGGCAAACTCTTGCTGCGATGGGCATTCCGCATGGAGCGCGCGATCTAGTTACCGCGCTGTTTGACAGGGCCTTCGCCTTCCGCGCAAAACCCAGGCTTCTCGACAGTATTCATGCTTGGAGTCGCCCGTTCATGGCCGTTTCGCTCGATTTGCCGCCAGCGCCGGATCTCGTCAGGATCAAACGCGCGCTGATTTCCGTGTCGGACAAGACCGGCATTGTCGCATTCGGACAGTTCCTGGCGTCCCAGGGCGTCGAGGTCTTGTCGACAGGCGGCACCCGCAAGGCGCTAGTCGAAGGCGGCGTCGCGGCGATCGAAGTCGCGGACGTGACCGGCTTCCCCGAAATTCTGGACGGCCGGGTCAAGACCCTGCATCCGAAGGTGCATGGCGGCCTCCTGGCAGTGCGCGGCCTGGCCGCCCACAAGGCGGCGCTGGAAGAGCATGGCATGCCGGAAATCGATCTTCTGGTCGTGAACCTCTACCCATTCGAGGCGACGGTCGCCGGCGGCGCCGATGCCGCGACCTGTGTCGAGAACATCGATATCGGCGGGCCGGCGATGATCCGTGCGGCCGCGAAGAACCACGGCTATGTCACGGTCGCGACGGCGCCGGACCAGCTTGAGGCGATTCAGGCGGAAATGGCGGCGCAGAGCGGCGCGGTTTCGTTCGACCTCCGCCGCCGCCTTGCCGGCGAAGCCTATGCGCGGACGGCCGCATATGACGCCCGGATCGCCGGATGGTTCGCCGAACAGCGGGGCGAAGTCCTGCCGGCGACGCTGCCTCTCGCCGGAACCGAAGGCGAGATCCTGCGCTATGGCGAAAACCCCCATCAGGCGGCGGCGTTCTACCGGATGCCGGACGCCGCAGGCCGTCTTCGCTTGGGCGTCGCGACCGCCACGCAGCTTCAGGGCAAGGAGCTGTCCTACAACAATCTGAACGACACCGACGCCGCCTTTGAGCTGGCGGCGGAATTCGATGTTCCGGCAGTCGCCATCATCAAGCATGCCAACCCCTGCGGCGTCGCCACTGGCGCGACCTTGCTGGAAGCCTGGCAGGCAGCATTGAAGTGCGACCCGGTCAGCGCCTTTGGCGGCGTGATCGCCGTAAACCGGACGCTCGATGCGGCGACGGCGGCGGCGATCGGCAAGCTGTTCGTCGAAGTCATCATCGCGCCGGACGTCGCCGAAGACGCGGTCGCGGCGCTGGCGAAGAAGAAAAACCTGCGCTTGCTGAAAACCGGCGGCATGCCCGACCCGGCGGCGAAGGGCCTGACCGTCAAGACGCTTGCCGGCGGCCTCCTGGCCCAGACCCGGGACGACGGCCGGATCGGCGAGGCGGACCTGAAGGTCGTGACCAAGCGGGCGCCGACGGCGGCCGAAATGGCGGACCTGCTGTTCGCCTTCCGCGTCGGCAAGCACGTCAAGTCGAACGCTATCGTTTATGTAAAGGGGCAGGCGACGGTCGGGGTCGGCGCCGGCCAGATGAGCCGGGTCGATTCGGCGCGGATCGCGGCGCGAAAAGCCGCCGACGCTGCCGAAGCCGCTGACGAAGCTGTGCCATTGACCGTGGGTTCGGTCGTCGCGTCGGACGCTTTCTTTCCGTTTGCCGACGGCCTGATGGCGGCGGTCGAAGCCGGCGCCACGGCGGTGATCCAACCGGGCGGCTCGATCCGCGACGACGAGGTGATCGCCGCCGCCGACGCCGCCGGCATCGCCATGGTCTTCACCGGCATGCGCCATTTCCGGCATTAGATATTGCTGCCACAATGCGGCTGACACGGTAAGGCAAGCTCCAAGCGAGGCGCCATGACGTCGATGATCACCGAGGCGAGGCCGGTTCAGTTTTCAGGCGCCGTGCCGGATGCGGCCGATGTCGTCGTCATTGGCGGCGGGGTCGCGGGCGTCGCCGCCGCCTATTACCTGGCGAAGCGCGGGCGGTCGGTATTCCTCGCGGAAAAGGGGCGGGTCGCGGCGGAGCAATCCAGCCGGAACTGGGGCTGGGTCCGCCAGCAGGGCAGGGACCCGGCCGAACTGCCGATCATGATCGAGGCGAACCGCCTCTGGCGGGGGCTGGCCGCCGAAACCGGCGAGGCCGACCTCGCCTTCACGCAATCGGGCTGCCTGTACCTCGCGAAAGACGCCGCGGCGATGGCGAAATATTCTGGCTGGCACGATCTCGCCAAGCGGCATCAGCTCGACACGACGTTGCTGTCCGCCGCCGAAGTGCGCCAGCGCTATCCGATGGCCGCGGGCGATTGGGCGGGCGGCATGATTACGCCGAGCGACGGCCGCGCCGAACCGTTCGTCGCCGTGCCGGCGCTGGCGCGGGCGGCGGAGCGCGCGGGCGCCGTGATCCGGGAAGCTTGCGCCGTGCGCACGCTCGACGTCCAGAACGGCCGCGTCGCCGGCGTCGTCACGGAAGCCGGGCGGGTTCGCGCCGACCGGGTGGTGCTGGCGGGCGGCGCCTGGTCCACCTATTTCGCGGCCAATGCGGGCCTGGACCTGCCGCAATTGGCGGTGCGCTCGACGGTGATGCGGACCGAGCCTGCGCCCGATGTCATCGGCCCCAACATTTCCAGCCCCGGCCTGGCGATCCGGCGGCGGGCCGACGGCGGCTATTCCGTGACCAGCGGCGATCTCGCCGAGCATTTCCTGTCGCCGAAGTCGTTCCGTTATTTCGCGAAGTACCTGAAGCTGATGAAGGCGTCGGCCAAGGACGTGCGCATTCGCGTGGCGGCGCCGAAGGGCTATCCGGGCGCCTGGGGCGCGAAACGCCGCTGGGGCGCGGATGAGGCCAGCCCGTTCGAGGCGATGCGCATCGTCAACCCCGACCCGTCGCCGGTCGTCGTCGAGCGGGTGCGGCAGCGGTTGGGGCAGCGCTTTCCAGACCTGGCGGGCGTCAAGGTCGCCGAGGCCTGGGCCGGCATGATCGATGTGACGCCGGACGCCGTGCCCTATGTCGGCGAGGATCACCGCTTGGCCGGGCTATTCTATGCGACGGGGCTTTCCGGCCACGGCTTCGGCATCGGCCCGGCGATCGGCAAGCTCATGGCGGAACTCGTCGTCGGCCAGACTCCGGCGCACGACCTGACCCGCTTCCGGACCGAACGCTTCTTCGACGGCAGCCCGATCGTGCCCGGACCTTATTGAGGCGGCGCCATCGCCATCAGCCAGTCGACGAATGCCGGGTTGTCCCATTCCGCCATGCCTTCCAGTTTGGCGACGATCATGCCTTCCTGATCGAGCACATAGGTCGTCGGCAGAACGCGCAGGCCAAGCGCGCGAGTCAGCGCGCTTTTGGGGTCGAGATCGGCGGCGAGATGCTTGAGCCCGAGCTTCGCCAGAAACGGCGCCGCCTGCTTCGCGCCGCCGCGGTCGTTCGAGAGCGCCAGCACCTTGAACCGGTCCGGCGGCAGCAAGCCGCTCAACCGGTCCAGGCTCGGCAATTCCTTGACGCATGGCGCGCACCAGGTCGCCCAGAAATTCAAGACGACGACTTTGCCGGCGAAAGCCTTCAAGCTGGCCGCGGTCCCGGCGGCGTCGACATAGTCCTCGGCGGGCAGGGCTTGCGGCGGGTCCAGCAGTTGGACGGCGTCGGTCGGCGGCGGGGGCGCTGCGATGGACGAAGCTGGCGCGATGCTCCATAAGGCGGCGGTTAAACTGATGACGAAAATCAAGGAACGGCGCATGTCAGGCTCCGGCGGGACCAGGGAAAAGTCCGAAAACGCAAACGCCATGTGGGGCGGCCGCTTCGAAGGCGGCGCTTCGGATATAATGGCTGCGATCAATGTGTCCATCGGCTTCGACAAGCGAATGGCCGCACAGGACATTCATGGCTCCAAGGCGCATGTCGCCATGTTGGCGGCGCAGGGCATCGTTTCCGCCGCCGATGCGGCCGAAATCGCCCGTGGTCTCGACCTGGTCCTGGGCGAGATCGAAGCCGGGACGTTCGTCTTCAAGGATGTGCTTGAAGACATTCATATGAATGTGGAATCCCGGCTCGCCGAACTGATCGGCGCGCCTGCCGGACGCCTGCATACCGGCCGCTCGCGCAACGATCAGGTCGCGACGGATTTCCGGCTGTGGCTGCGCGATGAAATCGACGTGGTCCTGGCCGCGCTCAAGGATCTTCAATTTGCGTTGATCGAACGGGCGGACGCCGCGAGCGACTACATCATGCCGGGCTTCACCCACTTGCAGAACGCCCAGCCCGTAACCTTCGGCCATCATCTGATGGCGTATGTCGAGATGCTTGAGCGGGACCGGGGCCGCTTCCGGGATTGCAGGGCGAGGTTGAATGAATCGCCTCTCGGCGCCGCCGCGCTCGCCGGCACGCCCTATCCGATCGACCGGACGATGACGGCGGCCGCGCTTGGCTTCGACCGGCCGATGAACAACTCGCTCGACGCCGTGTCTGCCCGTGACTTCGCCCTGGAGTTTCTGGCGGCCGCCTCGATCAACGCGATGCACCTCTCGCGGCTCGCCGATGAGATCGTGCTCTGGATGAGCGCGCAATTCCGTTTCATCAAGCTCTCCGACGCCTTCACGACCGGCAGCTCGATCATGCCGCAGAAGCGCAATCCCGACGCGGCGGAACTGGTGCGAGCCAAGATCGGGCGGGTCGCCGGCTCCTTCACGTCGCTGCTGACCATGATGAAGGGCCTGCCGCTCGCCTATTCCAAGGACATGCAGGAGGACAAGGAGCCAGTCTTCCTGGCGGTCGATGCGCTGATGCTGGCGATCGCGGCGATGGCGGGCATGGCTCGGGACATGCAGCCCAACCGTCAGGCGATGCTCGCCGCCGCGAAGCTGGGCTTCACGACTGCGACAGACGTTGCCGACTGGCTGGTGCGCGAGCATGGCAAAGCGTTCCGCGAAGCGCACCATATCGCCGGCGCGTTGGTAGGCGTCGCGGAAAAGCGCGGCTGCGGCCTGGAAGATTTATCGCTCGCCGAAATGCAGTCGGTCGCGCCCGAGATCGACGAGCGGGTCTATGCCGTGCTCAAGGTTGAAGCATCGGCGGCTGCGCGGACGAGCTTCGGCGGCACGGCGCCGGCCCGGGTCGCGGCCGCGGTCAAGGCGGCGAAAGCCCGGCTGCTGGCGGAGGAGGCGTGATGCGGGCCTGGATGATCGCCGCCGCAATCGGCCTGCTGCTCGCCGGTTGCGGCAAGAAAGGCGAGCTTGAGCATCCGGAGGGCGCGAAGCCCGTTTACCCCAAGGTTTACCCGACACGATGAGTTCGCCCGCCATGGATCTGCACAATCGCCTGAAGCTCGCGGCGCCGGCCTTCAGCTATGTCGATGGCCGCCTGACGGCCGGCGGCGTCGATCTGGCGGCGATCGCGGACGCCGCTCGCGGCCCCGCCTATGTCTATGCCCTCGATGCGGTGCTGGAGGGCTTCAACGCCTTCAGGACAGCGTTTGCGGGCCAGCCGACGCGCATCTGCTATGCAATGAAGGCCAATGATTCCGTCGCCATCCTGAAAGTCCTGGCGGATGCGGGCGCCGGCGTCGATGTCGTCTCCGGCGGCGAACTGGCGCTGGCGCTTGCGGCTGGCGTCCCGGCGGATCGGATTGTTTTCTCCGGCGTCGGCAAGACGGACCGGGAACTGGTCGAGGCGCTTGAAGCTGGCGTCATGCAGGTCAATGTCGAGACGGCGTATGAGCTTGAACGCCTGTCGGCGCTCGCGGTTGAACGGGGCAAGCGCGCCGCGGTCGCGCTCCGCGTCAATCCGGATGTCGATGCCGGGACCCTGGACGTCATCTCGACCGGCCGGGCCACGGATAAATTCGGGATCGCCTATGACGAGGCGGAAGCGATTTACGCCAAGGCCGCGACCCTGCCGGGGATCGACCTCGCCGGGGTCGCCATGCATATCGGCTCCCAGATCGCCGACGTGGCGCACTGCGCCGCGGCCTGCGCCAAGCTGCGCGCGCTTTGGGAGCGATTGGCGGCGAACGGCGTCCGATTGCGGCGGTTCGATATTGGCGGCGGCCTGGGCATTCGCTACAGGGACGAAACGCCGCCGTCCATCCAGGCCTATGCCGAGACGGTCAAGGCCGCGGTGGCGGGCCTGGACTGCGAAGTCGTGCTGGAGCCGGGCCGCCGCATCGTCGGGCCGACCGGGGCGCTCCTGGCGGAGGTCGTTTCGATCAAGCATGCGGCCGGGCTGCGCTTCGTCATCCTGAACGCGGCGATGAACGATCTGATCCGGCCTGCGCTCTATAAGGCGTGGCATGAGATCGTGCCGCTGGTCGACCCGGGCGACGCTCCATGGACGCCCGCCGAGATCGTCGGCCCGGTCTGCGAATCCACTGACAAGTTCGCGGCCGCGCGGCCATTGCCGCCGCTCAAGCCCGGCGACAAGGTTGCTTTCCTTTGCGCCGGGGCCTACGGCGCCGTCATGGCGTCGGAATATAACGGCCGCCCGCGCGCGCCGGAAGCTGTTGTGCGGAATGGGCAATGGTCATTCTCCCGCCCGCCGCGCCAATATGACGACCTTATTCGCGAGCAATCGCTTCCCGCCTGGCTCTAGGAGTTCTGCCCATGCCCGATACCGCCGCCATTCAAAGGCCGCTTGTCAGCGACACCATCGAAACGCTCGCGAACCGCGTCAGCGTCCGCTCCTTTACCGATGAGCCGGTGACCGACGCCCAGGTCGATGCGGTGTTGCAGGCGGCCTTCCGCGCGCCTACCTCCTCGAACATTCAGTCCTACAGCGTCATCGTCGTCCGCGATCCCGAAACGCTGGCGAAGCTGGCGGTCGTGACGGCCGGGCAGAAGCATGTCCTGAACGCGCCGGTGTTCCTGGCGTTCTGCGCGGACATGACCCGGATCGACAAGGCGGTCACGGCCAAGGGCGGCAATATCGAGCGCAACAATCTCGAAACCGGCCTCGTCACCTCGATCGATGCGGCCCTGGTCGGCATGTCGGCCTATATCGCGGCGGACTCGCTTGGCATGAAGGGCGTCATGATCGGCGCGGTCCGGAATAACGCCCTGGAGACCGCGAAGATCCTGGGCTTGCCGAAACGGGTGTTCTGCGTGTTCGGCATGGTGCTGGGCTGGCCGGATGTCGTGCCGAGCCAGAAGCCCCGCATGACGTTCGAGAGCGTCGTGCACTACGAGCAATATGGCCAGACCCGCGACGGCGGCGAACTCGACCCCGCGGTCGCCGCCTACGACGCCGCGCTCGCCGCCCATTACGCGAGCGAGGGCAAGCCGACCGCGCCGGATAGCTGGTCCGCCGATGTCGCGAAGAAGTTCATGCCGGAACCGCGCCAGAACCTCCGCAAGGAACTGGCGGCGCTCGGTTTCGATTTTCTCTAGAAGTTCGCCTCATCGATCGTGGCGCTGCGTAATCAATGAGTTACAAGCGCTTCTACTGGGGCGCGCTTTTGTCTGGTCGGACCGGCTTGAAAGTGGTTTGATTGTCATCGGTTCAAGGGGGGAGGCTGCGGCATGGACGGCATGGCGCCGATGCAATCGGCATACGATCTGGACGGGTATGCGGCCGAACGGGAATTGCGCGTGCAATTGGCCGCGGCCTACCGCCTTGTCGATCACTTCGGCTGGACCGAGTTGATCTATGGCCACCTGACCGCGCGCGTGCCGGGGCCGGAGCATCATTTCCTGATCAACCCCTACGGGCTGAACTATGACGAGGTGACCGCGTCGAACCTCGTCAAGATCGATCTCGATGGCAACGTGATTTCCGGCGGCGGTTACGGCGTGAACTATGCGGGCTTCGTCATTCACTCCGCCATCCATATGGCGAAGGCGGACAAGAACCGCGTCGTCATGCACACCCATACCCGGGCCGGCATGGCGGTGGCGGCGCTCGAAGACGGCCTCCTGCCGATCTCGATGACCTCGACCCAGTTCTATGGCGACATCGCCTATCACGACTATGAAGGCGTCAGCGTCTATCTGGACGAGCGCGAGCGCATCCAGCAGGCGCTCGGCGAGGCCAAAGCGATGATCCTGCGGAATCACGGGCTGTTGACGGTCGGCCGCACGGTGCCGGAAGCTTTCCTGAACCTTTACCGGCTCGAGCGCGCCTGTCAGGTGCAGATCGACGCCCTGGCGGCCGGCAAGGTCCGCCAGATATCCGGCAATGTCGCCGCCCGCAGCCGTGAGGACCTGGAAGTCAGGGCGACGGACAAGCCCAAGGGCGACCTTGAGTTCGCGGCGCTGATGCGCAAACTCGACAAGACCGACGCCAGCTACAGGACCTGATGCCCATGAATACGACGACCCGCCCCGCCGCCGTCGGCATGTCGAAAGACCGGCTCGCCCGCATCGGACCCTGGATGGAAGGCTATGTGGCGAGCGGCAAGCTCGCCGGCTGCATGACCCTGATCGCGCGCCATGGCCAGATCGTCTACTGGGACCAGCGCGGCATGGCGGATGAGGGGACGGGCCGGCCGATGGCCGCCGACGATATCTTCCGCATTTATTCGATGACCAAGCCGATCGTCTCGGCGGCGGCGATGGCATTGTTCGAGGAAGGCCTGTTTCAACTCGACGATCCGGTCGCGCGCTTCCTGCCGGAGTTCGGGAACAGCCAGCTCTGGCTCGAAGGCGAGGGCGAGGCCATGAAGACCGAGCCCGTCGGCGACGCCATGAAGATCTGGCATCTGATGACCCATACCTCGGGCCTCGTCTACGGCAACCGGGAGCCGGGGGAGGTCGGGCGCGCCTATCAGGCGGCTGGCGTCGATTTCTCCGGCAGCCGCAACACTGGCGATCTGGCAGAGATGACCCGGCGCTGCGCTTCCATGCCGCTCCGCTGGCGGCCGGGGACGCGCTGGGAATACAGCGTCGCGACCGATGTGCTGGGACGGCTGGTCGAAGTCGTCGCCGGCAAGCCGCTCGCCGAAGTGCTGCAGGAGCGGATTTTCAAGCCGCTCGGCATGACGGACACTGGCTTTCAATTGCCGAAGACCAAAGCGCAGCGGCTGACGGCGCTGTTTCAGCGCCAGGCCGATGGCAGCCGGAAGGAAACGGATCCGGCGAGCGAGCTCTCGTCCTGGGCGCAGCCGATCACGCTCGCATCCGGCGGCGGCGGTCTGGTCTCCACGGCGGCGGATTATCTTAAGTTCACGGAGATGCTGCGCGGCCTTGGCGAGTATGAAGGCGCGCGGACGCTTGGCCGGAAGACCGCCGCATACATGATGCGCAATCACCTGCCGGGCAACGCCGACCTTACGTCCATGGGCCAGCCCGTGTTCAGCGAGACCAGCTATGACGGCATCGGCTTCAGCCTCGCGGGCTCAGTCGTCATCGACGCCGCCAAGGCGAAGGCGCTCTGTTCGGAAGGCGAATTTGCCTGGGGCGGGGCCGCGTCGACCGGGTTCTGGGTGGACCCGGCAGAAGGCATTTGCGCGATCTTCATGACCCAGCTTCTGCCCTCATCCTCCTATCCGATCCGGCGGGAGCTTCGCACCCTGACCTATCAGGCGCTGATCGATTGAGCGTGTGGCTGTGATCGGCCTCACAGAGCGGCACATTCGCGCTTGCCGCGTCGCCTCGAACGCCCACCTATTGGGCATCGAGAACGCGATGGACGGAGGCAAGGCGATGCAGCAGCGTAGGGACCTAATCCTGGTGGCGACGGCCGCGTTGGCGCTTGCCGTATTCGCAGCTTTCGGCGCTGCCGCGCGCGCCCAGACCGCCGCGCCGGCGGATGCGCCCCCGACCGCCGCCCAGACCGCGAAGCCCAGCGACTATGGCGTGACGCCGGCGATCCGGCCGAACGACGACCCGGTCGACAAGGGAGCCTTCATCTACAAGCAGCGCTGCGCGGTCTGCCATGCGCGCGCCGCGGATGGGAAGACCGAATACGGTCCGCATCTGGCGGGCATTTTCGGCCGCAAGGCGGCGACGACGGGCTGGGACGGCCATACCCGCCAGTTCAAGGCGATGGACACGGTTTGGAACGACGCCGCGCTCGATGCGCTCCTGACCGACCCGCAAGCTGCGGCGCCAGGCATCAAGATGGATGTCGTGGTCCGTTTCAAACGGTCCCGCGAAGCGCTAATCGCCTATCTGAAAACGCTTTAACCAAACGCTCACTCGACTGAGGCATGCTGCGCGCAAGATGTTTGGGGATAGCGATGGCGCGCATATTACTTGCCGAAGACGATGATTCGATGCGCGCGTTCCTGAAGCGCGCCCTCGAAAAAGGCGGACATGACGTTGAAGCCGTGGGCGACGGGATCGACGCGCTCGCCGCGCTGATCTCCGACCGCTACGATCTGTTGCTCGCCGACATCGTGATGCCGGGGCTGGATGGGATCGAACTGGCGCGCCGCGCGTCCCAGGACGATCCGGCGATGCGCGTCATCCTGATTACCGGCTTCGCCGCGGTGGCGCTGCGGGCGCGGACGGAAGCGCCCTCGGGCGCGCAGGTGCTGTCGAAGCCGATGCATCTCCGCGAACTGGTCGCCCAGGTCGACGTCATTCTCGCAGCCTGACGGGGCCGCGTCAGGCCGATACAGCCTCCAGGGCGCGAACCTTGTCCTTCGGCAGGATGATGGTAAAGGACGAGCCGTCGCCCTTGGCCGACTTGATTTCCAATTCGCCTTGATGCATCTCGACAACGGCCTTGACGATCGAAAGACCCAGCCCTGCGCCCTTGAGCGGCTTGGCGCCCAACCGGCGCGCCTGGGTGAACGGCTGCGTGATCCGGGGCAGATCGCTGGCAGGAATGCCCTCGCCGGTATCCTTGACGGTCAAACGCAATCCGTCGCCGCCATCCTCCGCCGTGACAGTGATGGCGCCGCCCTGGGGCGTGAACTTGATGGCATTGGCGAGCAGATTGATCAACGCCTGCATCATGCCCCGTCGATCGACATGAACCTGTATCGGCGGAATTGAGGGCGCGCTGAGGGTAATCTTGGCCTCATGGGCCATCGGCTCCAACAGCCGCAGCACATCTGCCGTCAGTTTTTGCAGGTCGAGCCATTCCGGGTCGAAAGCGTAGCGGCCAGCCGTCAGTTGCGCATGGTCGAGCATGTTGTCGACCATCTCGAGCATATGCCGCCCGGCGCCGCCAATGTCTTCCAGATACTGCGCCTGACGATCGTTGAGCGGCCCGAAGGACCGGGCGAGCAGGACGTCGGTGAAACCGATCACGGCGTTCAACGGCGTCCGCATTTCATGGCCAAGCTCGCCGAGCGCCAAGGTCGCCGCAATGGCGCGCTCGGCCTCCGGGGAATTCTTTCGTGCGCTTGCCGGCGCTGCGGCCGCGCGCGCAGGCGGAGCGGCGGCCCCTTGGGGCAAGGTCGCCAGGATGACAAGCGTCCGCCCATCCGCCATTTGCCGTGCGTTGGCGGCCAGCGCCACGCCGCCGCTGTCGGTCTTGCCCGGCAGGCCGACGGGGGTCCAGGCATCCTTCGCCGCATCCGTGAACCGACCAAGCTTCCGGCCGGTAAGCGCTTCCGATGGCTGGCCGAGCAAGGCGCACGCCGCTGGGTTGGTCCGGCTGATGCGGCCTGTCCGCTCCAGCACGAGGATGCCGACCGTCATGTCATCCCAATAGGCCAGGAGCTCCGCATGCGCGGCTTCGGCCGCTTCGATCCGCCGACGGCTTTCGGCCATGGCGGCGAACGGCGCGTCCGCCAGACTTTGCAGCACCAGTTCGTCGCCATTCTCCAGGCGCTGGGTCGCAAGCCGAAGCCAGCGGCCTTCGGCAGACAGCGCCATCTGCAAGCAGTCGTCGGCCTGGCTGAGGTCGCGGGCGAGCAGCGCCGGTCCGAAGCGGGTTTCCGAGCGGCCGACAATGGCCGCGAGCGACAGGCCCTTCAGGTCCTGGCGACGCGCGCCATAGGCGGCGGCGAAAGCCGCGTTCGCGGTCACGAGGCCGCCATCCTTGTCGAAGAGCGCGACGCCGTCGGTGTGCCGGGCCAGGCCCTCGATCAGCCGGTCGGTCAGTCGGTCGGCGCGCCGGTCGTCTTGGCGCTCGGGCCCGGCTTGGCCAGATGGCGCCCTTTGTTGCAGCAAGGGCGCGATGCAGCTTCCGACAACGCTGCATGCTGCGCCGAGTCGAATGGGGTCTGCCGCGGATTCGGTCAGCACGACAAGGGCGCCCGTGGTTACGCCTTTCGTGGCGAGCGGGGTCGCGAAGACGGTCTCATCGGAGACGGCGGCTTTCCCGGCCATGGCATTCCGGCCGAGGGCGATCAGGGTTCGCCGGGATTGCGCGGTCGTCGCCAGCCCTGAAATCGTGCGCGATGCGGACGCCAGAACGCAGCCATCGCGGCCCAGGGTCACGGCGGAGACAGCGCCCAACGGCTCCAGCATGGATTGCAGGACCTGGCCAAGGACGATCGAACGGTCGGCGACGCCATGAAAGGCGGCGAGCGCACGCGCCAGCGTCGCGGCCAGATGGCCTTGATCGATCTGCGGCGCGGCGCCTGGATTCGCGACATGCAGGCGCGCGCCGGTGTTTGGCGCGGCATCGCCGCGGCGCACGCTGCGTCTTGAGCTCGGTCCCCGCATGTCGGGCTGCTCTTCCTGAACCTACATGGCGGCACCGGGGTCTATCTGACCCCAGAATGCCTTCAAGCTAACCTACAGCAACCCCCAGGCCAAGGAAACAGCCGAAACATGGGCATTCGGATTAATTGGCGCAGCCCAGCGCCTGCCGCGCAACCCTCACACGCGGGCGAGCGGCTTGTACTTGATCCGGTGCGGCTGGTCGGCGGCCTTGCCGAGCCGGCGCTTCCGGTCCGCCTCGTAATCCTCGTAGTTGCCTTCGAACCATTCGGCATGGCTGTCGCCCTCGAACGCCAGAATATGCGTCGCGATCCGGTCCAGGAACCAGCGATCATGGCTGATGACCACAGCGCAGCCGGGGAAGACGAGCAGCGCTTCTTCCAGCGCCCGCAGGGTTTCCACGTCCAGGTCGTTGGTCGGTTCGTCGAGCAGCAGCACGTTCGCGCCGGTTTTCAACATCTTCGCCAGATGCACGCGGTTGCGCTCGCCGCCCGAGAGTTGGCCGACGCGCTTCTGCTGGTCGGAGCCCTTGAAGTTGAAGGCGCCGACATAGGCGCGGCTGGGCGCTTGACGCTTGCCCAGTTGGATAATGTCGAGGCCGTCGGAGATTTCCTCCCAGACGTTCTTTTCCGGGCTGAGGGCGTCGCGGTTCTGGTCGATATAGCCAAGCTTGACCGTGTCGCCGATCTTCAGCGTCCCGGCGTCCGGCTGCTCCTGTCCGGTCAGCATGCGGAACAGCGTCGTCTTGCCGGCGCCGTTCGGGCCGATCACGCCGACGATGCCGCCGGGCGGCAGGCGGAACGATAGATTGTCGATCAGGACCTTGTCCCCGAAGGCTTTCGTCAGGCCTTCGGCTTCAATGACATTCGCGCCCAGGCGTTCGCCGGGGGGGATGACGATCTGCGCGGTCTCAAGCGTTTCCTTGTCGGCCGCCGCGACCAGTTGTTCATAGGCCTGCACGCGGGCGCGGCTCTTGGCCTGACGGGCGCGCGGACTCTGGCGGACCCATTCCAGTTCCTGGTTGATGGTGCGCTCGCGCGCCTGCTCCTGGCGTTCTTCCTGTTGCAGGCGCTTCTGCTTCTGTTCGAGCCAGCCTGTGTAATTGCCCTCGTAGGGAATGCCCTTGCCGCGGTCGAGCTCGAGGATCCAGCCGGCGACGTTGTCGAGGAAGTACCGATCATGGGTGACGGCCACGACCGTCCCGGGGAAGTCGGCGAGGAAACGCTCCAGCCAGGCGACCGATTCTGCGTCCAGATGGTTCGTCGGTTCGTCCAGAAGCAGCATGTCGGGCTTCGAGAGAAGGAGCCGGCAAAGCGCGACCCGGCGCCGCTCGCCGCCGGAGAGATTGGCGACAGCGGCGTCGCCCGGCGGACAGCGCAGCGCGTCCATGGCGATTTCGACCTTGCGCTCGATCTCCCAGCCATCGACCGCGTCGATCTTTTCCTGCAGTTCGCCCTGTTCGGCGATGGCGGCGTTCATCTCGTCGTCGGTCAGTTCCTCGGCGAAGCGCATCGAGACTTCATTGAACCGGTCGATCAGCGACTGGACCTCGCCGACGCCTTCCATGACGTTGCCCATCACCGTCTTGTCGGGATTGAGATGCGGCTCCTGCGGCAGGAAGCCGATCTTGACGCCATCGGCCGCCCAAGCTTCGCCCTGAAATCCCTTGTCGACGCCGGCCATGATCCGCAAAAGCGTCGACTTGCCCGAACCGTTCGCGCCGAGCACGCCGATCTTGGCGCCCGGGAAGAACGAGAGCCAGATGTTCTCGAGCGTTTTCTTCCCCCCAGGATAGACCTTGGAGAGCTCTTTCATCACATAGATATATTGATAAGACGCCATGGCGGGGCGGTCCTTTGCGCGACGGGCATTCGGGAATTGGCCCCGGTTCTATCGCGCTCTGGCCTTGGGCGCAATCGCGCCCCGGTCGATGGGCCGGCCGTCTGCTGCGTGACGGGACCCGCTTCTGGTGCGATCAGCCGCGCTTGATGGCGGCGCGGATCAGTTCCAGGCGGTCATTGCCGAAATACATGTCATCGCCGTTCAGGAAGAATGTCGGCGACCCGAAGACGCCGCGGGCGATCGCCTCGTCGGTCGCGTCGAACAGCCGCTGCTTGATCGCGTCGTCGTTGAGGGCGGCCAGGAACGCGCCTTCGTCCAGTCCGGCGGCGACGGCGATGGGCGCGAGCGCTTCCGGTTTGGAGATGTCCTGGTCCTTCTGCCAATAGGCCTCGAAGCAGCCGCGGGCATAGGCCGGCAGCTTGCCCTGGTGGATGGCAAAGAAGCAGCCGCGCATCGCTCGCACGCTGTTCAAGGGGAAGACCGACGGCGAAATCAGCTTCAACCCCTCATAGAGCGCCCAGTCGGCCATGTCCTTCTTGTAGTAGGCGTCCTTCGCCGGGATCGGATTGTCCCGGCGCTGGTAGACCGACGGATTGACCTTGTTGAAGACGCCGCCCAGCAGAAACGGCTTCCACACAATTTCCGCGCCAGCCTCGTCCGCGAACGCTTCCAGGCGATGAAACGCCAGGAAAGTCCACGGGCTGGAGATATCGAAGAAAAATTCTAGGCGCGGCATGGCGGTCGTTTCCTTTAGGGAATGAAGATCGTCGAGCCGGTGGTCTTGCGGCCTTCCAGGTCCCGGTGG